>JAJFIO010000147.1 GCA_021774915.1 Alphaproteobacteria bacterium
TCTCGCCATGGACCCGGTGTCCGAAGACGACGTTGCCCGCGCCATTGACGAAACCACGAAAGCTTTTGGCGGTATTGATTTTGCCGTCAATATGGTGGGCATGGTCGGCGTGGGGCCGCTGGCTGAGATGACGCTTGAAGACTGGCGTACAGGGTTGGAAGTGAACCTCACATCATGCTTTTTGATCGCCAAGCATGTCTATCCTTGCCTCAAGAAAACGCGCGGTGTCTTGATCTTATGC
Source organism: Alphaproteobacteria bacterium (assembly GCA_021774915.1). Taxonomy (GTDB): domain Bacteria; phylum Pseudomonadota; class Alphaproteobacteria; order SMXP01; family SMXP01; genus JAJFIM01. Next base: position 242 of record JAJFIO010000147.1, read on the forward strand.
TCCTCTACCAATGGGCTGAACGGCGGCTCGGCCTTGTCTGGCGCGGCCTATGCGGCGGCCAAGGCGGGGATCATCAATCTGAACCGCTATTTGGCCAAAGAATGGGCGGCGGACGGCATCCGCGTCAATTGCGTGGCGCCGGGGCCTGTGGCGACGCCCATGCTCGACAGATTGACGCCAGAGCAACATGAAGACTTGAAAGCCATCGTGCCCTTGGGCGCGTATGCAACGGCGGATCAGGTGGCCAGAACGGTCGCCTTTTTATGTTCCGACGCTGCCGTTTCCATGACCGGAACCACCACAAATATCAGCGGCGGATTGGTGCTCGATTAAAGGGGATAACTCCCCCCGTGGATTGGTCCAAACACCTCTTTTTTGCGCGATTCTGGTACATTGCAGGTACGTGGCGGGATCGCGGATGGCGTTCTGATCGCGCGCGGGCCGGGTCACTTTGTACGCAATCGGGGATAAGGCGCGCTGTCACAAACCTCAAGAAAACTTATCCCCTCAGCGCACGCGCAGAAAACTGCCGCATTGCGGCGCAATGATACATGTACGCGCATGGGATAAGTCAGGGGCGATGGAAATTTTGAAATCGAGTTCAATCGGGGATAAGTGCCCAATTTATGGCGTTGCATAAACTGAAACCGAAGCTCTGTTTTGGCAGGAATGATGAAGGGGGCGGTGACGACGCATACGGCGTGGGCCGAATAATATCGAGAAACGGCCTACCCGAAAACGACTCTTTTCAACTCCACAAGCTCATAGGCTGTCATCATATAGCCGCCGACTTCAGCGCGTAGAAAAAGATACTCGCCGTCACTGGTGCACCAGATGTCATAGAGGGGGTGCTCCTGCGGCAGGCCGGGTGATGAGACGAAGCGAAAATGCAGCGCGTCGAACGTGCCCGCCTGAACCGTCATTTTTTCTTCCCCGACATATTCGATACCCATACCGATGGAAAAAAGCATGGGGCCTGTCGCGCCGCGGTGGTCAGGGGATGACAGCAAGAGCGGATTGATGACGTGCGTGCCGGGACCTTTTGACAGATCATATTGCCGCAAGTGCCAGGCGTCGCAGGCGATGGCGTGATTCTGGAAACTCACCAGCGGGGTATCAAGATCCATGCGTTGCGAGACGCGCCCCTCTAGCGCGGTAAAGGTTTCGCATGTCGCAAATTTGGGGTCAAAGCGGAACCAGCCTGAGCCCATAAACCTGTCGCCCACTGAAATGCGTACAAAGCAATCCGTAGGCATCCAATCCTGATCGAGGCTGTAAGTGATATCGCGCATGACGCTGGGCGCATCGTCAATTTCGCAATGGGCGACGCAGGTGCGGTGGCCGTCTGAGTGCTTGGTGATATTGAAAAATTCGCGGCCGCGCTCCTGATCCATCCGCTCCGGCTTCTTGCTGGTATAGGCGATGGCGCCGGTGATGATTTCATGATCGCGCTGGAGGATGGCTTTGGGCATGGATGAACCCCTTTGTCTGGTCTGAAAAATATTCCCCTGTCCATAGCCTAAGGTTTGACAGCCGCGCAAGCCCGGCGGGCTCTCGTGCCATTTTGGGTTAGGGGATGCGTTCCCCGGCCTTCGCGCCGGGGTCCAGAGCTAAACGCTCTGGTGTTGGTTGACTGCCCTGGATCCCGGCTCGCGCTGACGCTTGGCCGGGAAACACTCAGTAAGGTGAGGGGTGACCTTCTCTCTGCGTCATCCTCGGCAAGCGAGGCACAAGCCGAGCGCGATCGGGGATCCATCTGTGCGCATCAGTTTGACGCACAGGCCCCATGGATTCCCACTTTTGTGGGAATGACAAAGTGGGATTTGGGAATGGCACCATTTCCCTTGTCATCCCCGACTTGATCGGGGATCCATGGGCATATCCATCTTGGTACGGAGATATGGATTCCCGCGTTCGCGGGAATGACATGGAAGTGAGAGGAGTGAACACGCAAGAAAAAGCCGGAATGCGTTTCCGCATCCCGGCTTTTGCCGTGAGTGTACGGACCTTTTTTTAGAAATTGGTGCGCAAGGTCACGCCGTATGTTCTCGGCTCATTGGGATAAGCATAAGCTTTGCCCGTCTGCAACACACCGTTAAAGCCAAGATAGATATATTCTTCCTTGGTGAGATTCCTGGCCCAGGCGGTGAGTTCCCAATCGCCATCAGGGCTGCGGATGCCGCCGCGCAAGTTCACCAGCGTATAGCCTTCTTGCTTGAAGGCGGCATCGTTGGTGGCGTCGGTGTCCTGCTTGCTACGATATGTGGCTTCACCGCGCAGGAAACCCGTGACCGGCCCAATGGGCTGCTCAATGGTGGCGCCGCCATGAAGCGTATAGCGCGGCGCATTGGTGACATTGTTACCGGTAATATTACAAGTTCCTGGGATGTCGCCATCAGGAATTTGACCCGCAGGACAAGGGCCTGAGCGGAAGCTGCCGAAATCGATCTTTTGATAGGTCGCGGTGCCATCCAGGGTTAGCCAGTCCGTGGGCTGGGCCAGGGCTTCAACTTCCACGCCGTGGGCATCAACTTTACCGGCATTGCGGACCAGGAATCCGGTGCCGACAAAGGTCGAATCCTGGAAGTCATTATATACGGCATAATAGCCCGCGATGTTGAGCCGCAGACGATTTTCGAACCACTCACTTTTGATGCCGACTTCATAAGAGTTGACCGTTTCTGCATCGAAAATAAAGCTGGCGGTCGGCCCCACTCTCGCGACATTGGTGCCGCCTGATTTAAAGCCACGGCTATAGGAGACAAACGTCTGAACGTCAGGCGTCACTTCAAAGGAAACCTTGGCTGTGCCGGTCACCTTTTCATCACTGAGCTTTGAGGCAAAGTCGCTACGCGGTGCAACGGCATCAAATGTATCGAATGAGTTAAGAGGTAAAGCGAATGGCGGAAACGGAACTGGAAGAAGGAAGGGAACACCGCCATCGGGAATTTCCGTGAAAGTCGATGACAAAGTTTTATCTTCTTTGGTGAAACGGACCCCGCCGGTGAAGGTCAAGCGGTCCGTGACATCGAAAGCCCCTTGGGCAAAAACCGCCCAGGCTTCGTGATCCTGTTCATGGAAGTCATTGGCGCCGGCACCATCAGGGAACAGATCAAACGGAATTATTAAAGGTGCAAATGGTACGCCGATTGCTCCAAGTGTGGCAGTCAAATATGCATTGCTGAGTGGTCCAAAGCGAAGCTTTTCGTCCAAATCCAGGTTTTGCGTGAAGTAATAGAAGCCCGCGACATAAGAGAATCTACCCGGATCGTTATTGGCGATCCGCAGCTCTTGCGTCCAGGCGTTTTGATTAACATCCCGGCTGTTGACGGGAAGGAATTGAATATCCGTAAAGTCCGCATCAATGGTGCTGAAGAACTCATAATCACGATAGGCGGTGATGGAGGTTAATGTATGACCGCCCAGATCCCAGTTGATCTCAAGCGACGCGCCCCAATCCTGGCCCTTGCTGATCGGATCAGTGTTGATGGCGACATTGCGTTGGAAGAAATCACTTCCAGCCAATACCGTGCCACCCAAGCCGCCGAGGATGGCATCGGTTGGGCCGTTGACCCGCGCCGGCGCTGCGCAGCACAGCTCATCGGCTTCGGAATAATCGACAATCAGGCGAATATCGAGATTTTCATTGGGGGTGAAGAGGACATTGCCACGCAAGCCCCAGCGATCCCGGTCATTGAGATCATTGCCGTTGGTGACATTGGTGATGTAGCCATCACGCTTGGTGTAAAAGCCGCTGATGCGCGCCGCCACTTTGTCTTCGACAACGGGGCCGGTGAGCGCGCCTTTGGCGTTGAAATAATCAAGATTGCCGACGGAGACTTCGGCAAAGCCGCCGAACTCAAATTCGGGCGCTTTGGTGAAA
>JAJFIO010000148.1 GCA_021774915.1 Alphaproteobacteria bacterium
AAATCGCCGCACATACCGGCATCGGTCTGATAGGCCGTACCCCCCGGCAGGATCTGACAATCAGCCGTCGGCACGTGGGTATGCGTGCCCACCACCAGTGAGGCGCGTCCATCGACAAAATGCCCCATGGCCATTTTCTCCGATGTGGCTTCGCCATGAAAATCGATCACCACAGCATCCGCCACTTCGCCCAGCGGACACTGACTCAGCTGAGCTTCAATGGCAGCAAAGGGATCGTCCATAGCGACGGGCATAAAAACCTGCCCCATGGCATTCATCACCATCACTCTCTCGCCACTGCGCGCGGTGAGCAGTGAAACACCGCGCCCTGGCGTGAGAGCCGGATAATTCATCGGGCGCAACAGGCGCGGCTCATCGTCTATGAAATCAAACACTTCGTGTTGATCCCAAACGTGATTGCCGCTGGTCAGCGCATCGACACCGGCGGCGAACAAGTCATCACATATGACCCGCGTTACACCTGCCCCTCCGGCCGCGTTTTCGCAATTAGCAATGACGAAATCGATATCGCGCTTGCCTCTCAATGTCGGCAAATGCTCGAATACCACTTCACGGCCACCGCGGCCGATGAGATCGCCTAAAAACAAGATTCGCATGAAGTGTCCTAACTCATGACGCGATGGGCTTCGCGTTCAGTCAAAATCCAGTCGAGCGGCTGATCATGAGAATTTTTTGGCAATAATCCCTCAACCTCCTGCCCCGCAAAAGCCAGTCCCACGGCAAGTACCTGCCCCTGCTTTCGCAAAGCACCGAGAGTCCGGTCATAATAGCCGTGTCCATATCCAAGCCGGTGGCCAGCCCGATCAAATGCCAGAAGCGGCACCACTACCACGTCAGGCCTGACGATGGGTGCGGATTCCAAAGGTTCGCAAATTCCATAAGCTCCACTCTGCAATGGCACGCCCGGTGCCCAATGCCGGAAGAAAAGAGAGCGCTCTCGCCTCACCATCACCGGCAAGGCGCAGTCGCCTCCATGGGCTTTGCACCATTCGAGCAGCGGTACGCAGCTCAGTTCGGTTAAATACGGCCAATAGCCTGCGACGATCTGTTTTTTTTGCAGAGTGATGACTTGCGCGAAGATCTGCACAACGGCGCGTGCCGCCTGTTGTGCGGCGCGATCCGCCAAAGCGGCGCGCACCTGCTTCGCCCACTGTCGGAGAGCCGCCTTATCTCCGCAAGGAGGTTGAGATGATGGCTCGCTCATAACTGCACCCCGACAAAAACAAACAGTGGCGCCACACGAGCCGTTGGGAAAATGTATCCCCATAGAACCTGGTTAACCAGGTGGGCGCCGTGTGCCAAAGACCAGGGCCCAAGGCAGGGACAGCTCCCTATGAGAATTTTAAGGTCCCTGGGAAACGATTCCCTGACGCACTCAGCAGCAACCACCATGTATTAAAATAGGCCGTTCCCCCGGTGACGGCAATGGGAAGATGAAAGACTTTAACTTCAAAGCCCGCAGAGCCCTGATAACCTTGTGCCTTAGCGGCAAAGCACCTGGATTCTGCCATAAGAATCAGCGTGTTACAAGCGGAATTGGGAAGTTGATATGAGGCGCCCTCGCTGAAACGACCATATTATATACAGGTTATTAATAGGGTTATTATATTCTAAAACTACGAGCACTGTGATCGACGATAACAGGGAGAAAGCCGATGCGTATCGAGCGATTGACGCCCGATATGGATTTATATCGGGGGTATTGCGAAGAGCTTGCCCGCGTTCTGGATAGTCAGAATCACCTCGGTCGGCCATGCATCGGATGTGACGTGCCGTGCGGGCCCCATAAGTCGCCTGACTGCACCTGTGCATGCACACCGAATTGTAAGCATGCGCTCCTAAAGATGTCGTCGGAAGGGGAGCGATATCCGATTGAGGCCGGGATCGCGCCTTTGGTTCAGGCGTTCATGCGACTGCGGGAATTCCGTCCCTGCTGGTCATGCGAGGGGCACGAGGACAAAACGGGCTCCGTGGCCAGGCCCCCGCGGGTTATTTTCTATGCGCGCTCGACCCTTTATCCGGCACTGGTTGCCGAGGCCCTCACGACTTTGCTCTTTCAAAAAAAGGTGTCTTGCTCCTGGGAAGTCGTGGTGACGCCGGTCGGCAATATGTTGGACGCCACCTATACCCTGCAGCCGAACATGTCCGGCGGCGACGATCCCACGCTCAGCCAATTGCAGGCAGACGCTCGGGTGATCGCCGATCATCTTCAACGGGAAGTTCTGGACGCCGCGCGCAGGTACCAAGCCGAGCTGCAAACGGCGCTTCAGACAACCGCGCCTCAGGGCACATCGTAGCTGGCCCCAGAACGGCAATACCCGAAAAATTATCTCGTTGTGGCCTCGACCCGTGCGCTGACATCCTCAATCTGCTTGGCGGCCGCTTCCAGAACATCCGCCACCTTGGCCTCGGCGCTATTGGCTTTTCGCGTGGTTTCCAAATTTGCACGCTGCATTTCCTCGATTTCCTCTTCGAGCGCCTCAATACGCCCCACCATCTCGGACAACTCATCAGACACAAGCAGGCTGGCCATCAATAACAGGCGGGCATCACCAACCTGACCGACCGATGCCGCCAGTTCGGTA
>JAJFIO010000149.1 GCA_021774915.1 Alphaproteobacteria bacterium
CATCCTTAGTTTTTAGCCATGTTTTGCTGGCGAAGACCAGTCAATTCATCCAGCAGCTTTTTCAGCGCTGTGCTGATTTCCATTCGAGGTAACCCGTGACTGACTCAAAGTACAACATGAAATATTTCCCCGTCTTTCTGAATCTGGCAGGGCGGTCTTGTTTGGTCGTGGGGGGCGGCTCAATGGCGCTGAATAAGACGCGTCTCTTGCTGAAAGCAGGCGCGGTCGTGCATGTTTTTGCCTCTGAGATTGACCCTGAATTTTATCAGGAGTTGACTGCCCGGGACGGGAGCTCTGCTGACGATCCTGAAAAAAACCTCCTTATCATAATTGAAGCACGCTTCGAACCGGAGAAAATCTCACAATTCGATCTTATCGTGGCCGCTTCTGGAGACCCGGAACTTGATCTCCAGGTGGCGCAAGCCGCGAACAGGGCTGGACGGCCTGTAAATGTTGTGGACCGTACGGATCTTTGCACATTTATCATGCCGGCCATTATCCATCGCGGTGACGTGATTGTCGGCATTTCAACCAGCGGCGCTTCTCCGGTTCTAGCGCGAAATATTCGCGCCCAGATCGAAAGTATTCTTCCAGCCCGTTTGGAGGTGCTGGGGGCTTTTGCGCGGTCTTTTCGCCAAGCCGTGAAGGCGACCTTTGCATGGGATGACCGCAAGAGATTTTGGGAACGGTTTTTTGACGGACCCATAGCTTCAGATGTTTTGGCAGGCCGGGAAGCCCAAGCGCGCGAGAAAATGGTTTCTCTGATTAACCGGACAGACCCTCATCCCGCGCGCCAGGGACTGGTCCATATTGTTGGCGCCGGGCCTGGTGACCCTGATCTGTTGACGTTGCGCGCGGTTCAGGTCATGCGTGATGCCGATGTTGTGCTTTATGATAAATTGATTGGTCCTCGAATTCTGGATTATGTACGGCGCGATGCCAAACGCATCTATGTCGGCAAAACACGCGCGCATCATAGCCGCACACAAAGCGAAATTAATGCTCTGTTGGTCCATCATGCAAAGGCGGGCCGCCGGGTCGTGCGCCTAAAAGGGGGCGACCCTTTTGTTTTTGGTCGTGGCGGAGAAGAGCTGGAGGCTGTGCGCAGCCAGGGGATTGAGGTCGAGGTGGTTCCTGGGGTGACAGCCGCCACGGGGTGTGCTGCAGCCGCGCAGATCCCCTTGACGCATCGCGATCACGCCAATGCCGTCACATTTGTCACCGGACACGGGCTGGAGGGCGAACCTGATCTGGATTGGGAGGCCTTGGCGCGCCGGGGTCAGACATTGGTCATTTACATGGGTGCGTCCAATGCGGGGTTGATCGCTCAAAAGCTGATTGCGCATGGCCTTGATGGTGAAACGCCAATGGCGATTATTGAAAACGGTACTTTGCCCGAGCAGAAAACCGTGACCGGGCCCCTGGTGGCTTTGTACGATCTCATGCATGACAACGCCATTGCAGGACCGGCCATGCTGGTGATTGGCGATGTTGCGGCTCTCGGGGCTCAGCAGGCGGGACAATTCCACGGGTCACAGCGGAGGATCGCATGACGCATTTTGTGGTTACCGCAAACAGATTAAACGATGGTGAAGTGCTCTATCGTACAGCATCGGAAGGTTGGTCTCTATGGATAAAGGATAGCATCCTGGCGGAAACCAAAACTCAGGCGGAAGAGTGGCTGGAGCGGGCAGAGGCAAAATCGGAAGCTCTTAAAATCGTTGGTCCTTACGTTATGAAAGTTCAGTATAGGGACGAAAAAATAATACCTCTGGGTCAGAGGGAGGTGATTCGCGCCAAGGGTCCTACGGTGCATCCGCAATTTCAAAAAACAATCCCGGACGGTTCTCATGTATAGGTATGACGAGTTTGACCACACTCTGGTTTCAGAGCGTGTGTCACAGTTTAAAGGGCAAGTCGCCCGTCGGCTTTCTGGCGATTTGACAGAAGAACAGTTTCGTCCTTTGCGTCTCATGAACGGCCTTTATCTACAGCTTCATGCCTATATGCTGCGTGTCGCCATTCCATACGGCACTCTTTCCTCAACACAGATGCGTATGCTCGCACATATCGCGGACAAGTATGATCGGGGATATGGTCATTTTACGACGCGCCAGAACATTCAATATAACTGGCCGTCACTCGATCAGACCCCAAATATTTTGGATGAATTGGCGAGCGTTGAAATGCACGCGATTCAGACTAGCGGCAATTGTATCCGTAATGTTACGTCAGACCAATATGCCGGTGTTGCAGCCGACGAAATAGAAGATCCGCGTGTCTATTGCGAAATTATTCGGCAATGGTCGACCTTGCACCCCGAATTTTCGTTTTTGCCGCGTAAATTTAAAATTGCAGTCACGGGAGCCAGCACTGATCGCGCGGCAACACGCGTTCACGATATAGGTTTGCAGATGGTGCGGGGCTCCGAAGGTGAAGTCGGATTTAAAGTCATTGTTGGTGGCGGGCTGGGCCGTACGCCAATCATCGGGCCAACCATCCGTGAGTTTTTGCCGAAAAAGCATTTGCTCTCGTATCTGGAAGCGGTCTTGAGGGTTTATAATCAGCTCGGTCGCCGCGATAATATTTATAAGGCGCGAATTAAGATCCTGGTGCAGAGTGCCGGCGCCGAGGAGTTTGCGGCCCAAGTTGAAGAAGAGTGGGCGCATATTCGTGACGGTTATCTGCAATTGCCCCAGAGCGAAATCAATCGTATCCGTTCTTACTTTGCGCCTCCCGACTATGAGATCTTGCCCGCTATTGATGCTGAACATGCATTGAAAATGTCGGAAGTTCCTGAATTTGCGAGCTGGGTAGAGAGAAATGCGGTTGCGCATCGGCAACCGGGCTATGCCATTGTCAATATTTCCCTCAAACCCATTGGCGGCATTCCGGGAGACGCCACGGTCGCACAGATGGAAATTGTGGCGGATTTGGCGGCGCGGTATGGGTTGGATGAAATCCGCGTCACCCATGAGCAGAATCTGGTTTTGCCTAATGTCAAGCAAGCGGAACTGTTTGCTGTTTGGCAGAAATTAGCGCAATCAGATTTGGCGACACCGAATTTGGGGCTTGTCTCAGATATAATTGCCTGCCCTGGTCTTGATTATTGCAATCTGGCCAACGCGCGCTCAATTCCCGTGGCGCAGAATATTTCCGAGCGGTTCCGCGACCTTGAACGACAACACGATATCGGGGATCTCAAAATCAAGATTTCCGGCTGCATCAATGCTTGTGGCCATCATCATGTCGGCAATATTGGAATCCTGGGAGTCGATAAGAAGGGGGTAGAGTTTTACCAAATCACCTTAGGTGGGCGCGCCGACGACGGAGCGGCTTTAGGAGATATTATCGGGCCTGCTTTTTCTTACGAGGATGTGGTTGATGCGGTGGAAACGATCATTGAGACTTATCTTGCCCACCGTGAGAGTGACGAGCTGTTTAACGATACATACGCCCGTATAGGGCCTCAGCCTTTCAAGGAGAAACTCTATGCCGCTCATTAAGAATGATCAGCTTGTTGATGATCCGTGGTATGTGCTTGATGATGAGGGCGCGGCGTCCGTCAGTGATGATGCAGACATCGTCGTGAGTTATGAGCGTTGGACAAAAGATCGCGAATCACTGGTGAGTCGGAATGGCCGTTTGGGCGTTAAACTATCCAGTGATCAGCCGCCATCATTGATCGAAGACGATCTTAAACATCTAGATTTGGTGGCGGTGGAGTTTCCCCGTTTTACTGATGGGCGTGGTTTTTCTTATGCCCGGTTGTTGAGAGAGCGTTATGGTTTCACTGGCGAGGTCAGGGCCGTAGGTCATTGGTTCCGGGATCAGATGGTGTTTCTTCAGAGATGCGGTATTGACGCTTTTGAAGCCGACGAAGATAGAGCTCTAGTTGAGTGGAGTGAGGCCCAGCGGGAAATCAGCGTTGTCTACCAGCCGGCGGCCGATGACCGGTCCTGGGTGTCACGCATGCGGTCTTCGGCATCGCGCACTGCGCGGTATCAGGCTGCGGAGTGACGCGCCTATGAGTGTTGATGATCAAGCCCTCAGGTTAGCCGATGAGATCGCGCGCGAATACGCTGAGCGTGAAGCGCCCGTTTCTGAGCATTCTCATCTGGAAGAGTTGGAGCGATCTACGGCTCGGGCCAACAGCCAAGACTTCCTGCACACCATGATCACCAAAGAGTTTGCCGGACGGATCGCCGTGGTCTCGTCTTTCGGGGCTGAGGCGGCGGTGTTGCTGCACAAAGTTGCGAAAGTCGACCCGGCGATTCCGGTGATCTTTCTCGACACAGGCATGCATTTTCCTCAAACCCTGCAATACAAAGATGAGATCATCCGCTTTTTGGGGCTGACCGATGTGCGCAGTATTCAACCTGAGCCGGATCATCTGGCGGGCGAGGATCCGGACAATACCCTCTGGCAATGGGATACGGATCGATGCTGCCATGTCCGCAAAGTGGTCCCGCTTGATCTGGCGCTGAAAGGGTTTGATGCCTGGATCAATGGCCGCAAGCAGATGCATGGCGGCGCCCGCGCGCGATTGCCGCGCATAGAGAAGAGCGGCACCGTGGTGAAGCTTAATCCTTTGGCGCATTGGACGCGCGATGATGTGGAGGCGGCATTCAGAGTGAATGGTCTGCCGCGCCACCCCATGGTGGAGCAGGACTATCATTCCATCGGATGCTGGCCATGTACCAGCCCGACTGAAGGGTCTGACCTGCGTTCTGGTCGCTGGGCGGACAGTGACAAAACAGAGTGCGGCATTCATCCTCTAGGCTCCCGCGTGGCGGCGGGCGGGACCAGATGAATCTCATGAAGATGAGCTCCAGCCATTGATCCCAAGCAGTGAGATGGCCTAATCTTCGCTCCTAAAGGAGCTTGGCCGCGACATAATGCGCAATGAACTCGATATCCCCGCCAGCCGTATTTTGACCTGCACGTGGATCCGTGTCGGCGTGTTCCTGTTCGGGCTGGTGTGTGTCGGGTTGGGGATCATCGGCATGTTTTTGCCGGTGATGCCGAGCACAATCTTTTTTCTGATCGGGCTGTGGGCTTTTTCCAGAAGCTCGGTGCGGTTCCACGACTGGCTTTATAACCATCCACGGTTTGGCCAGTCTCTGCGAGATTGGCACCAACACAGAGCCATCCCCCTGAAAGCCAAAATGGTGGCGGTAGGCCTCATTTCCCTGAGCTTTGTGGTTGTTCTGGTGTTGGTGGCTCAGGCGTGGCTGCTGATTCTTGTGGGGGCCATCTTAGGGGTGGTGGTTGTTTTTATTATCACCCGTCCCCACAATATTCCCGCTCTGCGTCAGCGTAGTCCATAAACGCGCCTTAATAGGCTTGTTCAACTCAAGAAGAAAACACCCATGACAGCTAAACCTAATATTGGTCTGGCCTTGGGCGGCGGCGGCGCTCTGGGCTGGGCGCATATCGGTGTGATTCGGGCGCTGGAAGAGGCGTGCCTTGAAATTGACTGCGTGGCCGGAACTTCCATCGGTTCGGTCGTTGGTGCGGCTTATTTGGCCGGGAAACTGGATGAATTGGAACATATTGCCCGCGAGATCGATTGGAAGCGCTTGCTGCGCCTGGCGGATGTGCAACTGGGTGGAAAGGGATTGCTCGGCGGGAAAGCCGTTATTAAAGAGTTTGAACGGGTAATCGGCACTCTTGATGTTGAAGATCTCTCCCGACCGTTTGCTGCCGTGGCGGCTGATCTGGTCTCAGGCGATGAAGTGCATTTGATGCAAGGATCATTATCTTCAGCCGTGCGGGCATCGATGTCGATCCCTGGCGTCTTCACGCCTCTTTCCTATGAGGGGCGTGTGCTGGTGGATGGGGGAATTGTTAATCCGCTGCCGGTTTCCGCCGCTAAAGCGCTGGGCGCTGAGCTTGTAATCGCGGTTGATGTATTTGGCGCTTATCATGGTCATGCTGTGGCGACCGGGATTCGCGCCCAGGCATCAGATTCTCATGACAGCACCGAGGCCTTACAACAGCGCGGTATTGTAGGGCGTTTTGCGCGGCAAATGTTTCGGTCCGAAGAAGGCCAGCCAAAACTTTTCGCCACCTTGGCCGCTTCTTTTGCCTTGATGATGTGCGAGCTGACTGTGGCTAAGAGTATTCTTGCGCCTCCCGATGTGCGTATTGTGCCGCGGGTTCGGCCTATTCTTCCTGTGGAGTTTGACCGTGCAGATGAATTGATTGAACTGGGTTATGAAGCGGGGCAGGGCGCGGTCTTGCAAGTGAGGCAGGTATTGGCGAATTGGCAGGAACAGCGCGCGTGACAAGCGCATGAGTTCAAAGGCTTTTTCAACGGCTGATCTGGAATGGCGTGCGGGAGATGCGCCGTTCTCAAAGCATTTTCAGGACATTTATTTTTCCGCTGAAGGTGGTTTGGCGGAAAGTGCTCATGTTTTTTTGAAGGGCAATGATCTGCCTGAGGCGTGGGCCGGGAGCGCGCTTTTTTGCATTTGTGAAACAGGGTTTGGGACGGGATTAAATTTTCTGGCCTGCTGGGACTTATGGCGGCGTACGCGAAAGCCCGGCCAGCGCCTGCATTATGTGGCGGTTGAAAAACACCCGCTATTGCAAGAGGATATGCACCGCGCACTCAAACCATGGGCGGAATTAGGCGTCTTATCTGACCAGCTTTTAAACGCCTACCCCCTCCCGCAATCGGGATTTCACCGTCTTCACCTCTCCGATCAAGTGACCCTGACTTTGGCCATTGGTGATGTGGTGGATGTTTTGGCGTCTCTCGAGGCCGGAATTGACGCCTGGTTTCTGGATGGGTTTTCGCCTGCGTGTAACCCTGACATGTGGCGCGATGAGATGTATCGGCACATGGCGCGTCTTTCTCAGCCCCAGGCTACTTTATCCACGTACACTGTTGCAGGGCGGGTACGTCGCGGGTTGATGAATGTTGCGTGTGAGGTCGCTAAAAGTCCTGGCTATGGTACAAAGCGGGACATGCTGCGCGGCAATTTTTCCAGAAGAGATCAGAGACCCTCTTCATCCGGTTTGCCGTGGTACCGGATCCCCAGACCCGGAGGCGTGTCTGAACGCCATGCCCTGATTATCGGCGGCGGCATTGCTGGGTGTTCTATGGCGGCGGCTCTCATGCGTCGGGACTGGCGGGTCACGCTTGTTGAGCGCCACCCTCATTTGGCCGGCGAGGCCTCAGGCAATCCGATCGGCATTGTCATGCCGCGCATGATCGTGGGGGGCGGGGCTGAAGGACAGCTCTATGCGGAGACCTATCGCTACGCCTTGCAAGAGCTGCATCATTTGGGAACTCAAGAACCCGCACTTGCCCAAGGTCTGAAGGGCGTGCTGGAGTTAGGCGTTGATGAACCGGCGCGCGAGCGCCATGCTAAGCTTCTCGGCGGCCAGGCTTTGCCTGATGGTCTTATGGAGGCTGTGGATGCGCGCGAAGCCACCGCGCTGGCCGGAATACCGATTTCGTCTCCGGCGCTTCATTTCCCGCAAGGAGGCTGGCTTGATCCAAGCCTGCTGTGCCGTGTGCTGGCGCGCGAAGCGTCTGTTTCTTTGGTGCGGTCCGTCGCAAAATTGGCCTTTGAAGACGGATCGTGGCGCGTGTTTGACGAGGGGGGCGCCCTCATAGGTGAAGCGCCGGTGCTCATTCTCGCCAACGGCTTGGGCGCCTTGCGGTTCCCGCAAGCGGCGCCTTTGCCGCTCAAAGCCTATCGCGGGCAGATCACGTCTCTTGCCTTGAGCGATAAAACCAAAGGTTTATCAAAGGTTCTGACATTCGGGTCTTACTTAACCCCAGCGGTGAAGGGTCGCCATGTGATTGGGGCGACCTATGATGCGGTTCCGGTGGAGCGGGACAGTGCCAGTGTTCCGGTGGAGGTCAAAGATCATGGCCGCAATCTCGATGCGCTCACGCGGCGCTTGCCTGATCTATTCGCGGCGCTTGACACAGAGCGTATGGAAGGCCGCGCCGCGCTGCGCTGCGCCAGTCCGGACAGTCATGCTCTAGCGGGGCCGGTGCCTGACTGGAATTTTTATCGCGAAGCCTATGAGCGCGTGCGTCACGGGCTCCTTGGGACTTTCCCGCCCGCCTCCTATCAGACAGGGCTTTATGTTCATGTGGGCTTGGGGTCGCGAGGACTGACAAATGCGTTTTTATCTGCCGAGCTTCTTGCCAATCAAATCACTGGGGAGCCCTGGGGGGTGGCCCGCGAAGTGGCCGAGATCATGCATCCCGGCCGCTTCTTGATCAGAGCCTTAAAACGTGCGTCTACTTGCTCAGTCTGAGATTGCTCAAATCATTGGCGATGGTCTGAAAGACGGTTTGCAGATCCTGAGATGACGGAGAGTCAAAATACAGCGCAGGTTCCGTGGCGCAGTCTTCCATTAACGTGCGGGTCGTGCTTGAACTGACTTGAAACGTAATGGTGTAGACGCGGACATCTAATGCTTTTACCGAATCGCATATTGTCGTCGTGTTGCTATTAAGTTTTGCACGAAAAGAACTGGCGCTGGTGGTGCCCAACCTGCCTTCGTTTAAAAACCCATAAGCAGAATAATTGGATTTGTTGTGAGTTGATTCCGTGTCGATGGTATTGGCGCCATCAGTCAGAAGTATGATCGCTTTTGTGTATTCTATGTCGTCATAGGGCCGGCCTTCACTGAACGGTTTGCCTGGCGATATCACACGCCAGCCCCAAGCCAATCCCACAGGAATATGCGTCCAGCCGCTGGCGCCCATGGAGTTAATGGCGCTGAGCAAGACTTGTTTTTGATTGGTCAGCGGGGTGAGCGGCGGCACGGTGCATTCTTTTTGAGGGCCTCTTCTGCTCGAGGACACCGACCTTCCATTATATTTTCCGATATAACGCTGCCGGGTATCATAACTGCCCGATATAGTATCACTTAAGTATCTGTTGTCGTATGAACTTTTGTTGTCAGGCATGTCGGGGGAGAAAAACGGCACCCACAGCGTGTCTGGATTGCTGGTCACCGGCGTAATGTCATTCGTGTCATAAGGCATGGGCCGGGTTTCTACGCAGCCTGTCCACGCCCGCTTGGGGATCTGATCGTACAGATCAAAAATTTTTACCTCGCCGCTGGTCTCGTCAAAGTTCTCGCCATGAATAGATGACAGCCCGCCCTCGTCGACAATGGTCTGGCCCAACACACCGGTTCCGATGTTGACGGCGGCGGCGAAGGGCACCAAACCGATTTTTAGTTTGGTCGGCGCGGTCTCCTCGCCGAAGAGAATATTGACAAGTTCAGTGGCGGCATCCCTCAAAGCGGCAATTTTCGATCCTGACATGGAGCCGGTATTATCGAGAACCATGACCACTTCCAGGCCTTTCGATTCTTTCGTCACCTCTGTTGCGGCGCTGACACCCAAAGTGTTCTGTCCAAGAATGGCCATGAGCGTTGTCGTGACCTCCGCTGTGGCAGTCATGGTGACCACATCACCCGTAACGCTGACCATCAATTGACCTGGCGTGCCCATCTCATCTACCGGGTAATTGGCGGCAAAATATTTTTCCGCAAGAGTTTGACGCGTCTCATTGGTGAGGCCCGGCGTACCGCCGACAGCCAGAGCCGCCGCGTCCATGGCTTGTCCAAGTCTGTCTCGTACGATCAGCGCTCTTGTGATGTCCACGGCGGCGCCAACGCCCAGGAATATCGGTAACAGGGTCAGGGCAAAAATGACCGCCACATTGCCGTTGGTTTTCTTGGAGAAAATTTTCGCCGCATTGCGTAATTTAACGAAGACGGAAAATCCACCGCAGCTGCGGGTTTGTCTCAGATTCATCACGGGGTTGTACCTCACCTAAAATGCCGCTTCTTATGCGAGCTTCATTAGAGCGCCCATAACTTAATAAGCCGCCAAAATAGAGCGCCGCATTTTAAGTAAATCAAACGTATATAAAGGGTGTTTTAGCCGCCCTGACGGCGCTGCGTGCGACCCCGGCGGGTCATGCGCCGCGTGGCGGCGGTGGCCGATTGGCTGACCGCGTCGCCATGCAAACTCACCCAAGCCGCCGGATCAGTCGCCGATTGGCGCTTTTGC
Source organism: Alphaproteobacteria bacterium (assembly GCA_021774915.1). Classification (GTDB taxonomy): domain Bacteria; phylum Pseudomonadota; class Alphaproteobacteria; order SMXP01; family SMXP01; genus JAJFIM01. The sequence continues at coordinate 10,061 of JAJFIO010000149.1, forward strand.
CACTGATAAGGCGTTTGGGCCCAGGGTAAAATGACGTCAGTTTGATTATCCAGAACATAGTCGCCCTGATCGGTCGCGGCGACGAGCAAAGCGTGAGCCCGCCCGTCATTTTCCAGGGCGACGGATATCAGGAGCGCGCGCGCCGGCCACCCCTTTTCAATCAGGATTTTTCGCTTCAATAAAACATAATCTTCGCAATCCCCCCCGGCGCCTGGCCCAGATGCAGGATAAGTCCAAAATTCGTAAGAGCGATATAGCTCGGCGTCCGTGCGCGGTTCCACCGAAGCGTTGACGGCTTTATTGACGGCGTTGAGTTCCGCCCATTTGTTCCGCGTTAATGCAAATTCCGCCGTGGGGCCCTCTTTTGAGAGACAATCCGCCGGGTTGCGCGCGCAAAAAGAGACATAACCATAAGGGGC
>JAJFIO010000150.1 GCA_021774915.1 Alphaproteobacteria bacterium
CCGGTCCAGGACTGGCGCAAGGCCGTCGACAGATTATAGTGCTGGCTTGAATGATGCACCACATGCGCGGCCCAGAACCAGCGCGAACGGTGCATGAGCCGGTGCCGCCAGTAATATTCCAGATCCGCCAGCACAAAGCACAAGACCCCCGATGCAAAACTCACCTCGATGGTCATGACCCGCACCTGATAGGCGAGGATGACCACGCCAAAAACCACGCCGCCGATCAGCGCATCGCTGACCACGCTTCCCAATCCCATCGTCAGGCTGGTGATTGTGTCGCGCGTTTCATAGCTGCCCCTTTGAGCAGCAAAACGCACTGCCAGAATCTCCGCAAGGATCAGCAGGATGTAAAACGGCGTGGCCAGGGTCGAGGCGTCGGGAAATGAGATGGTTTCGGGCATTAGGAGAGGCCTTCGGAAGGGGGCGCCTGTGACGGCTGTGACGCCTGGGCGCCCGCAACAAGCTGCATGAGCCGTTGATGATACATTGATGCGCCAGAAGTGATCCCACGCGCACCAGATGTGGACCCAAAATGAACCCGCGCGCGTGGATAAGTGAAGTCGTCAAAGGTGATGTTAAGGGTGTTATCAGGCCCTTTATCCACGCGGGCGATCTGGCCTGCGCTTAAAATTCGCGTCAAAAATTCATCGCCAAGGGATTGAATGAGACCGAGGGAGTGGGCGTCTCCGCGCAGCATCAGAAGCGCCGTGAGGCCGTCGCTGGACAGTATGGCTTGGTCAACCTCACTTCCCGGATGCTCTTTTTCAAAGAGAATCCGGGCTTGGGTTACGTCGGTGAGTTTAGCTCTTTCGCTGTAGCCCAACCGGTTGAGAAGAGCCGCCAGAGCAGCCATGGCGAGGACGGCGATAATCAGGATAACGGAGAGGGGCATAGGCGACACATTCACGCTCTGGCACGTTTGCCAGCGTTTAGGAAAGTTGTGGGCTCAAATTAACTCTATGCTATCATAACACAATTTCGAAAAACAACGACACGAGAAAGGTGATCGCGAGCTATGATAACCAAAGCCGATGTCGAGAAGATAATTGCCGAGCGGGAGATCGATCACATCAAAGTGGGTGTGTTCGATATGGACGGGATCCTCCGCGGAAAATATATCAACAGAAGTAAATTCGATTCGGCTCTTCGCGATGGATTTGGATTTTGCGATGTCGTTCTGGGTTGGGATTCGAACGATCAACTCTATGATAACGTGAAGGCAACCGGGTGGCATACGGCCTATCCGGATGCCATGGTTAGGCTGTTGCCTGAAACCATGAGGGAATTGCCCTTTGAGCAAAATTCTCTTTTTGTCTTGGGAGAATTTGATGGGGAGATGGAAAAAATCTGCCCCCGCGGCGTGTTGCGGCGTGTGCTGGAGCGGGCAGACGCGCTGGGGTTTAAAGCGATGGCGGCGTGTGAGTTTGAGTTTTTCCTTTTTGAAGAAACGCCCCATTCCGTGCGTGAAAAGCATTACCGCGATCTAAAGAACTTCACCCCTGGGATGTTTGGATATTCTGTGCTCAGAAGTTCCGTACATGCAGAAGTTCATCAGGAATTGTTGCGCCTCTGCGCCGATATGAATATGGAGCTGGAGGGCTTGCATACGGAAACCGGTCCCGGCGTTATGGAAGCGGCGTTGCGCTATGATGAGGCGCTCAGCGCAGCCGACAAAGGCGCCTTTTTCAAAACCTTCGCCAAGGTCTGGGCTGAGCGGCGCGGCCTCATGGCTACCTTCATGGCCAAATGGTCCGCCGCGTGGCCGGGGCAGTCGGGGCATATTCATGTTTCATTGCAAAATAGAGAGGGCGAAAATGTTTTTTATGATCCGCTCGCCGCCCACACCATGTCAGACGTTCAGCGCTGGTTTGTTGGCGGCCAGCAAAAACTGATGCCTGAGTTTCTGGCGATGGTGGCCAGCACGGTGAACAGTTACTCTCGCATGGTGCCGGGGCTCTGGGCGCCGCTTGACGCCACGTGGGGCATAGAAAATCGCACCTGCGCCTTGCGCGTCATACCAGGTTCCGCCAAAGCGCAAAGAGTGGAATACCGTATTGCCGCCGCTGATATAAATCCATATATCGCCATGGCCGCCGCCATCGGTTCGGGGCTGTGGGGTATCGAAAACAAAATCGAGCCGAGCGCGCCCGTGGCAGGCAATGCCTACGAACAATCCTTTCCAGAGGCGCAACGGCTTGCCCCAACGCTTTATCAGGCGGCGGAGCGATTGCAGGCCAGTCACGCGGCGGAAGATTTGTTCGGCGCCCCGTTTGTCGAACACTATGCCAACACACGCATGTGGGAAGAACGGGAGTTTCGAAAAGCAGTGACGGATTGGGAGCTTGAGCGCTATTTTGAAATTATTTGAAGTGAGAGCCATGAGATGCTGCGATGACTGAGCGCCCTATAGAGAGTGTGACCTGGAATTACCCGACACATATTAGATTTGGCGCCGGGAGTACCAGTTATCTTGCGCATTATTGTCGGAGCCTGGGTATCAGCCAGCCGCTTATGGTCACCGATCAGGGTTTGGGAGCGGCGCCGTTTATTCAGGACATTCGTAAAACCATTGAAGCTGCAGGCCTGACAGTAAAGCTTTTCGCGAAAGTCAAAGGCAATCCCGTCGGCCAAAACGTTGATGACGGCGTGACGGCCTTTAGGCGCGGGCGCCATGACGGCATCATCGCCGTGGGGGGAGGCAGCGCGCTGGACGCCGGGAAAACCATGAGTTTGATGGCGCATCAATCTGCGCCGCTCTGGGCGTATGGCGGGGTGGGGGATGATTGGACCGGCATTGATCGGTCTCAGATTGCACCGCTGGTCGCGATTCCCACAACGGCGGGAACGGGCTCCGAAGTGGGCCGGGCCGCCGTCATTACCGATGAAGAACGGCATGTGAAAAAGATTGTTTTTCACGCCTCTATGATGCCGCCTGTGGTAATTCTGGACCCGGAATTAACCTGTGGATTGCCGCCTCACTTAACGGCAGCGACGGGTTTGGATGCCTTTGTGCATTGCTTTGAAGCGTATTGTGCGCCCGGTTATCATCCGATGGCGGATGGAATCGCCCTTCAAGGGATGCATTTGATCTCGAAGGCTTTACCCATAGCTTATGCCCATGGCGGTGACATTATAGCGCGCGGCGACATGCTGGTGGCGGGCTCAATGGGTGCGACCGCATTTCAAAAAGGCCTTGGCGGCGTACACGCCCTGGCTCATGGCATAGGGGCGCTTTTTGACACGCATCACGGTCTCACCAATGCTGTTTTACTGCCCTATGTGATGATCGCTAACAAGCTTGCAATCGAAGGGCGGCTCAGGCGTGTGGCCGAGGCGCTTCAGCTCTCAGAACTTTCCTTTCAAGGCGTGCTGGATTGGGTGCTTGCCTCGCGCCGCGCTCTGGGTATTCCCCACACCTTGAGTGAGATCGGTGTTTCGGCCGACCGGCTCCATGATATCGGTGCGCTGGCAAAGGCCGATCCGTGTGACGCCACCAATCCCGTGACGCTGACGCTTGAAGAGTACGTTCAAATTGCCCAGCACGCGCTTGAAGGAAACCTTTAAAACATGGCGCCACCACGTATTTTGGTCATTGACGGAAACACAAAAGAGATCAATCTCAAGCAGCAATCTTTCGGTGGGAGTGCAACGGGCGAAGGGTATGCCCAAACCCTGAGGCGCATTGCGCCGGACACCGCATGCACCATCGTTCAGCCGGCTTATGACGATTACCGGCGCGAGGCGATATCACTGCACGGACTGGATGGGGCTGTGATCACTGGATCAGCTTTGCATGTGATGGATCGGATGCCTGCCGTTGAAAATCAAATTGAGCTGGTCAGAGACGTTTTCGATCACGAGATCCCTGTGTTTGGAAGCTGTTGGGGATTGCAGCTCGCTTGTGTTGTTTTGGGTGGCGAGGTGCGGGCCTCTCCCAAGGGGATGGAAGTTGGTGTTGTGAGTGATATCACGCTGACGGACGAGGGGTGTGTGCATCCGCTGTTCTCAGGTCAGTCTCGCTGCCGTGAGGTCATGTCGATTCATGGCGATGAAGTGAGCATCTTGCCTAAAGGAGCCCGTGTTCTTGCGCGCAATGAACACTCTCCGGTGCAGGCTTTGGAAGTTATTCAAGGAGGAAAAGTGTTCTGGGGCGTGCAGTATCACCCCGAATTCGGCCCGCGGGATATGGCAGCCATATTTCATAGATATCGCGATAAATTTCTTACCCAAGGAATTTATTCATCCC
>JAJFIO010000016.1 GCA_021774915.1 Alphaproteobacteria bacterium
CTGGGCGGCTGTCGATAATCTGGTGAACCTGCAATTCGCCCACGCCCAATCCTTCCCTCATGATCTTCTGGCTTTGATCCGTGACCGGTTTGCCGCAGGCCATGGCGGCTACCCTCTGGTCGGAACGCCGGAAGTGGTGGCTGACGGCATTGAGCAGATCTACGACGCCGGTTTTGGCGGCATCACCCTCGCCTTCGTCGATTACGTCAAAGAGTTCCCCTACTTTCGCGACGAAGTCATGCCCCTATTGGAGAAACGCGGGATAAGGAAGAAGCGGTGAGCTTGATATTTTACAGCTCTTAGGTTCACCTCAAGACTTGCGCTTGCAAAGTTGGTTGGAAAAAGAGACTATCGCTTTAGTAGGCAAGAGCAATAATCAATCGCTATCCTAATCTTCATTTTTTTCTTGCCTGCGAACGAAAATTGGCCCTTCGTAGGCAGTGGGTTTAATGCCCGACTGCATCGCGGCTAAATCGTCGAACGTCCTGGCCTGATATGCTTTTTCAACACGCATGCTCACAGCGGTACCCTGATCCGTTTGTTGATAGACAAGTTCGCCATGGCTGCCGTCGGAGACTATACTGCCATATTCCAACATCTGTATAATTTGTTGTTTGCTGTCAAACCTAAAATTAGGATTATTGCCCAGATTAACTCCAAACTTTACTTGGTTCAGCACATAAGGAAAAAATAATGAACCCAGCGACTCATTCGCATCAAATGCACTCGCTGAATTCATCCCAAAAACAATTCCACGATTCAAATCGAATATCGGACCGCCGCTCATTGCTGACCTTATCGTGCCCGAAAACGAAAAGCATGGCCCATGAAGATATCCATTGGCATATCGTTGTAAGAAAAGGGTTTTTATCTTGCCTTCGACCACGCGGAGTTCATGTGAATAGTCATTTTCCCAATCAAAGCTATCGATCGCATCCAAGGAAATTCCGCCTTCAGGAAACTTGAAATCATGGTAACCAACAGAGTGGATGGCGTCATCCGGGTGAGGCAATTGGAAACTGATTTTGTTTTCTAATGAAGCGTATCCCTCTGTGAATTGCGATGCGCAGAATACTACGTCATTAGGTGGTCCACCCGAAACGTGTTCTAATGGAACAAAAGCACAGTGTATCTTCCTTTCCGCCGCCAAATAATTTCTCAATATGTAAAGTGAACAGCGATTAAGCGTTCCATCTTTCACCGTCTGTCCATTGAGAAACCGGCGATACAATACTGGATCTTCCCTTATAGCTTCTTCCACACAATGATACGCAGTAACAGTGATATTGATTCCGCCTCCTAAATTGAAAGCTGTACCGATCGGCCGTACTTTTCCGTCTACGGCAAGAAAGAGAGGGTTGACCCCAATACCGAGTGGGTAACCCCATGGAGGGAGCACCCATTCAGTATCTGACTCATTGGGCCTGAAGTCGTATAGGTTCATTTTGATCGACTGTTTTCGGAATGTCATAAATTCATACCTGAATTGTATTCTGAATACGGCATGTTAATTATGAGAGGATCCATCTGGAACTAAATAAAATACTTATTAGACTAAGGATTCAAAAGGGGACTTTACGACCGCTGTTTTTCCGCATGATTAAGGCGTTGGAGTCTGAGGGCAAAGCAAAGCCCGGCCTGACCTTCCATGGGCTGCGACGCACGCTGGTGAGTGACGCGACAGACAAGGGCGCGTCCTCAAAACAGATCCAGGCTATCTTGGGTGACAGGTCTTCCAGCATGTCTGATTTGTATGCGGACCAAGCCAACAAAAAGTCCATGACCAGCGCCGTGGTGCCCAAGCTGGAACGCCTCAGAAACAGAAAAACGGACAACCCAAAGGATTAGGTAGACAACTCCACAAAAAGGCTAATTATGAAAAACCCTCTAACATATTGTTTAAATTGCATAATTCGTGGTGCCCAGGGGCGGAATCGAACCACCGACACAAGGATTTTCAGTCCTCTGCTCTACCAACTGAGCTACCTGGGCTTTGGGAGGAGAAGACAGGATGTCCGGGCGCTCCCCCTTGGCTGAATGCCGGGCGTTTATAGGTCAAATGCCTGGCCCTGTCCAGAGAGAGAAAAAGATAAATATTTCAGTTGGTTACCTCTGGACATGCACTTCAAACCTGGTGCGCTGCCAGTCCTCACAGATGTGGATTTTGACCTGCCCCGCCACCTGGGATTCCAGTGCCTGCCGGATGCCCTGATGCGCGCTCAGCCATGCCCCAAGCGCGGCGCTCAGCCGGATCTCTACGGGAAGACCCGGCGCCGAAGCGGCCTCCCGCGCAAGCGCGCGGGCCAGACGATCCGCCAGTTCCGCCAGATTCAGAATGCGGCGCGGCCCCGTGGCGGGTTCTGTGAGAATACTTTCAAGAGAAGGGCGGACCCGGCGGCGGGCCATCTCGATCACACCGAAGGGCGACAGCGGCGCCATCTGGCAAGGCGTGGGATCCGCTTTAAGCGCTTTTTTTAACGTGGCCTCAAGTTTTGCACCATGACCTTGTGACCTCATCTGAATAAAGTCGATCACGATCAATCCCCCTACCCCGCGCAGCCGCACTTGGGCTGCGATCTCCTCCGCCGCTTGTCTATTGACTTCAAATGCGGTTTCAGCGGCGTTGCTTGAGGCAAAGCCACCGGAATTCACATCGACGGCGGTAAACCCCTCTGTGCTCTCAAATGTGACCCAACCTCCACAGGGAAGCGGCACGCGCGGGTTCAGCGCCGCGTCAATCTCTGCATCAAAATCCGTATGCCCTTGCCCCAAATGCAGCAGGGGCAACACCTCTGGCGCATGGGCGCGGGCATAATCTTGCGCTCTTTTCAGACCAGCGTTTAAATCAAACCAGATATGCAGCTTTGTACGTGAGACATGATCGCGCACGATCTGCGCTTCCAGGCTAAGCGGCGTATCGACGCGGGTCTTGGCCTTTGCTTCATTCAGGGATTTTTGCAGCGTCTTCCATTCTGCGGTCAATGCCCGCGCAGTGAGTTGCGGCCCTTTATCGCCGCGCGCTTCTTTGATCACCTTTACAAGTACACGCTCCCCTTC
>JAJFIO010000151.1 GCA_021774915.1 Alphaproteobacteria bacterium
TAATGGCAGGTGAGGCATGTCTCAGCGCGCGCCAGCATGGCCGTGTTGGTTTGCGCCGATGCTTTTGGGTTTTCAGCCATGTGACACATGGCGCAAGGGTATTTCCGTTCGAGCACAAGCCTATGGGATGTTTCAAAATGCCAATAGCCAGGCCGGGCCGCGTCGATGAGGCCTGGCAAATCTTTCAGCCCGGCGGTGAGGTCCGGCGCTTCAGCCGGCGCGGCGGGCAAGCGTGGATCGATGGGTGTGGAGGGGAAGAGGAGGTCAGACAATAACCCTTGTCCGGCCAAACGGCCCGTGAGAATAGATGGCCCTAAAAAGGTTCCCGTCATGCCGTGGCTGCCGTTGATTCCCGCTAGCCCGGTGAGTTCCCCGGCGGCATAAAGCCCCTTGATGGGGCGGCGGTCTTTATCCAGCGCGCGGCCTGAGAAGTCGATCGCCACGCCGCCGAGATTCTTACGCGTCAGGGGGTAAAGTTTGATGGCGTAAAAGGGAGGGGTGATGATCTTTGCAGGTTTGCGCCGGGACAGAGGCGTGAAGCGCTCGAAATCTTCGTCCGCGCCGGTATCCAGCAGGGCATTATAGCGCGAAACCGTTTCAGCTAGGGTTTGGGGGCTAAGTCCGATCTTGGCGCTGAGGTCTTCCAGGTTTAAGGCGCTGGTGGTAATATCGGGATTGCCTATAATTTCTGTACTGATGGTTTCCCGGCTTAGCCACAAAGCATCGCGCACGGTTAAATTCTCTTTGCCGGTTTTATCAAAGATCATCCAGTAATGAGCGGGCCGTAAGCCTAAAATGCGGGACGTATTGATTTTGTCGGAGGCGGCTTCATTGGTAAAGCGCTCACCTTCCTCATTGATCCAAATCGCCTGACGGTTTGAGGCCACCAGAGCCCGATCCTGATCGGGGCTGCGCGGATCGGGGATGCCGCCTATAAATGTCACTTGGGTATCGAGGCGATTGAGTGTTGCGCCGGCTTGCTCCGCCAGCACATGGCCCGTGCCGGTGGCAAATTTCCCCGCGCCGATCAGCAGCCGTTCGGGAAAATCAGTCTTCGGGTTCCAGTTGGCGCGCACCATATCCAGATTACTTTGAAAGCCCCCGGTCGCCAGAACCACGCCTGAAGAGGTGAGGTCCAGACGCTTCTCTGTGCGCAGATTAATAGCGCTCACCCCGATGACTGCGCCATCGGAGAACCGTAAGAGATCGACCCGCGTATTCCAGACAAAGGTTATGTTTGCGTGCTCTAAAGCTTCGCGGAATATGGGCAGCACAAGATGCGCTGCTTTGCCTTTGGTGAAATGAAAGCGCGGGACACTGTTTTCCGGCGTGGGGATGAGGGTAACGAATTCGACGCCCATCTCGCTGACCCAGTCATAAACTTGCTCGCGGGATTTTTCCGCATAGAGGCGCGTCCAGTCCGGGTCGTTGGTCTCGCCCCATGCCATCCAATCCGCAAAGGCTTGATCGGGCGTATCGGTAATCCCGCGCGCTTCTTGCAAAGGCGTGCCAACGAGGGCGACGCCGCCCGCCATCACCGCATGACCGCCGCCGACCGAATTCATATCGATCACGATGACCTGCGCGCCGCCGCGCGCCAGTTCCACTGCTGCAGAGAGACCGGCAATTCCCGCGCCCACCACAATTGCATGCGCGTCCAATTTATCATCGGGTTTGCTGCACGCCGGGATGAGAAAAGAAACAAGCAAAGCTGTGAAGAGGAAGTTCCTCATAGGCCGGTGCTCTGACGGATCAGGAGGGCGCTGCCCCAGAGAATCAGTAAAACGCCGCTGAACCGCCCGATCCAGTGCCCGGCGGGCGCCAGTTTTTCAATTAAAACATAAAGCGCGATCCCGCCTATCCAGACAAGATTCATGACGCCACCATAGAAGAGAAGCCCCATCAACACCCAGCAGCATCCGAGACAAAACAATCCATGATCGAGCCCCATGACGATGGCGCCCTTAGGGCCGCTACGCCAGCGATGCCCGGCGAAATGTATGGGCGTGCGGCAATGGCGCAGGCAGGCGTGCTTTAAAGGCGTCATCTGATAGATCCCGGCAGCGATGAGCAGAGCGCTTCCAAGCGTCACGCTGGCGCTGGCCATCATGGGGGTGAGAAGCGTCAAGCGATCAAGCCCCCATTGCAAAAGAGTGGCGGCGAGGCTGAAACCACCCCAGGCAATCAAGTAACCCGCAACGAAAAACCCGGTGGAGAGCGCTGGATTCCCCGGCGCGGCGTTCTTTCGGTTAAGGGCGGCGACCAGAAGGATCATCGGTGCGGCGCTGGGCAGCATCATCGCCACCATCATCACCCACCACATGAAGAGCATGGTGATCGCGTAGCTAAGGCCCCAGTCAGGCGTCATCGCCATGACACCAGGGGCGGCGGCATCCATGTTCATCCCGGCGCCCCCCAAGATATAGGCCCAGGAAGCCAAAATGACGATGCTCAATCCACTGATGACAACCCAGCGGTCATTCTTGAGGGCTGTTTCTAGTGTTGAAGTTGCGTCTGACATGGCAGTCAAATCTATGCCGCTTGGCGCACCACGCCAGTATTCGTCAGATGAATATGCGCAAACTGACCGTATGTGTTCTCCAGATTGAGCTTAATCTCCCCTGTCGCTTTGGTGCTGGCGCTACCCATCTCAGCCACTTCATACTCAAACCCATGAGGCAGATTGATACGGGCGCGATGGATGTCTCCGGTGACGGGATTGCGAATGGGCTCTCCAATGGTTTCAAAAACGCCGGGAACAGAAATGCGGCCTGTGCGATTTTCAACATCGATTGCCAGATCGATCGGTTTAAACAGTGGCGGCAGTTTTGTGTCGCACATGGCGTCAAAGACAAACCACATGGTTGCCATTGGTTCGGTTTCTTCTCCCGACATAATTTTGATCAGGGCGTTGCGTTGTGCTTCGTTAGCCTTTTCATCAATAATGAGCTGCATTTTGCCTTTGCCTTCATGAACTGGTCCCGGCCAGCAATAGACGGTCGCGGCGCGCAGCCCGCTGAGATCAACGTCGCCAAAATGCCCCTCTTCGATCTGATACCCAACCGCAGCCTCGCAGGTGCCAGTGGTGGGAAGCGCGTTGAACTGGCAGGGGCAACCGTAATTGCAGTTGCAGTTGCTAAACTCCTGTCCTTTGATTGCCCATGAGATCATAGTCTTTTCTCCTCAAAAGGTTATTCCGTTGCCCCAACTATAGCGGATACCCCTAGATTGTCATCTGTGATGGTTTTGGATTGACTTCTTCAGGTTAGCTTGTGGCATAGTAGGCGGTACAACATGAAAAGCCAGGTTGATGACCGGAGAGGGAGTGCACCACCTATGAGTTTCGCTGTACGATATATTGTAGGCATATCTTTTTTGGCTTTGGCCTTTTTGTACCCACCCCGCCTGTTGGCGGCGGATGAGATGCCGGGTGAGCGGTTTGAGATTTCTGTAGATGATTTGCCCGCGCCCTATGCATCAAAAAATGCGGTTAAATTCATGAGGGTGGTGCCGCGCCAACCCAGTGATCGTCTGGATCTACCTGAAGGTTTTGAGGCCACGCTCTTTGCTGAGGAGCTTTCGCAACCGCGCTGGTTGGCGATAGCAAAGAATGGGGATGTGTTTGTCACCGAGCCGAGCAGTCAGTTTCGAAAGGTTGGTGATGGCGATAAAATAACCGTTCTGAGAGACGAGGACGGCGATGGCATGGCAGACACGCGCGCCACATTTGCTCGGGATTTTGCAAAACCCATGGGGCTCAAATTTGTTGACGGGGCGCTTCTGGTGGCTGATACGCAAGGGGTCTGGCGCATGCCCTATGTTGATGGAGCGCTGAGTGCGGAAACGCGCGAGCGCTTGACGCCTGAAAATGCTTTTGGGGAGAAGATTGGGTCACATTATCAACGCGTTCTCGCGCTCGGCCCCAAGGGTGACCATATGTATGTGACGGTGGGCAGCACCGCCAATGTGCTTGAAGATCCCCTGCCTCACGCCACCATTCAGAGGTTTCGCCTGGATGGTTCCGAGCAGACGACCTATGCCACCGGTCTTCGCAATCCTATCGGAATTGCCTTTTATCCTGGGACGGAGGATCTTTATGCTGTCGTCGCAGAGCGGGATACCTATGGCGACGATCTTGTGCCCGATTATTTGACGCGGGTTGAAGAGGGCAAGTTTTATGGCTGGCCTTACGCTTATATTGGCCCCAACCCGGACCCGAAACTTGGTGACAAAAGACCCGATCTCGTGGCCGAGGCCCAAGTTCCGGATGTCTTGTTTCAGGCGCACTCGACGCCAATCGGCCTACTCTTCTATCAAGGTACGCAATTTCCGGAAGAGTATCGGGGTGATGCCTTTGTCAGCCTCCATGGGTCATGGAACAAAGCCGATCCCACAGGTTTCAAAATTGTTCGTGTCAGGTTTGAAGACGGCAGGCCCACCGGCGGATATGAGAATTTCGCCACCGGGTTTCTCGATAGATCAGGTGAGGCCCCGCGTGTTTGGGGGCGCCCGGCCGGTTTTGCCGTGATGCCTGATGGCTCGCTCCTGATTGCCGAGGATGGGAACGATACGATCTGGCGGGTGAGCTATCGGGGAGAGGGAGAGTAGCTTGGGATCTGCCTCGCCTCTTCTCCTTACCAGGGAATGGTTCCGCCGTCGTAATTGATCATGGCGTTGGAACTTTCGATGGTCATGTTCGTAATCGCATCGATCAGGCCCAGGGCGCTTTCATCGGGGCTGATGCTGGGGCGGCTGCTGCCTGATTCCGAATTCAAGTCGGTATCCACCATGCCGGGCGAGAGCAGGCCGACGACGATGCCCTCACTCCGCAGGTCGGCCCGGAGCACGCGCATGGCCATATTCACACCGGCCTTGCTGATTCTATAGTAGTAAAATCCGCCAAAATGTTGCGCGAGAGCCATCGAGCCTAATCCGCTGGTGACGGTCATGATCTTTTTCTGATCGCCGGTGCGTACATGCTCCAAAAAGGCCTCGGCGACGCGCAACGGGCCAATCGTATTGACCGCCAACACCTTTTCCAAGGTTTGGTGATTGAAGGTGCCCAGGGTCTGGTCTTCCACACTACCTAAGATGCCCGCATTGTTGATGATGACGTCGATCGGTTTGCCGCGATATTTTTCCGCTACGGCGTCAATAGTCACTTGGTCCGTCACGTCCAGCGTCTCAAGGGCGATGTTAGCATGGCTTGCCGCCAACGCCTTCAGATCATCGGCGGTTTCCGGGTGGCGCGCGGTGGCGATGACGGTCCAGCCAAGCTTGGCGTATTGACGAGCGAGGCCAAGGCCGATCCCGCGACTGGACCCGGTGATCAGCACGGTGGGGGCGCTGCTGGCCTGGTTCTCATCGTTCTCGGCGGCACGGACTGTGGACTGGAGAGAGGCCATCAAGACCAGGGCTAGTAAAAAGGCCCCTGCTCGGCCAAAAGTGTTCAGGAAAAAGGGGTGATGTCTGCCGGGCATAATCTAGTTCTCCGCTGACGCTTGTGTGCTGTTTCAGGTTTTGAACGTGCCATGCCGCAGGAAGCGCGTTCAATGGGAATAATGATAATGATTACTGCGTGGCCGAGAGAATCAAGAAAATATTTAAGTTTTTAACAAATATATCAATAGTATTTATTTGAAAAAATACGTATAAATTAGAAAAATCCACGAGAAATTGCTGATAAATCAAATATATAAAATTTTATTCAATTTATATGCTTTAAGTATATTGTATTATCTTCAAAAAATAAGAGATATTGATGAGAATTTTAAATATTGTTTAACTTTGCTCTGGCAATCTCCATGTCAACACCAAGACAGGTTCAAGTTTGAGTGATGGAGGTCAATATGTTGGGTCAAGTTTTTTCACTGGTTTTATCCATGAGCATCA
>JAJFIO010000152.1 GCA_021774915.1 Alphaproteobacteria bacterium
TTCGCCCCCTCCTCATCAACCAATGTCATGGCGCCTTTTTCGATTCCATGTTCGGTGAGAAAAGCGTCATCGGCATGCGCCAGAACGTCTACAATCGCGTTGCCGATCGCTGTTACATCGAACCGGGTTTGGGTCATAAAATGGTCTCCTTTGACTGACAGATTCACCTAAAACTGGCGGCGGAGTATAGAGTGCATTCGAAAAAGTGGGAACCGGTTTTGCGATAAAATGCACGACCAAACAATAACTTAGAGTGCGCCTGCTGGTTTTATTTTAAGGAGACGCGCTCTGGAAGCTCTGGCGGGGGCGCAATCCCGCCTGAAAGCCCCAGATGATCAGAAAGGCTTAGGGTATTAACGCAGATGAGATCGGCTCTGAGTAAAACGTTACGGCAGATGTTCTCCCGCCCGTTTGCATGGGTGCTGATCCGCGCCATCGGGTTGACGCTAGCGCTATTCGCCGCTCTGTTCTGGGCCGCCAGTCATATGCTTGGCGCCTTGTTGCAGTTCGATTGGCACTGGCTGAACATGGGCCTGTCGATCCTCGCCCAGATGGGTTTGGTCATAGCTTTTGTGTTTTTACTTCTGCCCGTGGCGACGCTTTTCGCCGGGTTTTTTGTAGAAAGCATTGCGGACGCCGTCGAGGCCCGCCACTATCCAGATACCCCTGCGCCCCACCCTTTGGGCTGGCTCACGAGCCTATCGACCGCACTCATTTTTTTCGCGGTGATGGTGGGCCTCAATCTGATATTACTGCCTTTTTACTTGTTTTTACCGGGCCTTAACGTAATTTTATTCTTAATCGTCAACGCTTATCTCATTGGCAGGGAATATTTCGAGCTGGTGGCTTTGCGGCATCATGATCCGGATCGTGTCGGCAAATTGCGCCGGGAATATCGGGGGCGCATTTTTCTGACTGGACTTTTAATCGCTATCCCTCTCAGTATTCCTCTGGTTAATCTGGGCGGCCCGCTTTTTGGAACCGCCCTCATGGTTCACACTTTCAAGGACATAGAGCGCCGTGCTGATCTTGGATAAAATAGATCTGTTGATCAAATGGGCCGTGCTCAGCGCGATGTTCATCGGGCTTTCATTTGTAGCGGCCTGCGCCGAGCGCTCAGTTTTTTCAACTAACAAATCACGGCTCGGCCCCACGCAAAGCGCGCTGGTGGCGCCAATAGCCACTCCCCGCCGCGCACCCAAAGGTCCGGCCCCCACTTCCGCGGCCATGATGGGCAAGGATGCCGCGACAATCGAAAATCTGCTGGGCGCCCCCACTCTTTTGCGAGAAGAAACAGGCGCGCAGATTTGGCAATATGCCAACGTGCATTGTGTGCTGCTCCTCTATCTCTATGAGGACGGAGGGCAGCTCTACCGCGTCGCCCATTTGGAAGCGCGTATCCAAGGCGCGCTCAACGACAATGTGGATGTCTGCCTGGCCGCAACGTATAATACGTGAACTCGCTCACGCCAACGCGCTTAAACGCGCGCGGCTTCGCTAAGAGCGGCGCAAAAGCGCCGGGCTGCGCTTGCAGCCTTAAACCGTTCCCGCTTGACCGGAAGGGGCTTCTGGAAGCCCGGACCTGATATCCCGCGGGAGCGGTGCATCACTTTGTGGGCGCCAGCGTTTTTTGGCGATAGCCGCAAAGATCCTCTACCACGCAGGAGAAGCATGTCGGTGCGCGCGCTTTGCACACATAGCGGCCGTGCAAAATCAGCCAGTGATGGGCGTGGCGTTTAAACTCTTGCGGCACGACCTTTTCCAGTTTTTTCTCCACCTCCAGCACCGTTTTTCCCGGCGCCAGACCGGTGCGGTTTGACACGCGGAAAATATGGGTGTCGACAGCGATGGTGTGCGCGCCAAAGGCAATGTTCATCACCACATTAGCGGTCTTGCGCCCAACGCCGGGCAGCGTTTCCAACTCTGCGCGCGTGCGCGGCACGGAGGAATCAAATGTGTTGATGAGTTTTTGTGACAGGCCGATCACGTGTTTGGCTTTGTTGCGATACAGCCCGATGGTTTTAATCGCGTCGCGCAATTTCGCTTCGCCCAATTTGACCATTTTTTTCGGCGTGTCCACTTCTGAAAACAAAGGCTTTGTCGCTTTATTGACGCCCTTGTCCGTCGCCTGCGCCGACAGCACCACCGCCACCAGCAACGTATAATCATTGGTATAGTGAAGCTCACCCTGGGGTTCAGGCATTTGCTCGGCCAGACGGGAGAAAAACTCGTGAATATTTTGTTTCTTCATGCGCCCTCTTTATGCTTCAGTTCAGGCGAACCGGAATACCGGCCTTGTCCATAAAGGCTTTGGCCTCGCCAATGGAATATTTCCCGAAGTGAAAGATCGACGCGGCAAGCACGGCGCTGGCGTGTCCCTTGGTCACACCGTCCACTAAATGATCCAGAGTGCCCACCCCGCCGCTGGCGATCACCGGCACGGGCACCGCGTCGGCAATAGCGCGGGTGAGATCCAGATCAAATCCTTGCTTGGTGCCGTCCCTATCCATAGAGGTGAGAAGGATCTCTCCAGCGCCGCGCCGCGCCATATCCTCAGCATACTGAACAGCATCAATGCCAGTGGCGCGCCGCCCGCCATGGGTGAAGATCTCCCACGTTCCTGGCCCGCTTGATTTGGCGTCCACCGCAACCACAATACATTGGACACCGAACTTTTCCGCCGCGCGGCTCACAAAATCAGGGTCTTGCACCGCAGCGGTGTTGATGGCGACCTTATCCGCGCCGGCACTTAAGAGCTGACGCACGTCATCCAACGTGCTGACGCCCCCGCCCACGGTAAGAGGCATGAAACAGTGCTCCGCCGTGCGCATCACGACATCCAGCAGCGTGCCGCGGTTTTCATGGCTGGCGGTGATATCGAGAAAACACAGCTCATCCGCCCCTGCCTTGTCGTAAAGCCTGGCCTGCTCGACCGGATCACCGGCATCGCGCAAATCAACAAAGTTGACGCCCTTGACCACACGGCCATCTTTGACGTCCAAACAGGGAATGATGCGGGTTTTAAGCATCCCCTTTATCCCCGCGCAACAAGGCCAGCGCCGCCGCCGCATCCAGTCGCCCATCGTAAAGCGCACGGCCGGCAATGACGCCGTTCAGCCCCGGACACGCCGCGTCAGCCAAAGCGTTGAGATCCTCCAGCCCCGCCACTCCGCCGCTGGCGATCACCGGAATTGAAATGGCTTCAGCAAGCGCCACGGTGGCCGGCACATTTACCCCCCCTAGCACGCCGTCACGGGCAATGTCGGTGAAGATGAGCGCCGCCACGCCGTGACCCTCAAAGCGTTTTGCAACCTCCAAAACACTCAGCGTGGTGGTGTCGGCCCAGCCCTCTACCGCCACCAATCCCTCGCGGGCATCCAGGCCCACAGCCACTTGGCCGGGGAAAGCACGGCAGACTTCGCGCACGAAGGCCGGATCACGCACCGCGGCCGTCCCCAGGATGACCCGCGATATTCCCTGTTCGATCCAGGCGGACGCCATTTGCATGTCACGAATGCCCCCGCCCAATTGTATCGGTATCGAAATAGCCTTTAAAATCTGGGATATACTGTCTCCATTGACCGCGCGGCCCTCAAAAGCCCCATTGAGGTCCACCAGATGCAGCCAGGAGAAACCCGCGGCTTCAAAGCTCCGAGCCTGCGCCGCCGGGTCAGGATTAAACAGGGTCGCCTGATCCATGGCGCCGCGCACCAGGCGCACACAGGCGCCGTCTTTTAAATCAATCGCGGGATAGAGAATCATGGCCGCCACTCCAGAAAATTGGTGATCAACTTCAGCCCGGTTTTCTGGCTTTTTTCCGGATGAAATTGGGTGCCGACCATATTGTCCCGCCCAATCACGGCGCTCAGTGACCCGCCATAATCTGTGGTTGCCAGCACATCTTGGGCGCGCGCGGCGACCATATGATAGGAGTGGACAAAATAGGCATGAACCCCCGCATCAAGACCGTTCAGCACCGGGTGGCGCTGCGTGAAATCCAGAGTATTCCAGCCCATATGAGGAATCTTCAGCGCCGGATCACGGGGCTCAAGCGCCCGCACTTCGCTTTCGATCCATCCCAGCCCCTGATGCTCTCCATGCTCAAATCCCCGCGCCGCCATCAACTGCATACCGACGCAAATGCCCAGAAAAGGGCGGCCTTTGGCGATCACAGCCTCCTCCAGCGCTTGCGCCATGCCGGGCACAGCCGCCAGACCCGCCATGCAATCGGCAAAGGCGCCCACACCGGGCAAAACGATTCCGTCCGCCGCCGCGACCAGATCCGCATCCTTCGTGACCCGCACATCCAAACCACCCGGCAGAGCGCGCGCCGCTTTTTCAAAGCTTTTAGCTGCGGAATGGAGATTGCCAGAGCCGTAATCTATCAGGGTAACTAACATATCGATTCCGAAACAGTACTGCTTTCCCAGAGGGTTTCATAAAAGGCCGGAAGCATCGCAACTGTTAACCGCCCAGCTTGCCTTTGGTGGAGGGCACAACGCCGCTAGCCCGCGGATCCAGCTCAATCGCCTGGCGCAGCGCCCGGGCCAGCGCTTTAAAGCTCGATTCGACGATATGGTGGTTATTGTCGCCATAAAGATTTTCCACATGAAGCGTGATGCCAGCGGCCTGAGCGAAGGCCTGGAACCATTCCTTGAACAATTCGGTATCCATATCCCCCAGTTTGGGTCTGCTGAACGACACCTTCCAGATGAGATAGGGGCGCCCCGACACATCCACCGCAGCACGGGTGCAGGTTTCGTCCATCGGAATCTCCGCCGCGCCAAATCGTCTGATTCCCTTGAGGTCTCCCAAAGCCTGACGCACGGCCTGCCCCATTACAATGCCAGTGTCTTCCGTGGTGTGGTGCATATCGATATGCAGATCCCCTTTCGCCCTCACTTTCAGATCAATGCTTGCGTGTTTGGAAAAGCTCTCCAGCATGTGATCCAGAAAACCGATGCCGGTCTCAACATCATAGTGACCGGCGCCATCGAGGTTGACGGTAACGGAAATCTGAGTTTCCTTGGTTTCACGATTGGTTTCAGCGGTTCTCATGGCTAGGGCTCCGGTGGAAAATGCTGTTCGGCAGCACGGCATATATACATGGAATTCAGAAAGGTGCCGAATTTTTGTCATCGCCATTACTTTTGTGGAAGCCCGCACCCATGACCACTTGACCTGAGCCCACGAAGCCGCCAAATGAAGGCGGCAGCTTTCAGCCCGACCCCAAAACAAGGCTCAACACACGTGACACACGACCCCACAAACTGGCATGGCACCACCATTTTGACCGTGCGCAAAGGCGGCCGGGTGGTGATCGCTGGAGATGGCCAGGTCACCCTCGGCCAGACAGTGATCAAAGCCAACGCCCGGAAAGTACGGCCCTTGGGCAAAGGCAATGTCATTGCCGGCTTTGCCGGCGCCACCGCTGACGCCATGACCCTCTTCGAGCGGCTGGAAGCCAAGCTGGAACAATATCCCAGTCAATTGCTACGCGCCTGCGTGGAGCTGGCCAAAGATTGGCGAATGGACCGTTATCTGCGGCGGTTGGAAGCGATGATGATTGTTGCCGACGCCAGCGTTTCTCTGGTGCTGACGGGAACCGGCGATGTTCTGGAACCGGAAGGCGGCATGACGGGTATTGGGTCCGGCGGCAATTACGCCTTGGCCGCGGCGCGGGCTCTCATCGACACGGATCAAAACGCGGAGGAGATCGCCCGCAAATCCATGGCTATCGCCGCCGACATTTGCGTTTACACCAATAACAACATCATCGTGGAATCCCTCGATACTGAATAATATACATCGTAAACTGATTATCGGATCATCATGAATCATGTCTGAGTTTTCACCAAGAGAAATTGTATCGGAACTCGATCGCTATATCGTCGGCCAGAACGACGCCAAACGTGCCGTTGCCATTGCGTTGAGAAATAGGTGGCGCCGCCAACAATTAACCGATGACCTACGCGAAGAAGTTCTACCGAAGAATATCCTTATGATCGGCCCCACCGGCGTCGGCAAAACCGAAATCTCCCGTCGGCTAGCCAGACTGGCGCACGCGCCCTTTATCAAAATTGAAGCAACAAAATTTACGGAAGTTGGCTATGTCGGACGCGATGTGGAACAGATTATTCGCGACCTCATGGAAGTATCCATCACACTTGTCCGCACACGCAAACATGCCGAAGTTTCCGCACAAGCGCACCTGAAGGCCGAAGAACGCGTCCTGGACGCTCTTGTGGGCCGCGATTCAAGCGCCGCCACTCGGGAGTCATTCCGCAAAAAATTGCGTGAGGGTGAGCTCGACGACAAAGAGGTTGATATTGAAGTGATCGATTCGAGCAACACTTTGCCGAGCTTCGAGGTTCCCGGCATGCCCGGCGCACAGATGGGCATGATCAATCTCAACGATATTCTGGGCAAGGCCATGGGGCAACGCACCAAGCAACGGCGTATGAAAGTCCAGAACACTTACGACTTTTTGATCGATGAGGAATCAGACAAACTTTTGGATGAGGAGCAACTGATTCACGAGGCCCTCCACCTAGTGCAAAATGAAGGCATAGTGTTTCTTGATGAGATTGACAAGATTTGTGCACGGTCAGAAAAAGTGGGGGGCGATGTCAGCCGCGAAGGCGTGCAGCGCGATCTGCTGCCATTGATTGAGGGTACATCCGTCAGCACAAAATACGGCGTGGTCCAAACCGACCACATCCTGTTTATCGCTTCAGGCGCATTTCATCTGGCAAAACCATCTGATCTGCTGCCCGAACTTCAAGGCCGTCTGCCGATCAGAGTCGAGCTTGATGCGCTCACCCGCGATGACTTCAAACGCATTCTCACCGAGCCTGAAGCTAGCCTTATTAGGCAATATAAGGCGCTCATGCAGACCGAGAAATTCACCCTCGAATTTACCGATGACGGCATTGAGGCCATTGCGGAAATCGCCGCAGATGTGAACGCCGCTGTTGAGAATATCGGGGCGCGGCGCCTTCAGACCGTGCTGGAGCGCGTGCTGGATGAGGTCAGCTTCACCGCCACCGACCGGCCAGGCGAAAGCCTCGTGGTGGACGGCGATTTCGTCCGCAAAAATGTCGGCGATCTTGCTAAAAACACGGATTTGAGCAAATTTATTCTTTAGGCTGTTTTGGTTATTTATACAAAATTGCCTATGAGTGACTCCCATAAGGCGCGCATATGCGCCATAATCCAAACTGGATGTGTGCGGCACACTAAAACCTTGGTAACGCCGCGCCGCATATGAAGAGGGAAAATAAGAAGAGGGGACACAAAATGTTCAAGACAGTCATCACACGAGCACTCCTGGTCAGCGCCGCAACTGTAATACTTTCCGGTTGCTTCGTTTCAGTGAACCCGCTGATCTCAGGTAATAATATCGTCTACCCCCTCGCGGCTGGTTCTTATGCTTATTATTCTAGTTCCGACCAGGCTACGCCGGAGTATGTCGCAGACATCAAGATCCATTCTGACGGTTATTTTTCCAGCAGTACTGAATTTGATCATGACGGCGCAGTGATGAGGGACATGGGCAATGACCTTTATATTGTGCAGGAACCTGAAACCGCAGGTGATAACGTTCAATATGGCCTAGTGAAAATCGAAGGCGACACGGCTGATGTTTGGGAACCGATGTGCAGCGATCTGTCAGACTCCGATCGTGCCGATCTCAATATTTCCAAGGAAGATGATGGCGATTGCGCCTTTACCTCCTATCCTCAACTGCGCGAGGCCCTGCTGATTTACTACGAGAACAACAAATCTTCACCTGCCGGAAAATTCGTACGCCAAAGCTCAAGCCAACAACAAACACCGCCTTCCTCATCCAAGGATCGTGACGGTCGCGGCGGCGGAAACTAAGCCCCCCTAGTGTCCTGAATCAGAAGTTCGCCTGATTATCGTTTGGCAGGCAAATCAAAGGTTTGAGGAAAACTGGTTTCGGAGCCTGTCCTCGGGCTCGACCCGGGGAATGACGGTTTAATGAGTCTATGACCCTAGCATGATATCGCTCACGCCAGCGCGGCTTCGCGGGAGCGGCGCAAAACGCCGGGCTGCCTGCTGATCCTATCTGTTCCGGCGCAAAACCACATAAAATGCGCCGCTGCCGCCATGGCGTTGGTGCGCGGGCTCAAAGCCACTCACATAACCGGCCATGGGAGATTGGCGTAACCACTCAGGCACCATCCGGCGTAACACACCTGATGAACTTTCCGGCCCTGACCGCTGAGGCGAGCCTTTGCCTGTAATCACAAGCAGGGTACGATTCCCACGGTTTATAGCCCCCTCAAGAAAACGGCTAAGGCGCAAGTAAGCCTCATTTTGCCGAGCGCCATGAAGATCGAGAACCGCATCAATCTGCCGCCTGCCGCGCGCCAATCGCTTTGAAAGACCCGGATCAAGCTGTGAGGATGGCACCGCAGGACGTGGTTGAGAAGCGTGAGGGGGAGCAGCGCTCTCCCTTGAGTGTTTAACGACAACGGGTGGCCGTATGGACAGGCGCGGGGAGGGGAACAACGCGGAAGACGATAAAGGATCAGCGGTTTTTTGATGTTTTACCCCTCTGCCTCCTCGGCCTGCACGGGGCAGTTGATTGGTCTGGCGCATCGCCCAGCGCCACAATTCCAACTCCTCTTTTGATAACCGCCGCTCTTCGCTCATGGCGTGATTTTAGAGGCGGTTAATAGCCTCGCTAAACGTTTCGGTATCAAAACAGTAAAGCGCCCCTGGTGTTTCATGGGCCCAGCCACGGCCGCCGCCTCAACGCCAAAGCCCCAGAAAACGTCGGCGCGCCCCACCCCGCGGATCGCGCCGCCCGTGTCCTGCATTACCATCATCTGACGAAACGGCACTGCGGAAGGCATCCCAGCGGCAGCATGCGGCGCAGGCTTCAAGCCTTCAACCCACACCGGGACACCCAGAGCGTGGTAGCGGCGATCCACCGCCAGAGAACGGCCCGGCGTCAAAGACACATTTTGCGCGCCCGGCGGCCCCAATGCCGGATCGGACAAGTCAAAAGCTTGAAAAAAAACATAAGAAGCATTGGCATTCATAATCTCGCGCGCGTCCTCGGGGTGAGCCTCCAACCAGCTACGAATGGCCTGCATCGACATCTTTTCCCGGCTGAGCGCGCCTTGATCGAGGAGAACCTTCCCGATCGCGGTATAGGGATGGCCGTTGCTCGCGGCATATCCCACCCGCATAACCTCTCCATCCTCGAAAACCACACGGCCGCCACCTTGAATCTGCAGGAAAAAAGCATCTACAACATCATCCACCCACACCAGAACCCCGGCTGGGGCTTCTTGAGCGTTCGCGTCGATGACAGCACGGGAAGCGTAAGGCACCAAGCGGTTTTGGACCACTTTTCCGGCCAGGCGCTCACCTTTCAGTTCATCACGAAATTGACCCAGATCGACGCTGACCAAATCATCCGGGTGCTTGAGAAGCGGAACGGAATAACGGGCTGTAGGAACGCGACTGCCTCTGAGCAGAGGTTCATAATAGCCGGTGAAAAGTCCTTCCTGATCTCCCTCGCGATAAATCCGTACAGGAATGAAAAGGGATTCGAAATAAGTGCGGACTGCAACGGCGCTATCACCTTCAATCATATCCGCTACGGCGCAGACTTCCTGCCAGTCGGATGCACGGCCATAAAGTTTTTGTAGGTTTTCAGACCTAATGGAGCGTCCCACAAAACGCTCCGGCGGTACCATGCTCAGCCGGTCACAAGAGCGCAAAAAAGCGGCAAAAGCGGCAACCGGATCATCGTCCTGCCAGCCCTCAAGCGCAGAAAATGTACCCGCTTCTATAAGCAGCGGCCCCGTGTCCGCCACCCGGCCAGACCGTCCCTGATAAGAACCAATGAGCGCCACACCAAACAGAGCAACAATGATAAGCCCTAGGACACAACTAAAAAGACGCGCGTGGCTGGTCATCAACTCCCGTCCCCCCTAGAAGATAAGACAGGCTTTCGATTCATGTCTCGCGTCACGCTTGATTTGAAAAACTTTTTAAGCGTCTGCCGACGTACCGACGAGCAACCAGTTTGGATCTGCGCTCTTGGTGTCGTGAGCAAATGTCCACACATCCGTCACCCGCCGCACCGAGATGGGATCGCCTTCTATGACAGCACCCTCGGAATTTTTTGTGGCTGATATAATCTCTGAGATGAATTTTACCGTAATCTCGGCAATCCGTTCCCGCAAAGTGGCTTCTGCAAATTCTGCCGTTTCTATGCTGACCAGATTCGATTCAACGCTGGTCCCGCTGCGTTCACGCTCTGAGATCACCTGATCAAAACTGTCATAGACGCCCTTTGAGAGAAGCGGTTGCAACGTTTTGCGATCCCCGGAGGCAAAGGCCGTGATCACCATTTCATAAGCGGTTTTCGCGCCCGCAATAAAGCTTGCCGGCTCAAACCGTCTATCAGCGAGCTGGATATCCATGAGACCCAGGGCCAAGGGAGACCCTTCAGGAGCGATATTCTCAAAAATCCTGGGGCGCGGCTCTGACACTGCATCTGTGCGCGCACCAGGCAAGCTCACCACATTCGAGTCCGCGTCAGCAGAAGGGCTTGAGTGAGATGTTTTGCGATGGGTAAAGGGATTGCGCGGTGGGCGCTCATGTCCTGTACGGCGCCCCAAAACACTGCGCAGACGCAGGATGATAAAGGCCGCGATCATGGCCAAAAGAAGAATATCAACAAACGGGAAGGTCATATCCTAAGGTAACCTTTCAAACAAATGCCACAGCAAATGGACGCCAAATCAGGTTTTCAGCAGATCCCACCTTTGGGCGTACAGCTCAGTGTACAGCCATGGCGTCAAGATAAGCTTACCCCTCCCAGCGCGCCAGGTCTACCGCCTGTCATTTCGCCCGTCCAGGTGCCTTTTATATTTAATCGCTCCCAGTGCTCAGAACAACACTTCGCCGAACTCAATCTTACTCGATATCTTGGGTTTTCAAGGTATCTTTAGAAAATCCCGCCATTGTCTTTTGCGCAAGCGTCTGAAACAGGACTGCTTGTTTCCCATGCCCGGACATGATAGCCACGGTCCCGATCCGCAAGAACCCTGATTATGGCGAGGAGAGCCTTTATGGCAGAGTCAGATTCAACAAATGAACCCGAAAGCCAGCCCGATGTTCAATCCACTCAAAACGGAAACGGCGGGAACGGCGCAAGCACAGCTCAAGCACAGGGGCAGTTACGGCTATTAGCGCAATATGTTAAGGATCTTTCCTTTGAAAACCCGTCTGCTCCCGAATCTTTAAGCGCCGCCAAAGATGGGCCGAAAATCGATGTTTCTGTGGATGTTCAGGCTCATCGGCGCTCCAATACCGAATTCGAAGTTCTTCTCAAACTCTCCGCCACTGCAAAAAAGGGTGAGGACACAGTCTTTATTTCGGAACTGGTCTATGCTGGCCTGTTCCAAATGACCAACATCCCAGAAGAACAACTACAACCGATCGTGCTGGTCGAGTGCCCGCGGCTGATATTCCCCTTTGCGCGCCGTGTTTTGGCGGATGCGACACGAGATGGCGGATTTCCGCCCCTCATGATCGATCCCATCGATTTTGTGGGTCTTTATCAACAACAGATGATCGCACAACAAAAACAGGCCGAAGCAGCACAAACTGAGAGCTAAAGCACGTCTCTTAAAGCCCTCAGATAAACCATTTTAAGGCGTGCTGGCTTTTATGAGGCGTCCTTTCATCCGTCCCAGCCGAGACCAGAGAGCTTCTGACCCAAGTTTGGTGGCGATGAAATTCTCGTGCTCTCGGCGCTCTTCTTGTGTGATCAAGGGCCCTAAAGCACGCTGGCGTGTGGTTGCTTGTACCGACAGCGCTTGCTCTGGCCCCGGGGATTCCTGGAAAGCGGGGCTGAGATCAAAGTCTGGCTGACGCCCGCCAATGAGCTCCAAATAGACCTCGGCCAGAAGGTAGGAATCGACCAGAGCGCCGTGCTTTGCCCGCACGCTCGTATCGACCCCAAAGCGCCGGCACAGCGCATCCAGCGAGTTGGGAGAGCCCGGGTATTTCTTGCGCGCCATCTCAAGCGTATCAATCGCCCGGTCTGCAGGCAGTGGCGTTCCACCAAAGCGCTCCAACTCCGCATTGAGGAACTTCAGATCAAACCGCGCATTGTGGATCACCAGTGGGGAGCCTGCGATAAACGCGATGAACTCATCACACACATCCGCAAACAGAGGCTTGTCCCCAAGAAACTCCTCTGACAGACCGTGAACCGCAAAAGCGCCTTCGGGCATCGATCGGAGCGGATTGACGTAGCTGTGAAACACCTTGTCCGTAGGAACATGATTGATCAATTCCAGACAGCCGATCTCGACAATCCGGTGACCATCAGTAGGGTCCAGTCCTGTGGTTTCTGTATCAAGAACAATTTCACGCATGCCAGTTTCACACTTTTTCTCTCAGGAGCCGAGCTCAAGGCTTGGGGATTCGCCCCCATGAGTCTAAGCCGAAGCAGACATTCATTTATAGGGATTTATTAGAAAAGCCTCTCAAGAGTTTTGTTGGCGAATGGCGCCAACAATCTTTTCGACCTGTCTAAGCGCATGAGCCACGCCTTTATCGGTCTCAACAATATAGTCTGCTTTTGCGCGTTTAACAGAATCAGGCACCTGCCGGGCCAACAGGGCGTCCAGTTTCTCTTGGCTCATGCCGGCCCTTTCCAACACACGCTCCCGCTGAATATGCGGCGGCGCGCTGACCACCACCACCACATCAACGCTATTCTCACGCTCCTTTTCAAACAGAAGCGGGATATCAAGAACCACCATTTTAGCGCCTTCAGATTGAAGCGTAGCCAGGCGCTCTTGTTGGCGCTGTACGACCAGAGGGTGAACCACCCTTTCCAGACGGTCCAGAGCATCAGCGTCACCGAGCACCAGATCCGCCAACCGATCCCTGTTGACCTCACCAGCGATCACTGCTGAAGGGAATACCTTGGCAATGGGAGTAACCGCTGCACCGCCCTTGGCATACAGCCGATGAACCTCAGCATCGGCGTCATATACCGGCACACCCAATTCTTCAAACAAGGCGGCGGTGCGCGTTTTCCCCATCCCTATGGAACCGGTGAGGCCGATTTTGATCACGTTAGAATCTCACTTTTCCAACAACAGAAAATTACGCACGTCATCTGTCACTTCGGGCTCGCGCCCAAACCAGGCCTTAAACCCGGGCCGGGCCTGGTGTATCAACATACCCAGACCATCGACAACCATATTACCCCTCGCTTGTGCGCTTTTCAGCAAAGGTGTCATCAATGGAGTGTAAACAATATCGGTCACCAAAGCTTCACGGTCCAATGTCTCCAGACTTAGATCCAAAGACGCCTGGCCATCCATGCCAAGCAAGGTGGTGTTTACAAGCAATTTAGCGCCCGCTAAAATTACTTCACGTTCTTCCCAATCATGAACATGTAGTGTACTCGTCAAATTTGACGATAGCACATCAGCAAGCTCTTGTGCCTTAGAACGTGTTCTGTTGACGAGACGAATCTCAGGCACCCCGGATTGAGACAAAGCATAAAGCACAGCCCGCGCCGCGCCGCCCGCGCCCAAGACAACCGCTGCGCCTTTTTGCGGATGCCACTCAGGCGCATGTTGCTTCAGATTTTCAATAAAGCCATAGCCATCCGTATTCTGACCATATAAACCACCATCTGGATTGATAATTATCGTGTTCACAGCACCAATGGATTTGGCTGTTTCATCTACCTGATCAACTGCCGCTAACGCCGCCTGTTTATGGGGAAGCGTTACACAAGCACCGACAAATCCCATTTTTGAAATCTGCCGCAATACTGCATTAAAATGCTGTGGGGCTACAGCCAGAGGAACAAGAACACCATCTATTTCATAGTGATCAAGCCAGTATCCATGCAGCCGTGGTGATTTTGAATGGCTCACAGGCCAACCAATTACAGCGGCACATCGTGCTTTTCCGGAAATGATCATGTCAGCATGACGCCTTGTTCCCGTAGAAAACCCAATAAAGGAATCAGTGGGAGTCCCAAAATAGTAAAGTAATCCCCCTTAATCCAGTCGAACAATTGTACTCCTTGACTTTCCAAGAAATAGCCGCCCACGCTCATCAGTACACGCTCTTTGTGTTGATTTAAGTACCTCTCAAGAAACTCCTGGGAGAAAACCCTCATATGAAGTTGCGCTGCGTCACTATGGCGCCAGATAATAGATCCACCTTTTGCAATACAGGCTGTTGTTAACAGTTCGTGAGTTTTGCCACGCAAACTCATCAGCTGATCTCTTGCCTCCTCAAACGAGGCAGGTTTGCTGAATATACCCCCTTCACAACTTAATATTTGATCGGCACCTATGACAAAATCATTGGTGTTGCGGGCGGCACGAATTGTTTTTAATTCAGCCAACGTTTCTGCAATGTGTGCAGCGCTGGCCCCTTCCTCAATCATAGCCTGCTTGATTGTATCTTCGTCAAGGCCCACTGGTGCCACAGTGATGTTTAAACCGGCATCCTTCAGCATTTTCGCGCGGATAGAACTGCTTGAGGCTAATAAAATTTCTGGCTGCTTCTGATTAGCCATCATGTGTAAAAATTGGTTTATCTGTTGGAATATCTTTTTTGCTCTGGGACCACAGATTAAGGACGGCGGCAGCGGTTTCCTCTATGGACCTCCTAGAGACATCAATAACGGACCAATCATTTTTTTCAAACAGCTTGCGGGCATAGACAATTTCTTTGCGGACCTCATCATCATCAACGTAACTGGTTTCAGTATCGGCTTTAAGTGAGAGGAGCCTGTTGCGACGGATTTGTACCAAACGGTCCTTCATGACTGTGAGGCCGACAACCAATGGTCCGTCCAGGCGATCAAGCTCAACAGGCAACGGAACACCGGCGACCACAGGAATGTTGGCGGCTTTTATTCCTCGGTTTGCCAGATAAATACAGGTCGGTGTTTTCGAGGTTCGACTAACACCAACAAGGACGACATCAGCATCATTCAGACTCTCCGTTTTCTGTCCATCATCGTGAGACATGGTGAAGTTCAGTGCTTCGATCCTGTCAAAATACTCTGTATTCATTTCATGCTGACCACCCATTTTATGGGTCAGCTCAGTTCCGAGGTAATTTCTTAAGATGGTCAGCACCGGGTCCAAAACCGAAGAGCAATGAATAGAATGGCGCTGGCAATGATCCTCCAATTGCTGCCGTAGATCCGGATTCATCATTGTATAAAGGACAATACCCGGAGCGGACTCAATTTCTTTAAGGACACGCTCTAATTGTCGCTGTGAACGGACAAGAGCATAGACATGCTCGATAGGCTTAATTCCCTCAAATTGAGCACAAGCGGCTTTAGACATGGCATTGAGGGTTTCCCCCGTAGCGTCGGAAACCAAATGAATATGGAAATAAACGGCAAGAGATCTGCTCAATGTCATCATGAATAAACTAATACTGTGCGAAAGCACCAACAAGTGGATTAATAGGCAGAATAGATGAGATTGTTTTAGGTAAGTCTGTGGAAAAACCCTGGAAAAGCCACCCTCACCTAAGTTATTCGAAAGTGCCTGACGTCTGTCATGTCTTTACTCATGTGCTTGTCCCAATAAAAGAGATCATTGCTGGTTTTCCACTCCAATATATAGTCCTTTTTTATCCTATGGTTATCCACATTTTTTCTTTAGATTTCTGGTGAAATATTTATTTATTTTTCTTTTTTTACAATGCTTTAGAGAATATCCCGCTTTTCCATATTTGATTTTTTATTTTCTTCCACGCTCTTTATAGTTTTGTATCTAATTTTGGATTAATACTTTATTCAGACTTTCACCATGACTAACATCATCTACATCTAAAAGAGTCTTAATATTATATTAATGTATGTTTCTTAGACTTACATGACGAACAGGATTGAGCCATTTTCTTCTTGATTCTTAACACATAAAGAGTATAACGCATTAATTGCTCAAGCACGTGATCTGTGTGACTTGCTGATCTAAGGCAGGTTTTCATTGAAGACACACGGCAAATCTCAAGTCCTTCCTGACTCACCGATACAGCGTGCACTTCCGTTAGTTGTCCAACGGGTAATCTCGCAATTTTCCCACCAAGCGCCATCTGAATATTTTTATAAAACCAGCAGGCGATAACATAGTTAAACGAGTGCTCAATCAAAGAGCCATAGGAGAAATGATGACACTGCAAGAAATTAAATTGCAGGACCTCAAATCGAAGTCTCCCACAGACCTTCTTGAGTTTGCTGAACAACTTGATGTTGAAAACGCCAGTGTTATGCGTAAGCAGGATATGTTGTTTGCAATTCTAAAATGTTTGGCGGAACAGGAAGTTGATATTACAGCAGGTGGTGTCCTGGAGGTGCTTCAAGACGGCTTTGGATTTTTGAGATCTCCTGAGGCTAATTATCTACCTGGACCTGACGATATTTATGTGAGTCCCAGCCAAATTCGCCGTTTTTCTCTGAGAACGGGTGATACCGTTGAAGGACAAATTCGCAGTCCAAAAGAAGGCGAACGCTATTTTGCTCTTCTTAAGGTTATAGCGATCAATTTTCAGGAGCCCGAAAAAACCCGTCATAAGGTCCATTTTGATAATCTGACCCCGCTCTATCCTGATGAGCGGATGAAAATGGAAATAGAAGATCCCACACTTAAGGACCGGACTTCGCGTGTGATTGATATAGTGGCGCCTTTGGGTAAAGGCCAAAGGGGCTTGATTGTGGCGCCGCCACGGACAGGTAAAACAGTTATTTTGCAAAATATTGCGCATTCTATTTCGGCCAATCAGCCAGAGTGTTATCTAATTGTACTTTTGATTGATGAACGTCCGGAAGAAGTGACGGACATGCAACGGTCAGTTAAAGGAGAAGTGGTCAGTTCTACGTTTGATGAACCAGCGGCCCGCCATGTACAGGTGGCGGAAATGGTGATCGAAAAAGCGAAACGTTTGGTTGAACATGGGCGTGATGTCGTAATTCTGTTAGATTCGATCACCCGTCTTGGCCGGGCTTACAACACTGTCGTCCCTTCATCAGGAAAAGTATTGACCGGTGGTGTGGATGCCAATGCGCTGCAGCGTCCCAAACGTTTTTTTGGCGCCGCGCGAAATATCGAAGAAGGTGGCTCCCTTACCATTATTGCTACGGCATTGATCGATACTGGCAGTCGTATGGATGAAGTGATTTTTGAAGAGTTTAAGGGTACAGGTAATTCTGAAATTATCCTGGACCGCAAACTGTCCGACAAGCGCGTCTTCCCAGCAATTGACATCATCAAATCAGGAACGCGAAAAGAAGAGCTTTTGGTTGACAATGAAACTCTGAAAAAAATGTTTGTTTTGCGCCGTATTCTGCAACCGATGGGTACAGTTGATGGAATGGAGTTTTTAGTGGGTAAGCTTCGTCAAACCAAAAACAATGATGAATTTTTCGAATCTATGAACACCTGATAAGGGATTTGCCTAGAACCTTGTACGTACAAGTGTGTCCGGTTTTGCGCTTAAATCGGCGCGATCAAAAAGAATTAGAGCATCATAAGTGATTCCAAAGTAACGCGTGATGCGCTAGCTTATGGGATCAGGATTGTTGATCCGGTAGTTTTTCGGGCCTCTAGATCCATATGTGCCTGGCCGGCGTTTTTTAATGCATATGTCTGGCCAATATCTATTTTGATATCCCCTTTACGCAAAAAATCGAAAAGTTCACAAGCGGATCTACGTAGAGACTCTGGCGTAGCAACATAAGTGAATATAGTCGGCCGGGTGAGAAACAAGGATCCTTTAGCAGCAAGCAGGCCAATATCGAACTTAGGTGGTGGACCTGAAGCATTGCCGAAACTCACCATAAGTCCGCGGACCTTTAGGCAATCCAGAGATTTCATAAAAGTTACAGCCCCAACGGAATCATAAACCACATCGACGCCTTGACCGGCTGTTAAACGTCTGACTTCAGTATCAAACTCAAGTTCGTTGTACAAAATGGGATGGTCACAACCATGAGCTTTTGCTATGCGGGCTTTGTCTGGCGAACCCACCGTTCCAATTACCCGAGCACCGAGAGATTTTGCCCATTGGCACAGAAGAAGCCCAACGCCACCAGCGGCGGCGTGGATCAGAACGGTATGATCTCTTCCCAGCGGGTAAGTTTCGCGCACAAGGAAGTGAGCGGTTAAACCCTTAAGGAGTATGGCTGCTGCGCTGGTATCGGAAATATCATCTGGAAGAGGAATGAGATTTTCCGCTGGAACATTAGTTGCTTCAGAGTAAGCTCCAAGAGGTCCCGTGGCATAGGCCACGCGATCTCCGGAGTGAAAACCCTTGACGGAAGAACCAACACGCCGTATTCGCCCGGCAGCTTCTAGCCCGATTCCACTGGGAAGAGGCACCGGATAGGCGCCAGATCTGTGATATGTGTCGATGTAATTGAGACCGATGGCGGTATGGCTGATCTGAACTTCATGAGGACGGGGCGCAGCAAGCTCAATGGCGCGCCATTGAAGAACTTCAGGTCCTCCGGGTTCAGAGAATTGGATAGCGCGTACTATATCCATGACAGTCTTACCTTGTGATTGATGTGGGATCAGAGGTTGCCTGAATTGCAGTCAAAGAAGAGATGATTTAAGATTCTAATACTTTAATTCTTTTTCCATTAAAGTGGGAGCCGCCCCGCCCCGCAAAAATGATCCCAGCAAACCAAAACAGCCTTCTCTCTACGTTGCGTGATCAATTCGTTATAATTTTGCTTCAACATAAGGAATGATTATGAAAGTGACCATTGAAGTTGATTGTACACCAGAAGAGGCTCGGCGGTTTATGGGCTTGCCGGATGTTACGCCTCTCCATGAAGAAATGATCAAGCACATGTCGGATTCCATGGCCGCTTCTTTGCCGAGCATGGATCCAACAAAAATCGCGGAAATGTGGATGCCTCTGAACACTCAGATGATGGAACAAGCACAAAAGGCGATGCGGACCATGGCGGGTCAAGGATCTAAAACTAAGAAAGATTAGGTTTTTTCAAGACCGCCTGTGGATTCAGTTGTGAAACCAAGAGAATAAGTGAGCGACTGTTTCACGTGAAACATCAAAATGATACGATTTTTGCCTTGGCCAGCGGCCAAGGTCGTGCCGGTATTGCTGTCATACGCTTGAGTGGCCCTGATGTCCGGACCACCCTTCAGCGGTTGGCCGGTCCTCTGCCCCCTCCCAGAACAGCGGTTCTCCGGGCTTTGTCTTTTTCATCCAAGGAGGGAGAGGAATCTAAGCTTCTGGATCGTGGCCTCGTCTTGTTTTTTCCTGCGCCCAGCAGTTTTACCGGAGAAGATGTTGGTGAGCTGCACCTCCATGGAAGCTATGCCGTGATACAGGCCTTTTTCCGGGCTTTTTTGCATTTGGGATTACGCCCTGCGGATCCGGGTGAATTTACCCGGCGCGCCTTTGAAATCGGCAAGCTGGATTTAACGGAAGTCGAAGGCCTGGCGGACCTGGTTGCCGCTCAGACAGAAATGCAACGTGTTCAAGCTATGCGTCAGATGGAGGGGGCGCTCGGGGCGGTTTATGAGCTCTGGCGCGACCGATTGATTCAGGCTCTGGCGCAGATTGAAGCGGAAATCGATTTTGCCGATGAAGACCTGCCTGACGATCTGTCCCGGAGAGTTTATCAACAAATAGCCACTCTGAAAGCCGATATGGGTAAGCACCTGTCCGACAACCACCGGGGCGAACGCCTTCGCGAAGGCGTATCCGTGGTCATTCTGGGGCCTCCCAATGTGGGTAAATCCAGTCTGCTCAATGCCCTGGCCCGCCGTGATGTAGCGATTGTTTCAGATCAGTCGGGAACGACCCGCGATATTATCGAAGTACATCTAGATCTTGCGGGGATCGCGGTGAGCATTGCGGACACGGCAGGTTTACGGGTAACAGAAGGCGAAATTGAAAAAGAGGGAATTCAGCGCGCTCTACAGCGCGCTGAGCGTGCGGATCTCCGGGTCTATCTAAGTTCTCCGGAGAGCTTTAATCATGAAAATGCGGTCAACGCTTTTTCCATTAAGCCTCGCGATTCAGATCTTTTGGTGATGAATAAAAGCGATCTCCTGAATAAGTCTTCTCAAAGTCCCTCAAAGCTCCCATCAGACATACTTAGGGTCTCTGTAAAAACGGGAGACGGAATGACGCCTTTTTTATCCCTTCTGACTGAACGGGTTCAGTCTATCTGTGGGTCTGGTGAGGGGGTGGTTCTCACTCGGGCCAGACACCGGCACGCTGTGGAAGCCTCCTTGAGCGCGCTCGAGCGGTTTTTGAAGACCGAAACCGAGGATATAGGCCTTAGGGCGGAGGATATTCGACTGGCCTTACGGTCACTGGGTCAAATCACAGGTCGAGCCGATGTGGAGGATGTGCTGGATGTAATTTTTTCTGAATTTTGCATTGGCAAATGATGAAAAGAGAAATGTTTCACGTGAAACATTGTAAGCACATCCGAAACCATCCCGGATAATTAGGCGATTTTACCTTATTTGATTGCTAAGTTGATCTGCTCGGATCGAGCGAATGTACGAGCTGGCGTTTACCTTTAGAGAAAATCAAAGATGAAATTTTGAGCGAAAGGGTTAAAACTCACGTCTTTTTGGTGACAGGGTCGAGGGTTTTCGAGTATTCAGGGCTCCAGAGCGTATTCACAAAAAGCATCCCCTCGGGCTTGACCCGCGGGTGTACGCCGTTTTTAGGTTCGAATGCGATGGCCACTCAAGAATCTAGGCCGCGCTCGAAGGCTCCGTGATTTGTGAATGTGGTCGAGGACACGATAAAGATCTGTTGGAAGCGTTTTGTCGATTCAGATGAGATGAGCGTTTTTGACCGATCTTGAGAGGATAAAAATGGCCGGGACGCAGGCAGCACACTATGACGTGGTGATCATCGGAGGTGGTCATGCGGGCTGTGAAGCGGCTTGTGCGGCCGCACGTTTGGGGGCCCGGACGCTCTTGGTGACTCATTGCTTCCAAACAATTGGCGAGATGTCCTGTAATCCAGCCATCGGCGGTCTGGGGAAAGGCCATCTGGTGCGAGAAATTGACGCGCTGGGCGGCCTGATGGGCCAGGTTGCCGATCAGGCCGGGATCCAGTTCCGGGTGCTGAATCGCCGGAAAGGCCCTGCGGTGCAGGGCCCCCGAGCCCAGGCGGATCGAAAGCTTTACCGTCAGGCGATGCAGGCGGCTTTGACGGAGCAAGGGGGGTTGGAGATCCTCTCCGCTTGCGCTGAAGATTTGGTCATCAAAAATGGCCGTATTGTAGGTATTGTGATCGCAGATGGTACAATTCTTCATAGTCCGGCGGTGGTGTTGACCACGGGGACTTTCTTGCGGGGTGAAATCCACAGAGGGACAGAGCGTAATGCTGCAGGCCGGCTCGGGGAGGCCCCGTCGATTGGGTTGGCCAAGGCCCTCAGTCGCCTTCAGTTCACTCTCGGGCGGCTCAAAACGGGGACGCCCGCGCGCCTTGATCGACATTCCATCGATTGGTCCGGGTTGGAGATACAGCATGGGGACGATATCCCGACGCCCTTTTCATTCATGACCTCGCAAATCACCCAAGAACAGGTTCCCTGCCATCTGGCGTACACCAATGAGGTCACACACGGGATTATTAGAAATAATCTCTCCCGCGCGCCCATTTATTCCGGACAGATCAAGGGCGCAGGCCCCCGTTATTGTCCCTCAATTGAGGATAAAATCACCAGGTTTGCGGATAAGTCCAGTCACCAGATCTTTCTGGAGCCAGAGGGATTGGATGATGACACGATTTATCCCAACGGTCTGTCCACATCCCTGCCAAGGGAAGTGCAGGACGCATTTTTGCAGACCATTTCTGGGCTTGAGCAGGTGGTGGTCAAACAGTATGGCTATGCTATCGAGTACGACCATGTCGATCCGCGGGAGCTTTCCGCCTCTCTGGAAACCAAAAAGCTTCCAGGGCTCTATCTGGCCGGACAGATTAATGGGACAACAGGTTATGAAGAAGCGGCGGCGCAGGGATTGTGGGCGGGTGTAAATGCCGCATTGGCGGCGGGACAAGATGCTGGGGTGGGGGCATCGTCTTTCCTGCTGACACGGGCGCAGGCCTATATGGGGGTGATGGTAGATGATCTCATCACCCGGGGGATCACGGAACCGTATCGGATGTTCACGTCGCGGGCTGAATACCGGCTTTCACTGCGGGCTGATAATGCGGATTTGCGGCTCACTCCCCTCGCGATGGGATTGGGTCTTGTCAATCAGGATCGCGCGCGCCGGTTTACAGCCAAACGCGAAGAGTTGGATCAAGCGCGCGCGGCCTTCACATCCCATGATCTAACTCCGCGGCAAGCTCAAAAAGCGGGCTTGGAGATCAACCAGGATGGCCGGCGCCGGTCTGCCCTTGAGCTTTTAGCCTATCCTTCAGTGGATGTGGCTACTCTGTTGCGTATTTGGCCTGATTTTGGCCGGTTTTCTGCAGAAGTGATCCAGCAACTGGAAATCGAGGCGCTCTATGCCGGCTATCTGGATCGTCAAGAGGCCGATATTTTGGCTTTTCGCAAAGATGAAGCGGCGCGGATTCCAAGTGGATTTGATTATGCGGCCCTTGGTGGATTGTCCAACGAAGTGCGGGAAAAATTGGGCCGCATTCGTCCCGCCACCCTGGGTCAAGCCGGCCGCATAGAGGGAATGACACCTGCGGCCTTGACTTTGTTGCTGGGCCAAATCAAGCGGTCTGCTGTCCGTTAAGCGAGGAGAGGCCTCAACCGTGTTGCCTAAAGAGGTTCAAGCAGCTCTCAATGTTTCACGTGAAACATTGAGAAATTTGTGCCGCTATGTCGAGTTGCTGCAAAAGTGGCAGGCGTCGATCAATCTGGTCAGTGCTCAAAGCCTGGAGCATGTATGGCAGCGCCATATTTTAGATTGTGCCCAGCTTTACGCCCACATTCCGGCAAAGACGCGCACCGTCGTGGATATGGGTTCAGGCGCCGGGCTCCCCGGCCTGATTTTGGCGATTTTGGCGCGCGAACACGCCGCATTTCATACCACACTCATCGATTCGAATAGTAAAAAATGTGGTTTTCTGCGCTATGCTGCAGCTGAATTGGCCCTGGACGTCGAGGTGGTCCGTGATCGGTTGGGGGCCACTTCCCCGCCCCCGGCTGATGTGATCACTGCACGCGCTCTGGCTCCTCTGACGGATCTTCTCGATTATGCTCAGCGGTTGAAACATGACGGTATGGCCAAAAGGAAAACCACCTGCCTCTTTTTAAAGGGACAGGATGTTGAGTGTGAATTGACTAAAACCACTAAATATTGGACACTAGAGTATCAGCAATTTCCCAGCCTGTCGGACCCTTCCGGCGTGATACTCGTGATTGAGGATTTTCATCCGTGCTAAACCCCAAAGAGACCCCCACCCCTCTTCGTGTGATCGCTGTGACCAATCAAAAAGGCGGTGTCGGTAAAACCACCACGGCGATTAATCTCGGGACAGCTCTGGCGGCTGTGGGTAAGAATGCCGTTATTCTGGATCTCGATCCCCAAGGCAATGCCAGTACGGGGCTGGGTATCACCCACGCGCAGCGGCAACGTTCCCTTTATCATGTTTTGATCGATCGCTTGCCCCTGGCTGAAGCGATGATTGCCACCGCTATTCCGCGCCTGTCCATTGTTCCATCGAGCTTTGATTTGTCTGGAGCAGAAATGGAATTATCTGGCGTTTCACGACGATCATTTCGGCTCCGTGATGCTTTGGTCACTGTGAATCAGGCGCCCTCATCTCACTCACCCATTGATTATGTTCTGATTGATTGCCCTCCCTCGCTCAATCTGCTTACCATCAATGCTCTGGCTGCCGCTGATGCGGTCCTGGTGCCTTTGCAGTGCGAGTTTTTTGCTCTGGAAGGCCTCAGCCAGCTCATTCGCACGATTGAGCTGGTGAAATCGAGCCTCAATCCTAAACTAGAAATTCAAGGCATCGTGCTCACCATGTATGATCGGCGCAATAAATTGTCTGATCAGGTGGCCGATGATGTGCGTGAGCATCTGGGCCAGAAAGTCTATCAAACCGTAATCCCACGAAATGTGCGGATTTCGGAAGCCCCCTCCCATGGCAAGCCGGCTTTGCTCTACGATCATAAATGTGCTGGGAGCCGGGCCTATATCCAATTAGCTGGCGAATTGATCCAGCGCGAGAGGGCGCTTAGGGCGATGTAAAGACCCGGTGCGTTAGATTTGACTGTCAACGAGACCGGTTTGACGTTCTTGGGGCCAAGGCTGAAACAGATTCGATCTGTTCAACTTCGATCTGTTCAACAATGTGGAGTGTGACGTGACCAATTCAAAACCAGCGCCTGCCGCGCCTGAAGATGCAAAGCCCAGCCGATTGGGCCGTGGCCTCTCC
>JAJFIO010000153.1 GCA_021774915.1 Alphaproteobacteria bacterium
ACCGTATACTTAGGCGATGGGGTAAAGGGGTGCGCAAGAGGAGTTTTCCGTTGCGGGCAGTGTTTTGAGGAGGGAGAGTACGATGACTGAGTGGTTTACAACACAACAGACAATTGTCATGGACCGCCGGAAGTTACTGGCTGGCTTGGCGGCGGGTTCGGTCTTTGCGGTGAGCGGCTGTACAACGAACCCGGTAACGGGCCGCTCGCAGCTTATTATGGTCTCTGAAGGCCAGCTTGCGCAATTGTCGGCTTCATCGTGGACGCAGATTAAAGGCAAGGAGAGTCTCAGCCGCGATCCTGCCTATACGGGAAGAGTTAAACGTGTTGCGCCGCGTATTGTCAATGCGGCAGGATTGGGCGCTAAGCCTTGGGAGTTTGCGGTTTTTGACAGTGATCAGATCAATGCTTTCGCCATGCCCGGCGGCAAGATCGGCGTTTATACCGGCATATTGGATGTCATGGAAAATGATGACCAGCTTGCCACCGTTCTGGGGCATGAGGTGGGGCACATTACCGGGCGTCATGGCCAGGAGCGCTACTCTCAATCCATGCTGGCCGGTGTCGGCATGCAAACCGCTTCGGTGGCGCTTGCATCCAATGATGTTGCGTTTTCCCGCGAGCTGGCGGCGGTCATTGGGGCGGGCATTTCATTTGGCGTGATCCTCCCCTATGCGCGCAAGCATGAATATGAAGCGGATCGCATTGGCCTCAAATATATGCAGCGCGCGGGCTATGATCCGCATCAGTCGGTCAAGTTCTGGCAGAACATGATGGCGAAAAATCAGGGTCGCCAGAAACCGCCGGAATTCATGTCAACGCATCCGTCAGATTCCAACCGTATCGCGGAATTACAAAAGGCGATTAGGGAGATGGGCGCTTAGAGCGTTTCCGTTTACACGGAAACGCTCTGGTATTTATATCGCTCACGCCAGCGCGGCTTATGCGCGCGGCTTCGCGGGAGCAGCGCAAAGCGCCGGGCTGCCCTTGCAGCCTTAAACCGTTTCCGTTCACACGGAAGCGGGGTGGTTATTATACTCGAGAGACTGAATTGACCTGAGTTTGCCACGAGGGCATTCATGGTCGATAGTCGCTGAATGTCTGCTTGGAACGCAACTTCGACATTGCTTCTCTTTGGATGTTCTCCTATTGTTCCTGCGAAGAGCAAATTTTGAGCAGGGAGAACTGGCTAGATGATTAAAGGAAGCTGTTGCTGTGAGGTGGTAGAATTTGAGCTGTTGGCCGAACCGTCAATGATGGGCACGTGTCATTGCTCCCGGTGCCGCAAGGTTGGTGCAAGCACCATAGCCTTTGTCAAAAGAGAAGACCTGAAGTGGATTCAGGGGAAAGAACATGTCGCGCTCTACCAGCCCACTCCCCCTTACAAATACGGCAGATGCTTCTGCAAAATTTGCGGTACATCGCTTGGCGAGATACTCTCTGAAGAGGACAGTTTTCCAATTGCGGCAAATGCCCTCGACACTGAGTTCGGCCTCAAAAACCAGTTTCATGAGTTTGTCTCTGAAAAACCGTCTTGGTACGAAATATGCGACAGTGCAAAGCAGTCCGAAGGGCATCCTACGTCCTCGTAATGGTTCGGCCTATGGTCTCAAGATCAAGCGCACCCTGAATGTTGAACCGCTTGCGTCCTGATGTTGCCCGTATGGCGGTCTTTTGATCCTTGTGAAACCAGCCATGGGCCGGGCGGATTTGATGTTCAGGATGCACTGCATCTGAGAAGACAACCATCTCATCTGCCCCGAGCCCTGTCATCAGGTCCTCATACTGGGCTATAAAGTCTGCTTGCATGGTCTCGTCGGCCTGTGCTGGCAAAAACTGGGGCTTCTTGTACACGAAGCCCAAACGACGCATCAGCTTGGCGGCTCCCGAGGCACCGTAGTTCTGGCCATACTCGGCCAGAATATAGGCGCAAACCTCATCCGCGCTTCGGGTAGGATGCTCCGTGAAATGCGCTTTCAAAGCCTGTTCTTGTTCCGAAGACAGATGATCCTGACGCTGGCTGTAGTCCTTCAGCCCGAAAAACGACAGCCCCATGCCTGCAAAGGCAAAACGCCATTCCGTCAGAACTGTGGGGCCAATATCCAGAATACGACAAACCGTTTCAGCATCCTCACCAGAATCCAAAAGAAGAAAGGCTCGGGCGCGTTACCACACAAGGGCATCGACCTTGCGGCGACGGCAAATTGCTTCAAGCGCCGCCCGCTGTTCGTCCGAAAGCGAAACTGATTTATGTTCTTTGGTCATGACAGCACAATGCAGAACTTGACGAAAACTGCTCTGCGACCCATTGACTCAGCGGTGCGCCAAATTGTCAGGTCAATTCAGTCGGGGGAGTATATATCGCTTAACCCAATGCGGCTTACGCGCGCGTGCCGATAAAATCAATAGTCCGCCGCGCTAGGTCTGCGCTTTCATCCTCAATGATGTAAAAGCCCGCGTTTTCATATGTGTGATGAGGCTGATCCTTGGCCCCGGGCATGTGGGCGATGATATTTTGCTGCGCGCGGGTGCGGGCGAGTATCGCGCTGAACAAGGTGAGGGCAGGCTTGTTCCATTTGCTTAAAGTTTCCCAGGCGGCGCTGTTGGCGGGGCTCGCCGGGTTATCGGGCGAAATTGGCAGGATCATGGGGCAGCGCCGGGGGCCCGTCTTGAAACTTTCATCGGGAAAGGGTGCATCATAAGCGGCGATTTCCTGCGGGCTTAGATCTCTGGTTGAGCCGTCATTCACCATATCACCCATGGGAAAAACGGGACCACTCAGCATTTTCTCGCGCCATTTGATAAACCATTCGGCGCCCGGCTCATGTCCGGTGGGCAGGTGGCCATTACTGATAATCAGCCGATCAAAAAGGTCAGGGTTTTCCGCTGCGATCCTCAGACCGAAAAAAGCGCCCCAATCGAACAAAAAGCCTGTGAGGGGTTTCAGATCCATGCTCTTTAGGAAGGTGGAAAGCCAATCGATATGTTTTTGAAAACTGTAATCTTCTTCCCTGGGCAGCTTATCTGACCGGCCAAAGCCGATATGATCGGGCGCGATCACTCTGTATCCGGCCCCGACAAAAAGAGGGATCATGTTGCGGTAGATATAGCTCCAGGAACCTTGGCCATGCATGCAGAGGATTACCGGGGCATCGGCTTCGCCTTCATCCACGTAGTGCAGGCGTAGAGCGCCGAGATCCGGGTCGGTCAGTTCAAAATAATGCGGGGCATAAGGAAAACCGGCAAGATCCACAAAACGGGACTCAGGGGTGCGCAAGTGGGTCATTCAAGGTTTCCAATCCAAGCTGATGCCTGTCGGCGCCGCAGTTTTAACGGCGTCATAGAGGCGTTGTTCCGTTTCAATACTTGTCTTTGTAAAATCATTTGTCAGACGCCAATATTCTTCATCGGAAAAGTGCCTGGCGATAATGTGCTGCGCGGGATCTTTTCGTCTGACGAAAGTGGAGCCATAAAACGAAATATAACGCGCCCCCGCGTCTTGAAAAGCGCTTTGTCCTGAGTTCTGATCCTCCTCAAAACGATCCATGGCGTCACTCAAAGCGGCGATTTCTGTTTCGCTTTTATCCAGCATGGATTGAATATCAGATACTATTTTCAAATCATTGGGATTATCTCCAACCAATGGCCTTAAGCGATCCGTATTGCCGCGCCCCTGAGCGTGAAAGCGCCCGAGACTGAATTTTAGATAATCGATGCAGGCCTTGTAAAAGGGAAAAAGGGGCTTGCTCTCCTGTGCCGCGCCATCCAGTCCCGCAGCAAAAGCATTTTTCACGCCGATCATATGCCGCCGCTCGGTTTGCCGGAGGGTCTGCATCTCTTCCATGGTGATCATTTCATGTGTGTCCTATCAGGTGGCCTGTGTAGACTTTCTCACGATCGCATACCCCGCTAAGCTGCAAGGCAAGTGAAGAGACAATGTATCACGCGGTGGAATGGTCGCCAGACCGTACCCCCCAGAGCGTGAACCTGATGAAAACATGATTTCAACCACAAATTAGCCACAACGAAAAGGAGTGTTTCATGCAGTCCAGAGCACATATCGGTTTTGAGCGGCGGCGGCAGATCCAGGTTCGCAAGAGCTTTGTCGGCGGCCTTGATTTAGTGCGGCAAGATGGGGATCATGACCTCACTGAATTTTATTCTTATTGTGGTGAGTACATGGTGATGTCGTTGGTGCGTCTTGATGATCAGGATCAGAAAATTTCCGATCTTCTTAAGCAGCGCGTGCCGAGCGAAGACGCCGATCTTCATGAAAGATTGCGCGTGCTGGATGAACGCCAGGTCAAATGCCGTGACATGACCGATCGGTTTGCAGGCGCCGTTACTCAGTTAAAGGCTGAAGGACCAAAAGGGAAGGACGCCTTTGAAAAGACCGCAAGAGCTTTCATTGCGGAATTCACGGGCCTTTTGGCGCCGCGTAAAAACCCTCTTGAAAAATATACGGAAGGATATTTTTCTGAAAAAGACTGGGAATGGATTGCCGATCATACCGACGCCAGTGTTGCGATGGAGGAAGATCTTTATGTTCGTATCCAGAAGAGCGCGCCCGAAGGCATGGATCCGGCGGGCTTCACCGCCCAGCACATGCCG
The DNA here is from genome assembly GCA_021774915.1 of Alphaproteobacteria bacterium. Lineage (GTDB taxonomy): Bacteria > Pseudomonadota > Alphaproteobacteria > SMXP01 > SMXP01 > JAJFIM01. The sequence continues at coordinate 4,611 of JAJFIO010000153.1, forward strand.
GGTTGAGCGGGTCTTTGGCATCCTGCATCGTGTTAAACCTAAAATAGGAGAGTAATATGACGGCCTATATCGTGTCTGTCTGTAAAGTCACCAACTTCACGGATGATCTGAAAAAATATGTCGAGATTTCCGCTGATCTGGTGAAAAAATATGGTGGCCGCTACATCATTCGCGGCGAAGCGGCGGATATAATCGAAGGCGAGTACTTGCAAGGGCGCCCCGTGGTGGTGGCGGAGTTTCCGTCTCTGGAGAAGATCAAGGAGTTCATGAATTCGGACTATTACCGAAAAGAAGTGTGGCCCTTGCGTCAGGGCACCGGCATTTACGACATCGCGACCTATGAAGAAGGGGCTTGAAAGGCGCGCATTGTGATTTGAGCCGGGCACACGAATTAGGGAGGACAAGGGATGAAGGCATTACTCAAACGGTTTTTGGACCGGGAAATTTCCCGCCGGAGCTTTGCCTCAGGGCTGATGGCTCTGGGGTTTAGCGGTTCTGCGGCCCAGTCGATCTTGTCATCGGCCGCCCAGGCGCAACCTGAACTCACCCAAGAGGGTGTGGATTTTGTCGGGCGCGGGTCAGAGATTTTGGTGGAAACGTTAAAAAGCGCCGATATCCGGTATGTGTTCAACACCACCGCTACCGGCATGACCACCTTTTTCGATGCCCTGGCGACCCGGCCTGAAATGAACCTCATCGTCGCTTTGCAAGAGGGCCAGGCCGCCAGCATGGCCCATGGCTATGAGTTGGCGAGTGGCACCCCGGCCGCCCTGTTCATTCCCGGTGTTGCTGTCCCCAACGCCATGAACAATCTTTACAATGCCTGGAAAGACCGTTCTGCAATTGTGGTTTTATCGGACGGCCCCAATAATCAATTGAATGGCCGGGATACGTTTCAGCGTGTTGATGACTGGCTGGAGCCCATGGAGCAATTCACCAAATGGGCGTGGCAAGTCGATGTGCCTGGTCAAATCGGTGAAATGGTGCGCCGCGCCATCAAGCTTTGCTCGACACCACCGGGCGGCCCAGTGCACATCCGCATTCCGCAAAACGTACTGGCGACTGAGAATGTCAAGCAGACCCTTTATCCCCAATCCCGGTTCACAGTGCCGATGGAGATTCGCCCTAAGCAAGATTTGATCGAAGAGGCGGCTCAAATGCTGGTGGAGGCGGAAAATCCATTAATCAGCGTGGGCTCGGAAGTGACGCGCGCCGGAGCGGGCGAGGCCTTGGTCGAACTGGCGGAAACTCTGTCCATCCCGGTGGCGCAGGGTTTCAGCGTCTATGGTGATTTCCCCTTCAAGCATCCTCTGTTTGCGGGTTTTTCCGCTCTGGGGCCCTTGCGTGGCATGACCAAAACGGATGTGTTTTTGAATCTGGGGGCGCACATGCCCGATAAAGGCTATTTCACCAACACCGTCCCTAGAAAGGCCAAAATCATTCAAGCCCGCATCGAACATGATGCGATAGCCAATACATATCCCACCGATGTCGCTATTGCTGCGGGCTTGAAGGAGACCATCACGCACTTGACGGAAGCGATCAAAAGTCGGCTGACCAAAACTCAGGTAGAGGCCATTCGGGCGCCGCGCTGGGAAGCTGCGCAAACAGCTTTCACGCAAGCCGAGCAGCAACGCAAAAAAGAAGCTCAAGGTCGGTGGAACAACACGCCGCTGTCTTGGGAGCGGCTGTCGGTGGAATTGGATCAGGGGCTTGAGGAAAATGCTGTCATCGTCACAGAGTTGGATTTTCGGACGCCTTATTATTGGATGGATTTCGGGCCGGGTAAAAAACGCCTGATCGGACAGACCACAGGATTCGCCCTGGGCTGGGGCGTCGGCGCCGCCATCGGCGCGAAAATCGCCAAGCCAGATGAGCAGGTCGTCTGTGTGGTTGGTGACGGCGCGATGTTATTCGGTCAACTGGAATCTTTGTGGACGGCTTCACGCTATGACGTCCCTGTGATTATTGTCATCTTTAACAATCGTTCTTATGACGGCGAACGCACGCGTATCCACCGCGCCTCGCCCCTCGCCCGTGGGGAGAATAAGGATTTATGGAAGGATATGGCTTGTTACCTGGGTGACCCGATCGTGGATTTTGTCGGTATCGCGAAGAGCTTCAATATTGAGGGCGCTCAGGCTCAAAACGCGGACGAATTGGCCCAAGCCGTGGCCCGGGCCACAGAGGTGACGCGAGATGGACGCCCCTTTGTCATTGACGCGCTGGTTGAGCAGTTGGGTTTTGGGGCGGGGAGTACGTGGCATCCTGATATTTCCATCGCAGCGCGGCGCACCAGGAAAGTGTGAGCTTTGCCACCCCTTGGGACAAAGGTCACATCTGACCCCCTCTAGCTTGGACCCAGTCTAAAACTACTTGGCGTTTGCTTGGTTTTGCCGTAAATCAGTAGTTTGGCAAGGGGGAGCTATAAAGTCTGATCGTAAGGGAGGACATCCGGTATATTGGATGACCCCCGGCGGGCTTCGGCACCCCTTTTTGATTCTTGAAGCACAATCCGAAAAGTGAAAACCGGTTTTCGGATAAATTGTGCGACGAACAAATGTATCGAAGACGGTAGAAAGCCCCTGTTCAGATGTCCCAGATAAACCGCCGTTCGTTTCTGAAAACTGCTTCAGCGAGTGCAAGCGGCCTTATGGCCCTGCAATATTCCTCTCAAGGCTTAGGCCAAGTCTTGGCGGAACCCACACGCCCTTACCGCAAGTTTGAAGATGTGTACCGCAGTAAATGGACCTGGGACCGGGTGGCGCATGGCACGCATGGCACCAATTGCGCCGGAACATGTGCGTTTAACGTTTACATCAAAAATGGAATCGTGTGGCGCGAAGAACAGCAGGGCATGTATGAGGCCTCAGGCGATGCACCCGATTATGGTCCGCGTGGATGCCAGAAGGGTTTGCGTCACGCTAAATATATGTATGGCAAACAGCGCGTCCTTTATCCGATGAAGCGGGTCGGGGAGCGGGGCGAAGGCAAGTGGGAGCGCATCTCTTGGGATCAGGCGACGCGGGAAATTGCCGATAAGTTTCTCGATCATAGCATTAAGGATGGTCCAAATACGATCTCCTATGGCAGCGGCACACAGATGAGCGTCAAGTTGGCGTCCTTTGCCGCGTTGGCCCGTTTTGCAAACATCACCGGCGTCACAATGCCGGAATTTTATTCCGGGGTCGGTGATCTGCCCACCGGCGTTTATATGACCCTGGGCGAAGTTTATACCGGCGACACCATGGCTAGTATTTACAAAGCGCGCTGCGTGCTGGTGTGGATGTCCAATCCGGCCGTAACGCGCATTCCCGACGCACATTTTTTCTGGGAAGCCAAATATAACGGCACCAAGGTGATCTCAATTTCACCCGACTTCACGCCAACAGCCATGCATTCAAGTCTTTGGGTGAATCCCAAACCGGGTACTGACACCGCCCTCGCCATGGGTATTGTCAATACACTGATTGAAGAAAACCTGTATGATGCGGACTATATCAAAGAGCAGAGCGATATGCCGCTGCTGGTGCGCACCGATACGGGCGAGTTTCTGCGCGAGATCGATATATCGATTATGGGCAAGCTCGCGGTTCGGGAAAATGTCTATTACATGTGGGATGAAGCTTCCGGTCAGATCGTCAAGGCGCCTGGTACGGGCCTTGCGGAAAGGCCGCCCGGACGTGACCGGTTGAAATGGGAAAGCATTTCTCTGGGCGATATCAAGCCTGCGCTGGAAGGAAGCTGGACGGTCGATACCCTAGATGGGCCTGTTGAGGTTACAACCGTCTTTGAGCTGACAAAAAGGCGCGCGAGCGATCATACGCCGGAAAAAGCCTTCGAAATTTGTGGTGTGAATCCTAAAGTCATCCGCAGCATTGCTCGTGAGGTTGCTAAGGCCAATCCGACGATGATTTATTGTGGTTACGCAGCGTGCAAATGGTTGCATGGCGATTTGTTGCAGCGGGCGATGCTGCTGATCCTTTCGCTCACCGGCAATATCGGGCCTGAAGGCTCCGGTCTGCAATTTGCCAACGCTCCGAAAGCCCGTGGCTTGACGGCTTTCGGTTTTGCAGGTGTTGGTCCCGCCACAAGACTAATTTCTTCAACCCAGTGGGATTATGAGCACGGAAAGATGAAAGAGCTCACCGCTGAAGTTTATGGCGAGGAATTGGCTGAGAAATACGACAAGGATTATCGCCACTCTCTCAAGGAAGATTATTTTCCCGATTACGCTAAA
>JAJFIO010000154.1 GCA_021774915.1 Alphaproteobacteria bacterium
GCAACGACATCTTCTTGCGTGGCATCAATCAGATGCAGCAGAATGGCGCACCGCTCCACATGACCTAAAAAACGATCTCCCAGTCCGGCGCCTTGGTGAGCGCCTTCAATGAGGCCGGGAATGTCAGCGACAACAAAATCATATCCATCTTGTTGCGCCACCCCTAAGTGAGGGTGCAGTGTGGTGAAGGGATAGTCAGCGATTTTGGGTGTGGCCCGGCTCACAACCGATAAAAATGTTGATTTGCCCGCATTGGGAAGGCCAATAAGCCCGGCATCTGCAATCAGTTTGAGCCGCAGCCAGATCCAGCGTTCCTCACCCTTCAGGCCGGAATTGGCCCGGCGGGGAGCCTGATTTGAGGGCCCTTTGAAATGCGTGTTGCCAAAGCCGCCATTGCCGCCTTTAGCCAACAAGACGCGCTGGCCGATCTCAGTGAGATCTGCGATCAAGGTTTCATTATCACTTTCGAACACCTGCGTCCCGATGGGAAGCTTCAAGGTGACATCATTGCCCTTCGCTCCAGAGCGGTTTCGGCCCATGCCATGATCACCGATCTTGGCTTTGTAATGTTGCTGATAGCGATAATCGATCAACGTGTTGAGCCCGCTGACGCATTCGGCCCACACATCGCCGCCTTTGCCGCCATCGCCGCCGTCAGGACCACCGAACTCAACACATTTCTCGCGCCGGAAGCTCATGCATCCCGCGCCGCCATTGCCGCTGCGAATATAGATTTTGGCCTGATCAAGAAATTTCATGGGTAACCTGGTTTATGGCGATGCTTTAGATCGCGGCTTCTTCAGTGTCCGCAGTACTGGATTATCTCTTACGTATATCGAACAGGGCGCTTTTTCCAGCACTGCCGATGGTTAATGGCTTTGAACTCACAGAAAACCGCCCATAAAGGCTGTTTTTACACGTTAATTCAGATGCATGATTTGCGGGTTTTCTATCCGCCGCCTTCCTGTTTCAGGATCATCTGCTTGCAATGCACTTCTGTTTTACGGGCCGCGCTGACAAGGTGGCAGATTTCGCCGGTGTAGTGAAAGCCGACTTTTTCCAGAACCCTGGCTGATGCGTGATTGTCGATAAAATGACCTGCGGTGATTTGGTCCAGGCCCAGAGTGCTAAAGCCAAAGGCCGTAATGGCTTTGGCGGCTTCCGTTGCATAGCCCAGGCCCCAGCTCTTTCGGCTCAGCCAATACCCAAGCTCAGCCGTGCCGTTGGCGATGTTGTCAAGTCCGATGAGGCCACATGGTTGTGTGTTTATGATGGCAAAAATATAATCCGTGCCTTCTTTAGCTTGTGAAATCCACTCTTGCAAAAACCGAAGGACATTTGCGCGGGTTTGCGGGTAGGGAATCGACAAAGTCATCTTGGCGATCTCGTAATCGTGAGAGCGGACTGAAATCCAGTCGGTATCCTCAAGTATCACGGGCCGCAAGGTCAGACGTTCTGTATACAGGGTAATATTTTGCAGGTCTTCGGTCATCAGATGAGGCAAGCCTTGGTGGTTGCACTAAAAAAGGGAGACGGTGACCCATCTCCCTTGCATCTTGAAGATCACCGCAAATCAATGCGGCGAGCAGACTGCCGCTGTTATGTTGCCTGCTCGCTTGGCACGACAGAAACATATGTCCGGCCGCCGCGTTTTGTCCTGAACTGAACGTTTCCTTCTGTGACCGCATAAATGGTGTGGTCCTTGCCCATGCCGACATTGTCGCCCGGGTGCCATTTCGTGCCCCGTTGGCGAATGATGATGTTGCCTGAGATCACGCTCTCACCACCATATTTTTTTACGCCAAGGCGCCGACCGGCGGAATCCCGGCCGTTTCGCGATGAACCGCCTGCTTTTTTATGAGCCATGGTCTATTTTTCTCCGGACTTTTCGGGCGCCGCTTTTTTTGTGGCTGTCTTTTTGGCTGGGGCACCTGCAACTTTAGCGGGTGTTGCTTTCTTTGCTTTGGCCTGAATGTCCAGAATCTTGACGACGGTGAGATCCTGACGGTGCCCCTTTTTGCGCCGGTAATTATGGCGGCGTTTCTTTTTGAACACGATAATCTTGGCGCCGCGGCCCTGTTCCAGCACCTCAGCAGCGACGCTGGCGCCTTTTATCAAAGGGGCGCCAATCACCGCATCGCTGCCATCTTCTTTTTTTCCGCCAAGCATCAAGATGTCCGAGAACTCAACGTGATCCCCAGCGTCTCCCGCCAATTTCTCAACGGAAATGATGTCGTCTTTGGCGACTTTGTATTGTTTGCCACCTGTTTTGATCACTGCGAACATAGTGTCTTTCCGCTGGGTTAATTCCGGCTTACATGGCCTCGCCTGAAAGCGGGGCCTTTCCGAGCTGTTTGAGCGAGCGGCGACTATACTTCCCGGCCGCCCCCTGTCAAGCCGAAAGGGGCTTCGGGGATGTGAAATTCAGGGCTTTGTGGGATTTAAAAGCACATTGAGGCACTCGATAAGGCCTTCCCGCCAGGGCCGGGGATGCAGCCCGAAGGCGGCGGTCAGTTTGGCGCAGG
>JAJFIO010000155.1 GCA_021774915.1 Alphaproteobacteria bacterium
AAGCCGCTGACCGGCCATGACGGATGATATGTTGATCTTCTTGCGGTGCATGCAGATGCGCCCGCATGAGGTGACGAGGATGTCTTTGTCATGGAACGGGTAATCTACCTCCGGCAGGCCGCGATAGGGTCTGGATGACGATGACGGTTGATAGACCTCGCCGGGGGTTTTCATATTGAGGGCTTCATGGGGCCTTTCGGAGTTAAACTCAGTCACGAACTCATCGAAACGGTCCTGCTGCTGCAGGCTGTTTGCGCCTGGCGGTCTGGTTGTTTCCTTCTTCAGGGTCAAGTGCATGCGCTCATGGCGTCCGTTTTGCTGTGGATTGCCCGGCTTGATGCGCTCGATTGATATGCCCAGCCTGAGCCACCAGACCGACAGTTTTGACAGATTGTAGAGCCCGTTGGGGCTGGCGAAGGGCACGCCGTTATCGCTTCTGATGGCGTCTGGCAGGCCGCGCTCTTTGAAGAGATGCTGGAAGGCTGTGAAGGCCGATGCTTGTTTCGTCGATTCAAGAGCTTGGCACAAAAGAATGAAGCGGGAGGCCTGGTCGGTCACCGTCAGGGGGTAACAATAGCGGCGATTGCCGAGCTTGAACTCGCCTTTGAAATCGGTGCACCAGACCTGGTTGGGGGACATGGGCTTCGAAAGAGGAGTGCCTTGCCCCGCCGCCTTTGTTTGGCCCGCTTGACCAGACCATGGCGATCGAGCACTGCATGCACCGTGCTTTTGGCTGGAATGCGCACATCGCCGGACAAACGCCGCACCAGAAGTTCACGGATTTTACGCGCGCCCCAGTGCGGCTTTTCCTGCTTGAAACGCACAATCATCTGCTCAATCGGTTCGGGCAGTTGATTGGCGTAGCGGGCAGGCCGCCGGGACCGGTCGCACAGCGCCTCAAGACCTTGTTCCTTATAGCGATTGTAGATCTTGTAGCCGGTCTTGCGTGAAATCCCGAATTCCCGGCACATATGGCTCATGCCCTCGCCATCAAGCAAACGGGCAACAAATCGAAGACGTTCCTCCATAACCGAAGTCTCTCTCCACGGCATCAACACCTCCCACCAAATGGCCAAAAGTGTTACCCATGTCTCCGGTACAAAACGTCACCTATCTCTCAGGTCGGGCAGTCCCCTTATTGTCAGATCATCCATCAGCTTTTGCTGTCCAGCAAAGCATGACAGCTTGCTCACGTCTTTATTGGAAAATTATTCACGCAGACCGACATTGATATCAAGACAATCCGCTATTATGAATAGACTGGTCTAATTCCGCACAGGCTGAAAAGGAGAAAACCAAATGACCTTCCGCGCATGGAAAAGGCTGGTTTCTTGGCCTGCCATTGCCCTTTCGATTGCATTGCTTTTCGCCTGTTCGGCGGGAGCAGGCGAAGGATACCCTTGGAATATCAATGGGAGTAGAAGATTTTGGTGATGGGCTTTACGCATTTCACTATGGCTCCGCACGCAGCATCTTCATGGTCACCGATGACGGAGTGATCGTTACCGATCCCCTCAATATTGACGCAGCTAAAATCTACCGCGAAGAAATTGCAAAAATTACCGACCAGCCGGTCAAATATGTTGTCTATTCACATCTTCATTGGGACAGCGTAGCAGGCGGTCAGATTTTTAAGGATGAAGGTGCTCAATTTGTTGCCCAAGAGCGGTGTGCACAAAACTTTCAGTTGAATCCAAATTCTGCTATTGTCGCGCCGGACATCACTTTTTCTGAGAGCTACACGCTCACCCTTGGCGGACAATCTCTGGAGCTTGCCTATTTTGTCCCAGCAACAGTGATTGCCTGATTGTCATGCTGCCACGTCCGGCAAACATACTTTTTATTGCAGATCTGGTAAATGCGCCGGCCGCGGCTTTTCCCCCGGACCCCACGATACCGCATATCAAACCTTATAATATCATTGCCTTTTTCAAAGCCACTGAGAAGTTTGCCGCCGATAACGATGTCGAAAATATCATTGGCAGTATTGTAAAATTCGATGCGAGGGAAGATGGATCGATGATTTCCCAAACTGCCCTTGGACCTGTTTCTATTGTCGCAGACCACAAAGGGTTTTTTGGGAGACAGTGATAAGAACTGTTCACATAGCAAATGAAGAGGGGTTTGTCGCCTATACCAGCTTTGTCATGGCAGACAAGATCGACCTCACGCCATTTGTTAAATATGACGGTTATGACGCGGATGCTTTGGCCGTGATTATGCGCCGTATGGTATCCTATGAAGCCACTGGCCGATAAGGTTTTGTACCCTTCCGGGTATTTCAAAAAATTACTGCGCGAAAATCCATGGGAGAGAAAACGATGAAGGCATCGATTTTAAGCGGATTGGTCTTTGTTTCTGTTCCCGTATTGGTTGCGCCAACATATGGAGACGATCTATCAAAACCTTATGAAGTCTCAAATGTTGCAGGAGATCTCTACGCTTTCCGAAATAATTTCTATCGCAATATATTCCTGGTCACCGATAAGGGCGTGATCGCCACTGATCCGCTTTCCGTTGAAGCCGGGTTGATTTTACGCGACGAGATCGCCAAGATTACCGAACAACCGGTCAAATATGTCGCTTATTCCCATTCTCATTGGGACCATGTGGAAGGTGGTCAGGTTTTTAAAGATGGTGGCGCTCAATTCATTGCGCAAGAAATGTGTGCTGCCAACTTTAAGGAGAACCCGAATCCGGATGTCGTTATGCCCGACATCACATTTAAAGACAGTTACAAAATTGAGCTTGGTGGTAAATCTCTAGAGATTTATTATTATGGCCCCAGTCATGACAATTGCCTGTCGGTCATGATCGCCCGCCCGGCAAACGTTCTCTTCTTTGTGGACGTCGTTAACCCTCCCAGCGGATGCAAATGTTTTACAACCCCACACTTGCCGACACCTATATGTACAACATCGTGCCGTTTTTGAAAGCTGTGGAAGAACTGGTGGAACGGGAAAATATTGAAACCGTTATCGGTGGGCACGTGCAATTTGCACTTGGTGAGGTTAGCCCAGAATCCGGGTCGCTTTTTCTACCTATGGCACCGATGATCAGTGATGTTTCAATCATTGCTGAGCGGCGTATGTTTTATGAAGGGGTCATTGACGCTGTGATGGAAGAGAGAACTGCCGGAACTCCAGATGCCGAAATTCCGGCAACATTAGTGAGGCAAAAGCTGCTTGCCGACAAAATCACCGGCTATGATGATCGGCAAATGGAAATCTTGTTAGAGCGCATCGTCACTTATGTGCGAACAGGGGAATAGCGTCTCTACACCCACATGGCTTGCTTTAAAATGTAGGGCAGTTGCGTTCGACCAGCGCGCGAAAGTCTGCGGAGGCGGGGAGGGTGCCATAGATATGGCCCCAATCATGTTCCAGTCGTGTGGTGCAAAACGCTTCCGATACCGCTGTCGGCGCGTGAATTACCAGTAACGAGGCTTGAAAGAGGATCACCAGGCGCTCAATAAACCGGCGCAACTCCATCTCTGCGATCGATGGTTTTGCTACTATCTGCTCCAGCCAAGTG
>JAJFIO010000156.1 GCA_021774915.1 Alphaproteobacteria bacterium
GCCATTATGAAATCCATGGCGATCGACCTGAAGCCACGGGGCATCATTGCCCTCCCGCTTCATCCAGGTTTCGCCAAAACAGATCTGGGCGGGCAAAATGCCGATATCGAACCCTCAATAGGCGCGGCGGGCATGCGCAAGGTGATTGCCGAAGCCACATTAGAGCAAAGCGGTCACTTTCTGGCTTATGATGGGCGGGAGCTGCCTTGGTAGAGGCGTATTGCGATTTCGCCGCGCGGGGTCAAGCCAGCAAAGTCTGCACACGAATTATTTGAGCCGGTAAGTGCCATGAGTGAGTTTTCATGAAGGTTTTAGGGATGGATACGGCGCTGGGGGCGTGTTCGGCGGCGATTGAGATTGACGGCGACGTGATTGCCTTTCGCGCAGCCTTGCTGGTTCGGGGCCATGCCGAAACCATCATGGGCCAGGTGCGCGAAGTGTGCGAAGAGGCGCATTTGGATGTGGCTGATCTGGATCGACTGGGCGTCACCATAGGTCCGGGCACGTTCACCGGGCAGCGCGTGGGGCTGGCGGCGGCGCGCGCCATGGTTCTGGGAACGGATGTGCGGCTTATCGGTGTGACGACGTGCCAGACGGTGGCGGCCGGCGTTGAGGGAGCGGGCCCGAAGGATCATATCTTCGCCGTGTTCGATGCAAGGCGCGGGGAGGTCTATGTGCAGGGCTTTGACAGCCAGCTTAAGGCTATCACGCCGCCGGAGGTTTTAGACCTCCCTGCGGCGGTGGCGAGGATCGTCGGGGCCGCGCCGCAAGGGGGCCGTGTGCTGGTTGTGGGCAGCGGCGCCGCGCTGGTGCTAGTCGATCTTGAAGGGGCAGGGATCCGGATCGAGACTACGGATGCGCCTGATCAGCCTGATGCACGGCACGTGGCGTGGCTGGCGGGCCGGGCACCCGCGCCGCGCCGCGGCGATAAAGTGCCTGCGCCGCTCTACCTGCGTGCACCCGATGCCAAACTTCCCCCGAAAGCGTTGCGAGGGGCGCGGTGATGGCCTCGCCGCAGCGCGGCTTGCGGATCCTGCCCGCTGAGGCGGCGTTGGCGCCGGTTTTGGCGCCCCTTCATGCCAGATGTTTTGACCGTCCGTGGGATGAAACGGCGATTGCGCGGCTTCTTGCTCTTCCCGGCGCCTTTGGTCTGCTTGCCTGTGGCGGGGCGGATTTCCAAACACCCGCCGGGTTTGTCTTGGGCCGGGTGGCGGGGGGCGAAGGAGAAATTCTCACCCTTTGCGTCGATCCGGCTTGGCGCCGTGCTGGCGTGGCGCGTGCCCTGGTGCGCGGCGCCATGAAGCACGCCGGACGCGCCAATGCCGCCACGCTCTTTTTGGAAGTGGCGCTGAGCAATCTGGCGGCCCAGGCTCTTTATGGCCATCTGGGGTTTGAGACCGTGGGGCGCAGGCCTGATTATTACCGCGAATCTGACGGCAGGCGCGATACGGCGCTCATCCTGCGGGCGGATATTGTGCCCGCACCACCAGATCGTTATGATGCGAGAAACTAACAGATCAATTCCTCAAACAGGCGAATTGAACCCCATGAACCAGGCATGTTGACTATGGACCGACTCGAAAAAATCTGCGTTGAAAAAGGCATGCGCATGACCGATCAGCGCCGCACGATTGCGCGTGTTCTCTCGGTCGCTTCCGATCATCCGGATGTCGAGGAGCTGTATCGCCGGGCAGTAGCTGAAGATCCCCATATCAGCATTGCCACCGTCTATCGCACGGTACGCCTGTTTGAGGAGGCGGGGATCTTGGAGCGGCACGATTTCAGAGATGGCCGGTCCCGGTATGAAGAAATTCCGGACAAGCACCATGACCACCTGATCGACGTTCAGTCGGGTAAAGTGCTTGAGTTTTATGACCAGCGATTGGAGGAGATCAAACGCCGTGTGGCTGAGGAGCTGGGTTATGAACTCGTGGATCACCGTCTTGAGCTTTATGGCGTGGCGCTGGATAGATCTTAAGAGCTGACGGCAAGGGATGGATGCCTTGTTTTTGCCCGGGCAATGACGCATATAGCCGGTATTGACTGCTCTGAAAGCGGGCGCGGCGTGCGGTGACAGGGCTTTGAAAGGCTTGGAAAAACAACTGAAAAAGCTTTTTATCAAAACATATGGCTGCCAGATGAACGTCTATGATTCGGGACGTATGGCGGATGTGCTTGGGCCGCTCGGGTTTAGCGAGGTGGACAGGCCCGACGATGCCGATATGGTCATTCTCAACACCTGCCATATTCGCGAAAAGGCATCCGAAAAAATCTATTCGGAACTGGGCCGCGTCAAAAAATTCAAAAGCCGTAAATTCGAAAAAGGCGAGTCCATGGTGATCGCCGTTGCGGGGTGTGTGGCGCAAGCCGAAGGCCAGGAGATTTTGCGCCGCCAGCCCGCGGTTGACATGATTTTCGGACCGCAATCCTATCACCGTCTGCCGGATCTTCTGGCCCAAGTCATGCGCCAGGGCGGCCAGGTGATGGATACGGATTTTCCGGTGGAGGATAAATTCGGCGCACTGCCGGTCGGGTCTGCGTCCAGGGGCGTGTCGGCCTTTCTCAGCATTCAAGAGGGGTGCGATAAATTTTGCACATTCTGTGTGGTGCCCTATACGCGTGGTGCGGAATTCTCGCGCCCTGTTGATCAGGTGGTCAGCGAAGCGCGGTCCCTGGTGCAAGCGGGCGTGCGCGAGATCACGCTGCTGGGGCAGAATGTCAATGCCTATCACGGCGCCCCGCCGACGGGGTATGAAGCGGACGGCATGTGGGGTCTGGCAGCACTGCTGCGGCGTCTGGCGGCGATCGAAGGCCTTGAGCGATTGCGCTATACCACCAGCCATCCACGGGATATGGACGGCGATCTGATTGCCGCGCATGAACATGTGCCTGAACTGATGCCCTATCTGCACCTGCCGGTGCAATCGGGATCAGACCGGATTCTGGATGCCATGAACCGTCAGCATACGGCAAAAGACTATCTGACGCTGGTGGATAAAATTCGAAAAGCGCGCCCTGATATTGCTCTGTCTTCCGATTTCATTGTCGGATTTCCCGGTGAGACGGCGCGCGATTTTGATGCGACGCTGAAACTGATCGGCGACGTCAACTACGCGCAAGCATTTTCGTTCAAATACAGCCCACGGCCCGGCACCCCCGGTGCGGCGCTTGACGATCAGGTGCCCGAGGCTGAGAAAACCGCGCGCCTGGCGGCGCTGCAAGATGTGTTGTCGCAACAGCAACACGCATTCAATGCTGGATTTATCGGGTGCACGATGGAAGTCCTGTTTGAAAAAGAAGGCCGTCACGCCGGACAGATGGTCGGACGGTCTCCTTATCTCCAGGCGGTTCATGTGACGGGCGGGCCGGCGCTTGCCGGGTGCGTGGCCAAAGTGGTGGTGGATAGCCTCCAGCCCAATTCGCTGGCGGGGCGCCTGGCCGTGAAGGAGCGTTCGGCAGGCCTTAACTATTCCGGCCCTAAGATTGGCGCGTCAGAATCAAGTTCGGCAGGTCTGGAGTGACAAAATCTACCCAAAGGATGCGTAAAAAAGGCGAGAACGGCGTGTCTGGAAGCGCCAAGGCGCGCGCAAAAGATAGTCTGTCTCTCGACATTGAAAACACAAGTCATCTGGCCGATCTGTGCGGCAGTCATGACCGGCATTTGGCGCTGATTGAAAACGCTTTTGATGTCTATGTGGTGGCGCGGGGCAATCAGTTGACCATAGAAGGCGACCGGGAAGGGTGCCGGATGGCCACTGCTGTCGTCCGGGAGTTGGAGAATCGGCTTGAACGCGGCCTGGGGGTGGGTGAGGCAGAAGTTCTGGCGGCCTGCCGCATGGCCTCAAATGGTGGCGTCGAGGGTCACGCGCTCTCAACTTCTGCGGAAAAACACCAGATTCGCACCAAACAACGGGTGATTTCCCCCCGCTCTCCTGCCCAGGCGGAATATATCGAGTTCTTAAGAACCCATGATCTCACCTTTGGTCTTGGACCGGCGGGCACGGGCAAGACCTATCTGGCGGTGGCGGTCGGGGTGGCGATGATGATGCGCGGCGAGGTCGAGCGCTTGATCCTGTCGCGCCCGGCTGTGGAGGCGGGCGAGCGCCTGGGCTTTTTGCCGGGTGATATGCGCGAAAAAGTCGATCCCTATCTGAGGCCGCTTTATGATGCACTCCATGATATGATGCCTGCGGAACAGGTTGTGAAAAAACTTGAAAATGGCGACATCGAAGTGGCGCCTCTGGCTTTCATGCGGGGGCGGACTTTAAATCAGGCTTTCGTGATTTTGGATGAAGCGCAAAATTGCACGCCCATGCAAATTAAGATGTTTTTGACCCGGTTGGGGGACAATTCACGTATGGCCGTCACCGGAGATCCCAGTCAGGAAGACTTGTCGGAAGTTGGGACGCGGGGGCTGGTGTCGGGCCTGAAGGATGCGGTGAATATTTTGGAGAAAGTCGAAGGGGTCGCCATCGCGCGCTTCACCCAGGCCGATGTTGTTCGCCACCCTCTGGTGGCGCGCATCATTTCTGCGTATGATGACCAGCGATAAAAATGTCTGACATCACTGTCCAACTCAACTGCAACGAATGGCGCGATCTGGTGCCCGAAATTGAATCCGTGGCTGCCCGGGCTGCCCGGGCGTGCCTGGACGAAGCTGATGGCAGCCGCTTTGCGGCATATGATCTCACGCTCGCCCTGGCCGACGCGGCCCGTGTCCGTCAGCTTAACCGGGATTATCGTGATCAAGATAAGCCCACAAATGTTCTGTCATTCAGCGCGGTTCAGCATGTGCCGGGGTCTCGCGCCCTCTTATCCCCGCCGCTTTATCTGGGTGATGTCATCCTATCGCGTGAAACGCTTGTTGAAGAAGCGCGTGCGCAGGGCAAAAACCTGACAGACCATCTTAGCCATCTTGTGGTCCATGGCGTTCTCCACCTCTTAGGCTATGATCACGATACGGATCAAAAAGCCGAGAAAATGGAAGCCCTTGAAATTCAGATATTAGAGAGCCTGGGTATCGCTGATCCTTATGCCTTTGATGACGGCGCGCCAGACGCACAACAGCCTCGCGGCGGAGATTCGGGGGCGCGCCAACATGGCTAATATTTCTTCCCATGGAGCGCAGGAGTCGACTTCACTGGACAGCAAGACGTTTTTCAGTGCGCTCTTTTATCGACTGAAATGTTTTCTATTGCGGCAAAATGGCGAAACCAGTTTTCGCCAAAATCTGGAAGACATCCTTGAGCAGGATGAAAATACGGTTCAGGAACTGCGCGATGAAGAGCGCCATATGCTCATCAACATATTGAAGTTCGGTGAGCTGCGTGTCGAGGATGTGATGGTGCCTTTGGCCGATGTTGTCGGTGTCGAAATTGATACGCCTATTGATGATTTGGTGCATGTGTTTCAGGAGGCAGCGCATTCACGCCTCCCGGTTTACCGGGAAACTCTGGATGATCCGATCGGTATGGTCCATATCAAAGATGTGATCGGTTTGCTGACACCCCGGGAGGAAGACAAAGAGAGTGCCTCTGCCCATACGCCTGCGTCGCCCATTGCCGGTTTGAGGCGGGATATTCTTTTTGTGCCGCCGTCCATGCCGGTGGCTGATCTTTTTCTCAAAATGCAGGCAACGCGCATTCACATGGCGCTGGTGATTGACGAATATGGCGGCACTGACGGCCTGGTCACGATTGAGGATCTGGTGGAAGAGATTGTCGGTGAGATCGAAGATGAGCACGATACCGGTGATACTCCCGCCTTACAGCCGCGGGTGTCGGGAGGATATACCGCCGATGCCAGGGTGCTGATTGAGGATCTGGAACAGGCGGTTGGACTGGATTTGCTTCCCGAGGATCGCGAGGAAGATATCGATACGCTGGGTGGGTTGGTCTTTTCGCTGGTCGGCCGGATTCCCCAGCGCGGAGAACTGATCTCCCACCCGGCGGGTGTTGATTTTGAAGTGGTGGACGCAGATTCGCGTCGTATCAAGCGCTTGCGTATTTATGTGTTACCGGAGGCGCCGTCGCCTGACCGTGAAGCGCGCCCTGCGTAAGCGTGGTGCGGCTGGGGTAGTGGGTCAGTTTGAAATATTGACTGGCCGGGGCGGACTCTGTCGTTGAGAATGCTTAGATTTGCAAATTCCCGATAAATTTGCAATACGATAGCCATCATCGATTAATACCAACATGGAAAGGACGCGGCGACAAAGTGAGCGCGTACCAATTATTATGAAACTCAGGCACCAGGTTAAGTTCTCGCCGATCGAAGGCCACAACTTAAACCAAGACGAGGCTTATTTCTTTCTTGTAGAGGGAAACCATGAACTTAAATTTCGATTTCATGATTATCATGAAATCTATAGCCGCCCCGGCTTATATGAACAAATTTTCTATGACAGATTGAAATGTTCCTCGCCACAAAAGGTTGGCGAGAATCTGAAAAAGGTTTTGGATGCGAACGAACAGCCAATAACAGAACTCCGCGTCTTAGACCTAGGTGCTGGAAATGGAATTATGGGCGAGGTTTTGCGCTCATATGGCGTTTCCAGGGTAGTCGGCGTAGACATTATTCCGGAAGCAAAAGACGCTGTGGATCGGGACCGTCCTGGGGTCTATGATGAATATTATATCGCCGATTTTCGTGCGCTAGAAGATAACATTCGCGAAGAACTTGATGATTGGTCAATTAACTGTCTGACTTTAGTTGCGGCGCTGGGTTTTGACGATATCCCGGTAAAGGCATTTCTCGAAGCGTTAAATAGCGTACAGGATGGCGGCTGGGTCGCGTTCAACATCAAGGAAACGTTCCTCGACAATTCGGATAACTCCGGATTCTCACTATTCATACGGGGATTGATATTTTCGAAATATCTGAATATCCATCACTTAGAGCGCTATCGGCACAGGCTATCGATGGAAGGCGTGCCGCTCTACTATTTTTCATTGGTGGCGCAAAAGATGTCCGACATTCCAGAAGAATTTTCTCGGAACAGTGAAGCTCTATAGATTAAGCACTTTCCCGCTGTTTCATGGCCAATGCAATGCGTCCTTTCTTGGACCGAAATCTAGACGTTGGCAATTGATCGGACAAATGTCCGCTAGAGCGGTTTCCGTATATACGGAAACGCCTTAAGGACTGTAAGGGCAGTCCGGGCCACCGGCGCGATGCGACCACGTAATTTCAAACTGAGACACGACCCCCGCTGGAAATGCGTGCTCTTGCGTGATACCCCTCCTTGTGTCGTTTAAGGGGAGGATTTCATGCACGCATTTGCCACCAGACTGGGCCATATGGGCCTATGGCCGCAGGCCGGGGCGGCGGGACTGTCAGGCGCGCTTGGTGCACTGGCTCTTGCACCGTTTGATTTCTGGCCAATCCTGCTTGTCAGTTTCAGCAGTTATATCTGGTTGGTAGATGGAACGTATGCGGATGAATCGGGGAGCCCGTCAAAATTAATTCATCCCTTGCGCCGTGCGGCGTGGATCGGGTGGTGGTTCGGTTTCGGGTTCTTTCTGGCTGGGCTTTACTGGATCGGCTACGCGTTTCTGGTGGATGCGGACAATTTTGCTTGGCTGATCCCCTTTGTCGCGGTGCTGTTGCCAGGCGGGCTGGCGTTCTTTACCGCCGCCAGCACACTTCTTGCCCGGGTTTTCTGGTCCGCCGGTGCGGCGCGGCTTATTATGGCGGCTCTTTCTTTCGTGATGTTCGAATGGCTGCGCGGCCATGTCCTGACGGGCTTTCCGTGGAACTTGATCGGCTATGCCTGGGCGGGCTCGCTGGAGATTCTTCAATTCACCAGCGTAACCGGCATTTATGGTCTCAGCCTGCTGACGGTGCTGGCGGCGGCGTCCCCGGCGGCGGTGTGGGGCCCTTGCGCGCGCGCCGGGGGCGCCGGGGGGCTGCGTTTGTGGCGTGCGCCGGCGGCGGCCATTGTGTGCTTTTGCCTGCTTTGGCTGGGAGGGTATTGGCGATTGGACCGCCATCCGACGGAATTTGTTGATAATATCTCCTTGCGCCTGGTTCAGCCCAGCGTGCCGCAAGCGCAAAAATGGCGCCCGGAAAACCGGCGGCTCATCTTAGATCGCTATTTATCTATGACGCAGGGGCCGGGGTTTGAGGCCGTCACCCATGTGATCTGGCCTGAGACGGCGGTGCCGATTGCCCTGACTTCCTCGCCCCCGATCTTGGGGGAAATTGGCCAAATGCTGGGAAAATCACGTGTGCTGATCAGTGGATCGTTGCGCTGGGAGCGCGACGGCGTGACGGGGGAAAATCACCCCTTTAATTCTCTGCATGTCATACGTGCACCCGAAGCAAATAATAAGTTGCAATCATATATATACACAACTTATGATAAGGTTCACTTGGTGCCATTCGGAGAGTATCTGCCCATGCAGTCATTATTGGAATGGATTGGTCTGAAGCAATTGACATTTGGATCCGGCGACGGCTTTGCGGCCGGGACGGGCTTGGTCACACTGGCGGTGCCCGGGGCGCCCGCGATGGCGCCGCTGATTTGTTACGAGATCATTTTTCCCGGTCATGTGATTGCACCGGGCACCAACCCTGAGTGGATCGTCAATCTGACCAATGATGCCTGGTTTGGCGATACGTCCGGTCCTCGGCAGCATTTGAGAATGGCTCAAGTTCGCGCAATTGAATCGGGCATGCCGGTGGTCCGGTCGGCCAATACAGGCATTTCCGCCATTGTGGATTCTTATGGCCGGATAATTAAACGACTCGCTTTAAATGTGCCGGGTGTGCTAGACGGAGGTTTACCCCGCTCAGGGTCGGTCACGCCTTACCGGCGCTGGGGAGATTGGCCGCTCTTGGGGCTATTCTTGGGATTTGCCGGAATGGGGTTTGTGTTGACTAGTCGGTCACCGTCTGTGAGTATAAGTACTTAAGCGCGTATAATTGCCTGATTATAAACGGTATACGTTCATTTATGCTGTCATTATGATAAGTTCACAATGGCGCATAAAATCATGGTGAGTGTTTCAAGTTGGTAGGGGCGAAATTACGCTCATTGGTAGAACAGACTTGCAGTTTAGGCGTGTATCAGGGCCTTCAGTGGGTAGATGAGAGAGCATCATCGATCCCCATCATACTAAATGAAGTGAGATCATAGTGATTAAGAAAACTCCAAATCCAATCGACGTCCATGTGGGTAGCCGGGTCCGGCTGCGCCGCATGTTGGTGGGCATGAGCCAGGAGAAACTTGGCGAAAAGCTTGGGCTGACCTTTCAGCAGATTCAGAAATATGAAAAAGGGGCCAACCGGATTGGCGCCAGCCGTCTGTTTCAGATCGCCCAGATTCTGGGGGTGCCGGTACAGTTTTTCTTCGACGATATGGCCGCCGGAACCAATCCGCTGGATGAAGGGTTCGGGGAAGCCGAATCGACGCCCTTCGTTATGGATTTTGTCAACAGTTCCGAAGGGTTGCAACTCAACAGGGCTTTCACCAGTATCTCTGATTCCAAAGTCCGCAAGCGTCTGCTCGACTTGATCAAAAGCCTGAGCGAAGAGGCCCGAGCGGCGCTCTAATGGCCTCACCCCTTGGGGAAGATGCAACATCAGTGGAGGGCGTTGGGTCCTTGGCTGCGTTAATTCTCTTGACCGTTGAGGAGAATTTTTGCAACAAGAACGCGCGCCCGGCTTACACCCAGAGAGCTTTGAAGGCGCGTATCATCTCATTGACACAAGGGGTCGAGTATCGTGCGCCAAGGAACATATTTATTTACCAGTGAAAGCGTGTCGGAGGGCCATCCCGACAAAATCTGCGACCGGATTTCCGACAGTGTTGTGGACGCTTATCTTGCCGCTCAATCGGATGCGCGGGTTGCGGTCGAAACATTGGTCACCACCAATAAAATCGTCCTGGCCGGCGAAGTGCGCGGACCGGACTCCATCAGTTCTCAAGATCTGGAAGAACTGGCGCGCGCGGCGGTGCGTGACATCGGCTATGAGCAGGATGGATTTCACTGGGAAAAAGCCAGTGTCGACGTCTGGGTTCACTCCCAGTCTGCCGATATCGCGCAAGGGGTGGACGCGGCTGGTAATAAAGATGAAGGGGCGGGGGACCAGGGCATTATGTTCGGCTATGCCTGCCGGGAAACAGATGAATTAGCGCCAGCGCCGCTGCATTATTCCCACCGCATTCTGCAAGAACTGGCCCGGATCCGCCATGACGGGACCGCCGCTCAGCTCGGGCCTGATTCCAAAAGTCAGGTTACGATGCGTTATGAAGATGGCGTGCCGGTGGGGGTCACCTCTGTCGTGGTGTCCACTCAGCACGCTGAAGGCGTGACACAAGAAGAAGTACGTGAAATTGTCCGGCCTGTGGTGTTGGATGTTCTGCCGGAAGGGTGGATGTGCGACGAAGAGGAATTTTACGTTAATCCCACCGGTAATTTCGTAATTGGCGGACCCGATGGCGATACCGGCCTCACGGGCCGTAAAATCATTGTCGATACCTATGGCGGTGCGGCGCCCCATGGCGGCGGGGCTTTTTCCGGAAAAGACCCCACCAAAGTTGACCGCTCGGCGGCTTATGCCGCGCGCTATCTGGCGAAGAATGTCGTGGCGGCTGATCTTGCCGATCGCTGCACGATCCAATTGGCGTATGCTATTGGTGTCTCTCACCCTCTGTCGATCTATGTGGATCTCCACGGCGCCGGCCGCGTCGATGAGGTGGGGTTAAGCAAGGTTTTGCCTGAGATCATGGATCTCAGCCCCCGGGGAATCCGTGAGCATTTAAACCTAAACCGGCCTATTTACGCCCGGACGGCGGCCTATGGCCATTTTGGCC
>JAJFIO010000157.1 GCA_021774915.1 Alphaproteobacteria bacterium
CACCAGTGACAGATCGTGAAAAGAATATATCCTCTGGTGGATTGCTGGAAGCGGTGCTGTGCGTCGATCTTGGCGCCGTTGTCGAAAACTACAAGATCTTAAAAAACAAATCTGCATCATCCAAAACTGCGGCTGTCGTTAAAGCCAACGCCTATGGCCTCGGCATGAAAGAAGTCGCGTTGGCGCTGGCCGGTGCTGGCGTGGACAGCTTTTTTGTAGCACAAGCCTCAGAAGGAATTCTGCTTCGCCAAATTCTGAATGCGCATAAGTATACAAAAGCGAATATTTTTGTATTCGCCGGATTACAGCCCAAAGCGGAATCCCTGTTTATCGAATATAAGCTTATTCCTGTACTGAACTCTTTGCAGGAGATTGATCGCTGGGCCGCGTGCGGGCGTAAGCCAGCCGTGATCCACATTGATACCGGTATGAATCGACTGGGCCTTGATGCTGGGCAAGTCGAAGAACTGCATGCCGCTCCCCAGAGGCTCAAAGAGCTCGACCTGAAACTGGTCATGAGTCATTTGGCATGTGCGGATATACCTGACCACCCGCTCAACAAAAAGCAACTGGAGCTCTTTCGGGCTCTGAAAGGCAAACTCCCCTCAGCTCCCGCATCCTTGAGCAATTCAGCCGGAATTTTTTTAGGACCCGACACACATTTTGACCTGGTGCGCCCTGGAATTGCTCTCTATGGGGGAAATCCTCAGCCAGGCACACCAAACCCCATGGCCTCCGTTATCCGCCTGTCCGCCCCCATTTTGCAGATTCGCGATGTCGCTGCCGGACAGACCATAGGCTATGGAGCGTCCTACCGAACGAACACATTTTCGCGAATTGCTGTGCTATCTCTCGGCTATGCCGACGGTTTTCTGCGCTCTTTGGGAAACAAAGCCACGATCATGGTGGATAACACGGTGCTTCCCGTGGTCGGCCGCGTCTCCATGGACTTGATTGCCCTGGACGTCACCGCTATTGCTAATGACCGAATAAAGGTGGGCGGGAGCATCGAAATCTTAGGACGTGCAACAACGATTGACGATCTCGCTTTAGCAGGGGGAACCATTGCTTACGAAATACTAACCTTGTTAGGGCAACGCTATGAGCGCCGGTATGTGTAGGTCAGGGGATAAATCACAGTAATGTTGGGTCTTGCGTCAGTTGGGCGCTTCGCATTGGTTTTTTCTGCCATTGTGGGCAAGCTCTCGAAATTTTTTGTGCAAAGCGTTCTCAGCTGTCTGGTGCCGCCATACTTCCTGGGTCAGCTCGGCCGTCAGCTCTGGCGGATCGGCTATAACTCTCTACCCGTGGTGGGGCTCACGGCGCTCTTCACCGGCAGCGCCCTGGCGTTACAGATCTATATCGGCGGATCCAGGTTTAATGCAGAAGGCATTGTCGCCAATATCGTCGCAATCGGAATTACGCGCGAATTGGGGCCTGTCCTGGCAGGTCTGATGGTGGCGGGACGGGTCAGTGCGGCCATTGCGGCTGAGATTGGGACCATGCGGGTCACCGAGCAGATCGATGCGCTGGTCACCCTGTCCACCAGCCCGTTCAAATATCTGGTCGCTCCACGTCTCCTGGCCGCCACAATCTGCCTGCCGCTTTTGGTGGGAATTGCGGATACAATTGGTATCCTGGGCGGATATCTGGTGGGGACCCGAAGTCTTGGTTTCAATTCGGCGGTTTATCTCAAGAATACGATGGATTTTATCGAAATGGGTGATGTGACATCAGGTCTGATCAAAGCGGCAGTATTTGGCTTTATCATTGCTCTCATGGGCTGTTACCATGGCTATCACAGCGCCGGTGGGGCACAGGGCGTGGGAAGGGCCACCACAAATGCCGTTGTCTCGGCTTCGGTTTTGATTCTGGCGTCGAATTATTTCTTAACGTCAATCTTCTTCGGAGAATGAGGTGACAGACGAGATGCCGAAAATCGCCTTAGAAGATGTCACGAAGAGTTTTGGATCCAAGAAGGTCCTGCGCGGCATTACGATGAAAATCCCCGCCGGTAAATCGGTGGTCGTGATCGGCGGATCGGGAACCGGCAAATCCGTCCTGCTGAAATGCATTCTTGGCCTGCTCAAACCCGACAGCGGCTCTATCAAGATCGATGGCGTAGAGGTCACCACTTTACATCCCTGGCAACGCGAAAGCATGATGCGAAAATTCGGGATGCTGTTCCAGGGCGGCGCCTTGTTTGACAGCCTGCCGGTTTGGGAAAATGTGGCTTTCGGGCTGGTTCAGGGCAAGCGCACCTCCAGGCGCAAAGCTCAGCCCATCGCTTATGACGCTCTGGCAAAAGTTGGTTTAAGCGAAGATGTGGGATTGCTGAGCCCTGCGGAACTTTCGGGCGGCATGCAAAAGCGCGTGGCCCTAGCGCGGGCCATTGCCAGTCAACCGGAGATCATCTTTTTTGATGAACCTACGACGGGCCTTGATCCCATCACGGCAGATGTGATCAACGACCTTATCGTTGAAAGCGTGCATAATCTTGGAGCCACAGCCCTATCGATCACGCACGACATGGCGAGCGCCCGAAAAATTGCCGATATCATTGCCATGATATACGATGGCAAGATCGTCTGGCAGGGACCGGCCTCGGACATAGACCATAGCGGCAATGAATATGTGGATCAGTTTATCCATGGCCGCGCCCAAGGCCCCATCAAACTGGAGGTCAAACGCTCTTGAGCATCTTTGGGTCTATGGTTGACACAAGAGATGTATTGAGACGCCGTCACACCAGTTATACTTAAGAAGTTGATTCTCTCAGAGGACTTAATCTCGATGGCGCGTCCCATTGAACGCTATGTCTGTCAAAGCTGCGGCGCTGTGGCTGCCAAATGGGCGGGCCGGTGCGATTCATGCGGCGAATGGAACTCCATTTTGCAAGAATCCATCGATTCCGGCCCTCCTGGGAGTATCGCGGCTGCAGCGCCCAAGTCATCTCTTAGCACCCCCCGTACAACCAGCCCGGGGCGGAGCGGCACAATTATAGATTTTGCCGCCATGACTGGCGTCCATGCCGCCCCTCGGCGTTTGGTGGTGGGCCTTCCTGAATTTGACCGCGTGTGCGGCAGCGGGCTGGTGCCGGCATCGGTGCTGCTCATTGGTGGCGATCCTGGAATCGGAAAGTCCACGCTCCTGCTACAAGTCTGCGCCGCAGTCGCCAGACAGGGCCGCGAAGCGATCTATATTTCCGGCGAAGAGGCCATCGAACAACTTCAACTGCGCGCTGTCCGGCTTAACTTATCCGATTCTGACGTCAAACTGGCAGCTGAAACCAATATACGATCCATCCTGGCCACACTCAGTGATCCATCAGAGCCTGCACCCGCGGTTGTGGTGATCGATTCAATCCAAACCATGTGGAGCGACACATTATCCGCCACACCCGGTACTGTGTCTCAGGTGAGAGCCTGCGCCCAGGAATTGATCCGCATGGCCAAGCAGCGGGGCTGCACTGTTGTGCTGGTGGGGCATGTCACCAAGGACGGCCAGATAGCCGGTCCGCGCGTCCTCGAACACATGGTCGATACTGTGATCTATTTCGAAGGAGAACGGGGCGATCGATTTCGTCTATTGCGGGCCGTGAAGAATCGCTTTGGCGCCACCGATGAAATCGGTGTGTTCGAAATGAGTGATGGCGGCCTGCGCGAGGTCCTCAATCCGTCAGAGCTCTTTCTCGATGGCCGCGGCAAGGAAGTTAGCGGCGCAGCAGTTTTTGCAGGCATCGAAGGGTCGCGGCCCGTCCTGGTGGAAATCCAAGCCCTTGTTACGCCCAGCCCACTGGCGACACCGCGACGGGCGGTGGTGGGGTGGGATACGGGTAGACTGGCTATGGTCTTGGCTGTGTTAGATGCACGCTGCGGCTTGGGACTGGCCTCTTGCGACGTCTATCTCAATGTGGCCGGTGGCCTGAAAATCAGGGAACCGGCGGCAGATCTGGCTGTTGCAGCGGCCTTGATTTCCTCTTTGGCGAATGATCCCATTCCGCCGGACACAGTGGTGTTTGGGGAAATCAGCCTGAGCGGCGCCATCCGCCAAGTCGCGCAAACTGATGCCCGTCTGAAAGAAGCTGAAAAGCTGGGGTTTTCCAGTGCCCTGATGGCAACCACGCACAAGCCGGTGGAGAATGCATTGAAACTCAGTCAATTTGAACTATTAACGGAAGTGGTGGATCAATTGTGGAAAGATAAGTCGCGTGATATAAAATCGACAAACGGATAGAAAATGGCGTTCACACTGGTTGATATCATTATTCTGGTTGTTGTTTTGGCCTCGGCGCTGATGGCGCTCATGCGGGGTTTGGCGCGTGAGATATTAACCATCTTTGCCTGGTTGGCGGCTGCCGTTGTCACCATCTATTTATTTCCCTATTTACGCGGAGGGGCCCGCGGGATTTTCAATCCCCCGATTCTGGCGGATGCCGTAGCCATCGGAACTATTTTTCTGATCGTTCTGATCCCTTCGCTTATTGTTGCCGCCAAAATAAGTTTGAGATTCGGGCGTGATGACCCGGGCGTTCTGGATCGTTCAGGTGGGTTTGTGTTCGGCGCTCTGCGCGGGCTCTTCATTATCGGTTTGATTTACTGGGCCAATGTCAGAATACTTGAACCCAATAGCGTGCCGGGTTGGATTGAAGGTGCGAAATTACGACCTGTGGTTATCGCCATATCTAATATCTTTCCTCAAGGGGACAGCGATACACGCTCCAAATCCGAGCAAAAAACAAAACAAACCAGCAAGAAACCTGATCCCACCAAAAGTGACCCTGGTTATGATCAAAAAGATCGGCGCAATCTTGATCAGCTGATCACCACAACTTCTGAAGATTAGGGTTGTGACGGATGCAAAGAGCGTTTATCTGGAACCATTGAAACACAGGAGCATATTGAGAAAACAGCATGTTTTTGGATGATGACAAGCTGCGGGAAGAATGTGGCGTATTCGGTGTGTTTGGCCACGGCGACGCTTCTGCCCTGACTGCATTGGGACTTCACGCCCTTCAACACAGAGGCCAGGAAGCTGCTGGTATCGTCAGTTTTGATGGAGAGCATTACCATTCAGAAAGACGGCTGGGGCTGGTAGGTGACCATTTTTCTTCAGAAAAAATGATCAACAAGCTGATCGGAACCAGCGCTGTAGGGCATGTCCGCTATTCAACCAGCGGCGCCACAGTCAATCGCAATATTCAACCATTGTTTGCCGACCTTTCTGGAGGCGGGTTTGCCGTGGCGCATAATGGCAATCTGACAAATGCCATAACGCTGCGTGCCGAGCTGGTCGATGGCGGCGCCATCTTTCAAAGCACATCAGATACAGAAGTTATTTTGCATCTACTGGCGCGCAGTCCCATGCCCCGCGTGGTCGATCGCCTTGTCGATGCACTGAAACAAATTCATGGCGCCTATGGCCTGGTCGCCTTGACCAACAAAAAACTCATCGGTGCTCGCGACCCATTGGGGATTCGGCCTCTGGTGCTGGGCCAAATAGGCAAGGCTTATGTTTTGTGTTCCGAAACCTGTGCATTGGATACCATAGGCGCCTCTTTTATTCGTGAGGTCGAGCCTGGTGAAGTCGTGGTGATCTCCCAAGAAGGCCTCACCAGCATGAAGCCTTTTCCTCCCATGCCAGCCCGGCCCTGCATTTTTGAGTTTATTTATTTTGCCCGGCCAGACAGCATCGTTGGCGGAAAAAGCGTATATGAAGTTCGCAAAAATATGGGCTCTGAGCTGGCTAAAGAAAGCCCAGTGGATGTCGATGTTGTTGTACCTGTGCCAGATTCCGGAACACCGGCCGCCATCGGTTACGCCTCTCAAAGTGACCGTCCGTTTGAACTCGGCATTATCCGCAATCACTATGTCGGACGGAGTTTTATTGAACCCACCCAGAAAATTCGCGAGTTACAGGTCAAGTTGAAACACAATATCAACCAGCCTGTCGTCAAGGGAAAACGGGTTCTGCTGATCGACGACAGTATTGTGAGGGGAACCACTTCTGTTAAAATCGTCAAAATGATGCGCGATGCCGGTGCACGGGAGGTCCACATGCGTATTGCCAGTCCGCCCATTACTCATCCCTGCTATTACGGGATTGATACGCCGGATCGCTCCAAGCTGCTGGCGGCAACACAATCGCTTGAGGAAATGAACTCTTTTATTGGCGCTGACAGTCTGGATTTCCTTTCGATTGACGGCCTCTATCGCGCCATGGGAGAGAAGTCGCGCAATCCTATTCTGCCACAATATACCGATCATTGCTTCACTGGTGATTACCCGACACGGCTTGTTGACCAGGAAACGCACACTCCTCAACGGCAGCTCTCTTTGTTGGCCGAAACAGCATAGCTGGAACATAAAGAGGTATGAGCGAAACTTCTTCACCTGATCGTGGCCGCCTTGCCGGTCGGCTCGCAGTTATTACGGGTGCATCGCGCGGTATTGGGCGCGCAGTGGCCTGCGCCTTTGGGAAGCAAGGGGCCCATGTCATTCTCGTCGCGCGCACTGCGGGCGGACTAGAAGAAGTCGATGATGAAATCAAGGCGATGGGCGGCAGCGCAACCCTCGTTCCCCTCGACATCACGGATTTTGATGCTCTCGATCGGCTGGGCGCCTCCATTTATGAACGTTGGGGGAAGCTGGATATACTTGTAGGCAATGCTGGTATTCTGGGCTCACTGACGCCTCTGGGTCACATCACACCCAAAGAATGGCAAAGCGTGCTCGACACCAACCTCACCGCCAATTGGCGCCTCATTCGCTCGCTTGATCCCCTGCTCCAACAATCAGATGCGGCGCGGGTGACCTTTGTCAGCTCAGGTGTTGCGCGATCACACAAAGCCTATTGGGCCACCTATGCGGTATCAAAAGCCGGACTGGAAGCGCTCGCCGGCCTCTATGCAGCGGAAAATATGAAAACGCATCTTTGCTGCAACGTGGTCAATCCCGGGCCGGTTCGCACGCATATGCGCGCCAAAGCCATGCCGGGCGAAGATCCTCAAACCCTGCCTCACCCAAGCGAACTTATGCCCCTCTTTATTGATTTGGCCTGTCCGTCATCAACACGCACCGGCGATATCATTGACTTCAAGGCGTGGCGTGAATCTCAGCGCTAGAGCATTTCCGAGCGAAGTGGGCACCGGTTCGCGTGAAGGAAATGCGACCAAACAACAACTTAGAGCCGTTCTGTGAGTCAAATAAAGTCGGAACGGCTCTAATCTTTATTGGCATAGGGATTTTTCCCGCTGCGCACCTGCAGGCGGATGGGAACGCCATCAAATCCAAATGATACGCGCAAAGAGTTGATTAAATAGCGTTTATAGGATTCAGGCAAGTGTGAAGCCCGCGACGCAAACAGAACAAAAGTCGGGGGACGGCTTTTGGTTTGCGCCATGTAACGCAGCCTGATATGCCTCCCCTGAACCGCCGGCGGCGGATGTCGAATGGTGACTTCTCTCAGCCAATTGTTCAGTTCATGCGTTTTGACTTTTGCATTCCAGTCCTCATAAACTTTGTCTACTGCAGGCATGAGATGTTCAATGCCTTTTGCTGTGAGCGCCGAAAGTCTGATCAGAGGCACGCCTCTCACCTGGGGCAATAGGCGTTCGGCTTTTTCTGTTAGTTCATCCACCAATCTGCCTTTGTCTTTAGCCAGATCCCATTTGTTAATGGCCAAAACAAGCGCCCGCCCCTCCCTGCTGACAAGATCAGCAAGCGCCAAATCCTGCTTGTCAAAAGAATGATCCACATCCATCAACAGCACCACCACTTCGGCAAAGCGGATAGCGCGCAAAGTATCACCGACAGACAGTTTTTCCAGCTTGTTCACAACCCGTGAGCGCCGCCGGATACCAGCCGTATCGAAGAGTTTAATCCGCCGCCCTTGCCATTCCCAGTTTACGGCAATTGTATCCCTTGTTATGCCCGCTTCAGGACCCACCAGCACACGGTGTTCGTCTAACAGAGTATTTATGAGGGTGGATTTTCCCACATTGGGTCGCCCGACAATAGCCATTTGTAAAGCATGGCTTTCATCCTGTAGGGTCTCATCTTCGCCGCCACCCTGATCGCCGCACAATTTTTTCGATGCCTCATCCAAAGCTTCATGGAGATCGCCCATTCCTTGCGCGTGCTCGGCAGAACAAGCCACTGGCGTGCCCAGCCCCAGACCAAACGCTTCATAAAACCCTGCCTCCCCCGCAGAACTTTCATATTTGTTGGCGACCAAGACAACTTTGGCATTTGATTTGCGGACAACCTCCGCAAAATGAGCATCAATCGGTGTTACGCCAGCGCGCGCATCAATCATAAACAGACAGACATCCGCTAGATCAATGGCCTCTTGTGTTTGCAAGCGCATGTCGGCTTCAAGGCTTTTACCAGTGCTTTCTTCAAGACCGGCTGTATCGATCACCGTGAAGCGCAAATCTCCCAGATGGCCCTCTCCCTCGCGGCGATCCCGTGTCACACCAGGCGTATCGTCAACTAGAGCTACACGCTGGCCAACCAGACGATTAAAAAGCGTGGATTTTCCGACATTAGGACGACCGATAATAGCTACAGTAAAAGTCATAAAATACTATCTGTCTAATATCCCGACTACGGAGGTTTATTTATAGGCAGTCAGTTTAGCATCTTCCGTCAGCATAAAGACCATTTCATTGGCAACAATAGGCGCAACAAATGATCCTCCTGACATTTTAATTTTTCCAAGAATTTCTCCAGTATATGGCGAAATTGATTGCGCCTCACCACGTGACGACACCACAATCAAGCGATCTCCAGCCAGAACAGGGCCACTCCATTCAATCGGATCTTTTCTCTTTTTTGGATTTTCGAACTGGGGCAGAGGGGTGATCCACCGAATACGCCCCTCGGTACGGGAAACACATACCACTTCGTTATCAATGGTCAAAATATAGATGAAGTCCCCAGCAACCCATGGAGTCTGCATTCCACCGATATTACGAGCCCACACTCGCACTCCAGTGCGCAGGTCAATGGCCACCATTCTTCCATTGTGACTGATAGCAATAACAAGTCCCCGATCGACAACTGGACTGCCCGCAATATCATTCAACTCCGACAAGGATGTGAGGCGCCCAGTTCGAGTAAGAGAGTCGTTCCAGGCAGGACGACCATTTTGGACACGAAGCGCAAAGACTTCACCTGAAGAATACGGCACGATCACTATATCGCCGGAAACTGCCGGACTACTGCTGACTAAAAAACGAGCCGTTTCTTCAATGCCTTGATGGCTCCACAAAACACTCCCATCATCAGCATCCAGCGCAAAAAGCTGGTTGTCAAAAGTTGCAACGAATACGCGGCCATCAGCGACCGTAGGCGCAGACCTCAATGTCAATCCTAAAGATTGACGCCAAAACTCAGCGCCGGTTTCAGCATCCAACATCACAACAAAACCGAACCCGGTAGATACAAAAACACGGCCATTGTCAAAGGCAACACCACCGCCAGACCCCAGTCGGGATTTTTGTTTTGGCGGAGTGAGATCCACTTCCCACAAGGTTTCACCCGTCTCCATATCAAAGGCCGCGACACCAGCCTTGGCGTCTCTCACGAAAACTTTGCCATCAGCCGCAATCGGAGATGAGAGAATGCGGGCCTCATTATCCGATTCCTTACCGGCGTTCACACTCCAGACCTTGTTGATTTCAGGAGCAATCTGGAGATGATGCATGGCGTGGCTGGCATAACCGCCAGGCTGCGACCAATTACGATTAACATAAGGGGGAGGAAGAACAACTTCCGTATCCGCAAGCCGTGGATCAGCTTCCAAGTTTTGCTCCAGACTAAGAACAGAAATGCGCTCCCCGGCTATCTCTGACTCATCATTTTCTTCATCACCGCCCAGCACATTCAAAGGATTCAACTTAGATAACCCACCACAAGCAGAAAGACCGAAACACAGCGCGATGACAAGACTCGCCCTTTTCATCCAAAGCCTCATTTGCATGTCGCTCTCCATTAGTTCCACCTTCTTATTCATCGCTCTTTTCATCACTTTGTGTTTGTAATGCCTCTTCCAGTGCTTGCAAGATATCGGGTGTAGCGGCACCCTCCAACACATCAGGAAAGCCAATCACCGCAATCATTTCATTGGCCCGTTCTTTGATGCTGGGCGGCGTTTGTATATCAAGAACCAGACTCTCAAAGCCATTGCGCGCTTCTTCAATATTGCCTTCCCGATAAGCCACCAGCGCCACCGTTTCGCGCGCTGAAAAACGCCACGGGTTGGTATCGTTTAAGATACTAGCAACACGAGCCTTCACGTCTGACAGGCTGGCGCTATCGATCAAAGCTTGCGCAGCACGAATCCTGGCTAGGTCCTGAAAAATAGACATGGCCGCACCGTCTACTGAAATCTGATCATAAACAGCCACAGCCTCTGAAGCCTTTCCTGAATCCGTTAAAAGAGCGGCCTCATGAAACTTGGCGAGCAGACGGTAGCCACTGCTTGATTCCCTTGCCACCGATTGAAATGCCGCAGAGGCTTGTTCAAGAGTTGCGCCTGAGTCCAGCAATTCAACTGCGGCTATAAATTGATCCGAGCGGGATTCCTTTTGGGCCTTTGAATAGGATTGCCACCCTTGATAGGCCAAGGTTCCCCCGGCGATCACAATAGCCGCTACGATCACGAAATGGCCGTATTGCGCCCACAGTTTTTTATACATCTCATGACGAATCTCTTCATCGACTTCGCGAAATGGGTCGCTCAACGCTCAGGCTCCTTAAAAGGGTAAGATAAACTTTCAGAAATGATTTTCGGCCGCTGTCCGGGTCACGAGACTGGCTGAAAACAGACGGAATCCCGGCTCCCCGACGGGCTAAACCTATCGTTTCATGTGTCGTGACGCAAACAAACATAAACCTTTTTATAACAAAGACTTAGCGTAGTTCATCTCAGAAAGGCAAGTGCTTCTTCAGTCCTGAATGCAATTTCACAAGCCATAGCCCAAGCATTCAGGAGATACACTCCGATATGCCTTGAAAATCCACAATTTGGTGACTTCAGATCAACTCGCTTTTGTATTCCGCACGAGCTTCATCCCATAGACGTGATCCGGGCCAGGGAAATGGCGCGCCCTCACGTCCTTGGCATAGGCTTCACCTGCCCTGTCGATCTGTTGCGACAGATCAGCATATTTTTTCACAAAAGACGGCGTGTGTTCCGACAGACCCAATAAATCGTCCGTGACCAGAATCTGACCGTCACACTGGGCAGAGGCCCCAATGCCTATGGTCGGGATCGTCAGGAATTTTGTGATTTTTTCCGCCAGAGGTTCGGCGATCCCCTCCAACACCACAGCAAACGCCCCGGCCTGTTCAACAGCCTCGGCATCAGCCTCAATGGCCGCCCATTCAGCGGAATGACGGCCAACCACCCGGTAACCACCTTTCACATGCACCAATTGGGGCATCAGACCGATGTGCCCCATAACCGGCACGCCGCGTTCGGTCAGGTAGCGTATGGTTTGCGCCATACGCTTGCCCCCTTCGAATTTCACGGCCGTGCAACCGGTTTTCTGCATCAGACGAGACGCATTGCGGAAGGCCACTTGCGGGCTCTCTTCATATGAACCGAAGGGCATATCAATCACGACCAGCGCCTTTTTCGCCCCACGCATAACGGCCTGACCGTGCATGATCATGTGTTCCAACGTCACACCGATCGTACTGTCCATCCCGTGAAGGACCATGGCGACCGAATCCCCGACCAAAAGCAAATCCGTATGGTCGTCCAGGAGGCGCGCCATCGGAGCAGTATACGCCGTCAGACAGACAATGGGTTCGCCGCCCTTACGCGCAGCAATTTTTGAAACAGTGGTGCGTTTGATTTTTGTGTGGCTAGACATAACACCTTCCTTTCCGAACGGCGCTTAGCAATGCCCACTCGGTTTTGGTTAAAGTTGGTTTATGTAGCCACTTTGCCGGACGCTCATAGTATCGCCCGATCGACAAAGGCGACAGAACCTTAGCGCGCACAATCGCGATTGGCAAACCCTTATCGGCGCGTCCTTTCCATGTACAAAATCAAATATTCTTGAGCGCTATATTTTATATTTATTTCAATAAGTTGAGAGGATTTTATGATAAATAACTTTGCCTCAATACGGGCCAATCAGGCTGACACCCAAACGCCCATGAAAAAGCACGCCGTACCGAATGCGGAGCCGATGGCGGGAATGCGAAACCAGAATTTCAGAGAGAGACCAAGGTAGATCGCAGCAAGAGCCGGGGCCAGATAAAGAAGGACGGGAATGCCTTTCAGGGCCTCAAAATCGAACCATGACCATCGCCCATCGAAGAGGGCCATTCTCAATGTGTGAATAAGAGTAAGACTTAAGCATGGTAACCATGAAACACAAGATTACTTGGTAAATATAGGCTATTGATGCACATTCGCATGGTCGCCGCCACACACTGAAGAACTACAAAGCAGATAGCAAGCAAAGAGCAAGAATTTTACCCAGTTATGCAACTCACATTCCCTATGCCATCTTTCTCATATTTTCGAGTGTTATTTCTCACTTCTTTCATTTCTGTTTTGGTCAGTTTTTATGTCATTTTAACATCATTCAATCCCGTATTTTTTGCTGATGAATGGGTCTCTTTGTCGTTCTTCATGGAAAATGGCTGGAGTAATTCTATTGTTTGCAAACATAACGGCCACCCTCTCGTACTGCCCAATCTGCTTTATCGCAGCTTTCTCGTCTTCAGCGATGGCGATCCTCAACTGAGAGCCATTACGGTCTGGATGCTGGCTTTATGCAATGGATGTCTCCTCTCATTGGTCGCCCGTCCCGTTTCAAGTCTTCGTACAGGATCGAGCACGGGAACAATGAGCCTGGAAGGTCTGGTACCGGTTGCTTCCATTTGCGCAGTCAGCGTCTGGCTGGTCATGCGCAGCCAGCTTGTTTGGGGGATGGCGTTTCATGATCAGATTGCCGCAGCAGGCGCGCTTCTGGCGGCTCTTGGCGTGTCTCGAGAGGTCGCCCAAAAAGCGGGCCCAGCATACAGCAAGGTTCTCATTTTTGCTGGCGGGATGATCGCGACCACCAGCTTTGGCTGGGGGGCTTCCGTCTGGGGGGCGACCGTAGTGATCTTGCTTCTTGCACGGACGGAAAGGGTTTGGCCTGCGGTCTGGCTGCTGGTGGGGCTTATTGCGACTGCACTCGTCTTTACCCAATTGCCTGATTGCGGGGGGGGGCGCTCCAATATTCCGGTCTCTCTTAACGTATTTCATAATCCGTTGCCGCTTTTCTCGTTTCCGGTCTTGAACCTAGGCTCGCCATTCGGAGCACTGGTGCCCGGAGTCCTTTCGAAGAAACTGCTTGTTTCCGGTCTATTCGGGTCAGCGGCGCTACTCTTCCTTGCCTATACAAGTTGGCTGGTATGGAAACGCCGCGAACCACGGGGTCCGATCGCAGGCCTTTGCTCAATCATGTGGACGTTGGCAGCAGCCACTTTTCTCATGGCTCTGGGGCGCGGCGATAAATTTGATCTTTATGCATTGTCTCAAACGCCAAGATATTTGCCTGTCTCGGTCTTGTACTGGGCGACGATAGTAGCCCTCATCTGGACACACTTATCTGGGTTGTCTGGCTGTCTCAGGAGGCGCTCAAGGCACTTTCTAAAGCTCGCCTTGATGGCGATGAGCCTGCTAGTACTCATCGTCAATTTCCGAGCAATCTTTCCCTCGCAGTGGCTCCATGCCTACTTGCTTGGCAATGCAATACAGTTGGCAACGACGGGGCCGGACTTTGACCTTGAACTGGCGCGGAGATTCCAGCCCAATCGACCGCAAGCAGTCCTTCTTGGAATGCCGTTCATCAAAGCCAATAGATACGATCTCTACAAAGAACCTCTTCTGCATCTGCTTGGCCAACCAATGGAAAGTCATTTTCAGATACTGCAGGACAAAATCTGCGCAGGAAAGTTCAGCGAGATCACGAAACGTGCCACCTTCAACACCAGGCAATATTCCGGATGGGCGACGGGACCTGACGGCTCACCCGCCAGAAGCCTCGTCATGGTGCAAGATGGTTTGATTGTGGGCATAGGCCTGAGGGCGCGTCCCTATCGAGTGGGCTGGCTTGAATCCGAGCTCGAAGCTCTGGGCAATCCGATTTCAACGCTGGCGAAATATATTCCCCAACCATTCGCTTATTGGATGGGCTGGCACGCGGAGTGGGTAGGTGCAGCGCAGCTCGGCGACGCACATACTGTACATCCAATAGGTACTGTCTACGTTATCCAAAATGGCCAAGCGTGCCGGCTTAATCAAACCCTTTAGATCATAGTGCACATAGGAGTGCCGTGGATTGGAATCACCATGGATGCACACTTGCCAGCGCGGCTGAGAACGACCACTTACACCCAGAGGCCTGCGAGAAAACACGCGGCGCCGATTGCCGACCCGATGGCGGGAATGCGAAACCAGTAAGTCAACGAAAGGCAAAGGTAAATCGCGGCGAGAACCGGCGCGAGATAAAGAAGGACGGGAATGCCTTGAAGGGCCTCAAAATCAATCAGGGCCAGATAAAAATAGACGAATCCGAAGAAGAGAACTCCGATTCCATGACTGATATTAAAGCCCACCCAGGCTTTCCACATCGTCGTCTCGCGGGTGATCCGCAGGGTGCTCTGCTTCATGGCGCCCATCAAATCGGCATCCTTGGGCACCAATTTCGAGGGTCGGACCATATCGAAGAAGGTATAGACCGTGTGGACAAACCCCAGGATGAGGAACGGTATAGCGCCCGCGATAAATAATGATCTTCCCACGAATTTAGTCTCATATGTCACTTAAATGAAGGATTGTAAAATGAGAGCAGATTGTCTCAAGCGCTATTGCTTAAGCAGACCCATCTCGCGCATTTTCTCTTTAACTTCCCTGACACGGGGCGCGATTTCAAAGGCTCGTTTGAAATCCCCCACGGCCTTTTCCTGCTCTCCGCGCGCTTGATGAACTAAGCCACGGTAAAAGTTGGATTCCCAAATATCAGGGGCATACTCAACCGATGCGTTACCGTCTTCCAGCGCTTGATCGAAACGGCCCATTTTTGTGTGAACATAGCTCCGCGTCGCAAAAGCGAAGGCGTCAAATTCGTTTCCTTCGAGCGCCATATCGCAATCCGTCAACGCGGCTTCATATTTGCCCGTTAGCGCACGAACCCAGCAGCGATTATTCAGGGCGTATGGATCGAAAGGGTCAATCTTCAGCGCTAAATTCAGAGATTTGAGAGCATCGTCATAGCGCTTCAGGTCGATCAGAACCGTGGAACGATTGCTGAGATGCCCCGGATCTTCCGGCATCAAAGAAATGGCCACATCCATGTCCTGAAGGGCAGCTTTGAAATTGCCGATATCCTGATAGGAGATCGCGCGATTTGAGTAGGTTACAGCCAGGTCCTCATCACTCAGGCCACCTCTGTCTATGGCTTGCGTGCAGGCTTCGACGCCCAGTTCCGGATCATCGGCAATGGCAAAACAGCGTTCCGCCTCCTCAGTCCATGAGGTTTCCGCAATTTCGGCCATAGCTGGAGCCGAACTCAAAACAATGGCCAAATATATTCTGATCCAAGTTCGCGTCATGTCAACTTCCACTCGAAATACCGCAAATCCACTATGGCGCGCAGGAGACGATAGGGTCATATTGTGACCAAACTAAGTCACTTGAGTATCCCCAAGAACAGGCAATTGAGAGTATAATCTTACCCATGCGCAACGCGAATAGTCTTCTTCTGGCCGTCTTCGGCCTCGTAATCATCATCTTTATCATAGGATTCGGGGGAAGATGGAGCGCTGTAAATCGCAGCGATTTGGCTCTACCCGGAGAACTGCCCACAGGCGACGTTGCAGCGGGCAAGGTTCTGGCCACCACCTTTTGTTCAGTATGCCACGATATCAGCGGCGGCCAACAGAGTCCGCAAGCGGCGGCTCCCCCTTTCGCCGAGGTGGTGACCCGTTGGCCGGTGGAATATCTGGCTGAAGCCTTGGCCGAAGGCATCAGCGTTAACCATCAACAGGCCCTGCAAATGCCCGAATTTGCCTTCGAGCCTGAGCAAATCGATAATCTTCTCGCTTACCTCGAATCGTTGAAATAAGCACTTGTCGCGCCGGTTCCCCTCAAAAACGTGAACACGCCTGAGGCGACAGGGGGTCGGGATGACGGTATAGTGAACGCCCCGCCGGACTTATAGATCCGGCGCTAAAATAGCGGCCGGATTGGACGCTTTTCATTTCGGCGCAGATGGCCGCTCGCACCCATGCTTGAGGAGGCGCGACCCATGGCGAACCAAAACACCGTCGACCTTGCGGAAATAACCACCGTACAACCAGCTATCACCCGTATCACTTTGGCGGACCTCAGGGAGGTCTTGGCCAGAGGCTATGATGACTTCAAAGAATGGCCGACCCATTTGCTCCTTATGGCGATCATTTATCCGATTATCGGCCTGGTCTTGGCCCGACTGACATTCGGCTATGACGTCCTGCCACTGCTTTTCCCGATCAGCGCCGGCTTTGCCCTGATCGCCCCTGTTGCGGCGCTCGGCCTTTATGAGCTCTCCCGCCGCCGTGAATTGGGGTTGGAAGCCTCCTGGGCCAGCGCATTCAACGTGCGCCGGTCCCCATCCATCCGCGCCATTGAAAGACTTGGGCTTGTTCTTCTGGCGGTGTTCTTCATCTGGCTGTTTACCGCACAAAATATCTATACGATGATTTTCGGCGATGAAGCGCCCACATCGCTCACCGCTTTCGCAACCCAGGTCTTTACCACCGATCAGGGATGGAGGCTGATCATCATAGGCAGCGGCGTTGGCTTTCTTTTTGCCCTTGGCGTGTTTAGCACCATCGTGGTGTCGTTTCCACTGCTGCTGGACCGGGAGGTGAGCGCGCTCACGGCAGTACAAACTTCCATCCGCGTGGTTCTGGCCAATCCCGTCCCCATGGCGGTATGGGGCTTGATCATAGCGGCCGGGCTGGTCCTCGGCTCCCTGCCCTTCTTTTTCGGACTGGCTATCGTAATGCCGATCCTGGGCCACGCCACCTGGCACC
The DNA here is from genome assembly GCA_021774915.1 of Alphaproteobacteria bacterium. Lineage (GTDB taxonomy): Bacteria > Pseudomonadota > Alphaproteobacteria > SMXP01 > SMXP01 > JAJFIM01. Next base: position 17,091 of record JAJFIO010000157.1, read on the forward strand.
TCTACAGGAAGGTGGTGGAACACTGACCGCACCTCACTCCCACTCCATTTTTTCAAGAACGCTAAGCCATTAATTCCAGTAGTCTTTGAGGTACGACGGAATGCACATACAATCAGGAATACCTTTAACTCACTAAAAATGCGCCCTCTTCAAATATATAACTTATAGGTGGGAATTGATGGGTAGCGACCAAATCACGATGCACAGGGAGTTTTGTGCAATTGTGTTTAGTCTTTAATTTAATTTTGAATTTACAAGCCCAGTGGAACCTTGTATACGTCCTAAGGACGTATACAAGGTTCCACTGAGAATACATTCCTTTAGATTTCTCACTCATTATACCGAAGAGTTTTCTTGACATTTGAACTATATACCTTTATAAACGTCCTCAGGACGTTTATAAAGGTATATAGTGCCAAAATTTTTAGAACAAATTCCGGGAACTTACCCGGAAAAACCAACCCGTGCAGGAAGCTATCTGGCCAAGTTGCTTGAAGCTAATGGCAAACCAGTCCTGACACAATTCAGCTTCTTCCAGCTAATACGGCAAATGTATGCAGAGTCAGCCGACAAAAAACTGTATTTACGCCGCACAACTCCAACCCAAAATGACTACACGCGTCTGCGGTTAAACTTGAAAAAGACGGGCATGATAGGCGCAGACCGGGACTACGGAGCCCGTGTCATTCGAGTCCTGACAGTCTCCGACCTTCCAGCGGAAAACATAATTTGTCTCGTCGACCCGACTTGCTACGTCTCTCATCTTTCTGCCATGCAACGATGGGGCCTTACGGATCGTAGTCCTGATGCATTGCTGCTGACCCGCCCTGATCGCAAGACAGCAGCGGCTCAGCTTCAAACCTACATGGCTGATACCCTAGGTGAAGACAAGAATACTCCCTTCCCGTTGAAGGTCATCAAACATCCCGCTCTCGTACGCCGGAGGCTCGTACACATTTATGAAAGCAAAATCGCCGGTAATTTTTTGAAGAACCGCACCAATGACGTCCGTTTATCCACCATTGGTCAGACATTTCTAGACATGCTCCAGAAACCCGATCTTTGCGGAGGTATGTCCCATATTCTCGATGTTTGGGAAGAACATGCGGAAACCTACCTTGATGAAATCGTTACAGCCGTCGATACAACCTCCAGCGGACTGGTCAAGAGCCGGGCTGGATACATTCTCGAAGAACGTCTGGGATTACACCATCCAGGTGTAATCCCCTGGAAGGCACTAAGCCAACGTGGTGGTAGCCGTAAACTTGATCCAACCAAAAAATTCGCACCGACTTTTTCCGAAACCTGGATGATCTCGCTCAATGTCTAAGCCAGTTTTGGAAATCAATGTCGCGGGTTGGGTTGACCGTGCAAAAGCCAACCCCGTCGCCTACCAACAACGCCAGGCAGCCGAGATCACCTTGAACGCCATTGCCATCTCAGCCCCTCTCAATGACAGGCTGTTCCTAAAGGGCGGCATCCTCATGGGACTTGTGTACGATAGTCCACGTCAGACCGGTGATATCGATCTGACAGCAGACCTTACAGTGGATAACGATGTCGACATTCGTATCCAAAGACTATTGGATTCTGCGTTCCCACGCGCCGCTGCAGCCCTCGGATACACTGACCTCATTCTTAAAATTCATTCAGTCAAACGCCAGCCAAAAGCCATTTTCGAAAAGGCAAAATTTCCGGCGTTAAAAATCAAGATCGCTTACGCACAACGGGGGACGAGACAGGAAAAGGCGTTGCTAGAGGGAAAAGCACCAGGTGTCATCGACTTAGACATCTCCTTCAACGAAACCATGCGACAAATCCAAGTCCTTGAACTGACCGGTGGACGTGAACTTCGGGCTTACAGTCTCATTGATCTAATCGCTGAGAAATACCGAGCCATGCCTCAACAGATGACGCGCAATCGAAATCGTCGACAGGACGTCTATGATCTTCATTTTCTCGTCGCAGATAACGATCTTGATTTTGCTATTCGTGCGCAAATCTTGGATACCTTAATGGAAAAAAGCCGATCAAGATACATTGAACCGACGCGGCTATCCCTCGAAGATCCAGAAGTCAAAAAGAGATCAGGCGCAGAGTGGGGTACGTTGGAAGTGGAACTGGGTGAGGTGCCAGATTTCGAGGAGTGCTTTGAGCGCGTATCCGAGTTTTACAGAAGCTTGCCGTGGATTCTATGATGGCTGAAGAATCTTCTGAATGCACTTCTTACAAGAAAAAAGAGCATAAGCGCTGAAGACAAACTTTTTTCTCCGTGCACTTATAATGTTTCCGATAGTTGTTGATAGACTGCGATAGCCGCACCTCACTCCCACTCGATCGTGCCGGGCGGTTTGCTGGTGATGTCATAGACCACACGGTTAATACCGCGCACTTCGTTGATGATCCGTGTTGCCACGCGGCCTAAAAAGTCGTGTGTGAACGGGTAATAATCCGCCGTCATGCCGTCGGTCGAGGTCACGGCGCGCAAGGCGCAGACATAATCGTAGGTGCGTTCATCTCCCATCACGCCAACGCTCTGGACGGGGAGAAGAACCGCGAAGGCCTGCCAGATCTCATCATAGAGGCCGGACTTTTCGATTTCATCGAGATAGACCACATCTGCTTTGCGTAAGATACCTAGTTTTTCTTCGCTGATGGCGCCGGGAATACGGATCGCCAGGCCCGGCCCCGGAAAAGGATGTCGGCCGACGAATTTTTCAGGCAGGCCAAGCTCGCGGCCCAACGCGCGCACTTCGTCCTTGAACAATTCGCGCAAAGGCTCGACCAGATTCAAATTCATGCGCTCAGGCAGACCGCCCACATTGTGATGCGATTTGATGGTGACACTGGGTCCGCCGGTGAATGAAACGCTTTCAATCACATCAGGGTAAAGCGTGCCTTGAGCCAGAAATGACGCGCCTTCGATTTTTTTTGCTTCTTCATCGAACACATCAATAAAGGTCGCCCCGATAATCTTTCGCTTGGCTTCAGGGTCACTCACCCCGCTCAATTTATCCAAAAACAGATCCTGCGCTTCAACATGAACCAGAGGGATATTATAATGGTCACGAAAAAGCGCCACGACCTGAGACGCTTCGCCGGCCCGCATCAGCCCCGTATCAACCAGAACACAAGTAAGCTGATCGCCAATCGCCTCATGCAACAGCGCCGCCACGACGGAAGAATCGACCCCGCCCGACAAGCCGCAAATAACGCGGGCATCGCCGACCTGCGCGCGGACTTTGGCGATTTCAGTTTCGCGAAACGCCGCCATGGTCCAATTACCCTGACAGCCGGCAATCCGGTGGGTGAAGTTTTTCAGGAGAGCTGCGCCGCGCGGCGTGTGCATGACTTCGGGATGAAACTGAACAGCATAGAAATCCCGGGCTTCATCGGCTATCGCCGCATAGGGCGCGTTGGCGCTGCTGCCCACAACATGAAAACCGGTGGGAAGTTCGATCACCCTGTCACCATGGCTCATCCAGACCTGGGCGTGTTCCCCTTCTTCCCACACGCCTTCGAATAAAGGATTTTGCTTGGTGAGCGTCAGTTCGGCCCGGCCAAACTCCCGGTGATCCGCGGTCTCAACCACGCCACCCAATTGCGCCACCATGGCTTGCTGGCCATAACAAATGCCCAGAATGGGAATGCCCAGTTGAAAGATACGATCAGGGGCGCGCGGCGTATCACTTCCCGTTACACTCGCAGGCCCACCAGACAGGATAATGGCTTTGGGTGAAAAATCATCGACATGTTCCGCCGCAGTGTTAAACGGCATGATCTCGCAATAGACACCACTTTCACGGACCCGGCGGGCGATGAGTTGCGTCACCTGAGATCCGAAATCAATAATCAGGATACGATCTTCCTGACCGTCTCCTTCTCCACCAGTGTTAGTCTGCTGTAGGGACAAGCTAGTTTTCTGTCTTGGTGTTATTGATGGCCGATTGCAGGAACTGATATTCCGCACAGGTGGATCCGCAGATCCGCTCGAGCTTCGCCAGTTTCTCGGCTGCGAGATCCATTTCGCGATCAACCGCATCCACTTCGCCGCTCCAACTCAGTGCCCTACGCTCTTCAGGATCAATTGTCAGCGCAATATCATAGTATTTATACGCGCGATCCGAATTTCCGACCTCCTGGTAGCTGCGCCCCAGATAACTATAAGCTTGTGCATTCGCCGGATTTGCCACAATGGATTGTTCGAATAATCTGATCGCCTGAAGATATTCTTTGTCCTGCAGTTGAGTGATCCCCTTGCCTAAGAGATCTGACGACGCCTGCTTCGTCGCACCGGAAGCCGATACCAGTGTGCTGCCGGTAATGATGAACACCGATAGCATGAGCAGCAGCAAAGAGGAAAAAATCAGTCTTATCAATTGATTATACATTTTATCACTCAAGTTACTTTAAAATAAGAGCCGATGAATCCGGCACCACCTACGACTCATCACTGAAAGCCAGTCTATTGTTAACGCTGGCGCTCCAAAACGGCAATATAGGCGCCATCTGTATGAGTGGTTCCGGGGGTCATCAACAAGGTCTTCGAATTCTCCACATTGGCTTCTTCAACCAGTAATTCTCCCTGAAGCCGGTCCGTCGCCAGACATTCTTCATAAAGGGGTAGAAGTCGATAATCGGCATGGGAATCCAGGAAAGCCGTTATCTGGTCATCATTTTCGCACCCGAACAACGAGCAGGTCACATAGATCAAGCGTCCCCCCGGCTTCACCAGAGGCGCGGCTCGCGCCAATATGGCGCGCTGAGTGGAGATAAAACCATCCAGACGTTCCCGGGTGAGCGACCATTTCGCATCAGGCCTCCGGCGCCAGACACCGGATCCACTGCAAGGAACATCCAGCAAGACCCTATCGAAACGGTTCGCGTCTTCGGCAAAATCCGGGTCCTGTGTTTGGGACTCCCCTATATCAGAAATCACCCTGGTTTGAACGTTGCGGACACCGGCCCGATCAAGACGTTCTTTCATCTGCACAAGACGCTTCTCATGCGTATCACACGCAAAAATCTGCCCCTTATTTCGCATGACAGCAGCGAGCGCCAGAGTTTTACCCCCTCCTCCCGCACACATATCCAGTACCTGATGGCGCGGTTCCGCCCCTATGAGTAAGGAAACGACTTGCATCGCCTCATCCTGAATTTCAATCTGACCTTGTTTATAGGCCCGCGTCCCTCGAATATTGACATAACTGCCATCTGGTTTTGCCGTTAGTCGAATACCCAATTCGCTAAAAGCGCACAGATCAAGACGGATGCCCTCAGCTTTGACAGATTGGAGAACACTTTCCCTGTCTTCCTTCAAGGTATTTACTCTGAGATCCACCGGGGCGCGCTTGGAAAGGGCAGCCATCTCGTGATGCCGCGTTGAACCGTCAGGAATGCTCAACTCATCCATCAACCATTCGGGGAAGTTGTATTGAATGGAATCAGGAATGTCTTGGTCCGAGCTCTCCGGGTCCATCCGTTTTTGTCTGATTTCAGAAAAAGTTTTGATTTCCTTGAGCGTCAGAGGCTCAGGACAATATTTTCTTCCATTGAATAAATCAGCCACCGTATTGAGCGATTGTTCTTGTTCAAAAAATAATTCGGCCAAAACCAATGCGCGCGGCGTTGCTTCACCCATATGCCAGGCGAAATCAGCCCGTCGGCGCATCACTGAATATACGATTTCCTTGATCTTGACCCGATCTTTGGATCCTGCAAAACGGTGCGCCCGAGACCAGTCGGAGAAAAAACGATCAAGAGGTTGATGGGATCCATCAAAGGCCTGCAACAAATCTATTGCAGCCTGATATTGCGCACCTGGGGTCATTGAAAAGCAATCACAGAAGAGACGGGACGTATCATAAAAACTCGAAATTCTTGCAGATAGAAGAATAACCTCTCAGGCAATATTCACGCCCCATATTAGTTCGTAGTCGGATAGTTTGGAGATTCTCTTGTAATGGAAACGTCATGAACATGACTTTCTCTCAAACCTGCATCGGTAATCTTCACAAACTCCGCTCGCGCCTGAAAATCCGGAATATTTGATGAACCTGTATAGCCCATGGCTGCGCGCAATCCTCCGGATAGTTGGTGGATGATCGTGTTGATCGGTCCTTTATAGGGAACTTTCCCTTCAATGCCTTCCGGCACTAACTTTAATGTATCGGTGATGTCCTGTTGGAAATAGCGGTCGGCTGATCCGCGCGTCATCGCACCAACGGACCCCATGCCCCGATAGGATTTATAAGAACGCCCCTGATAAAGAAAAACCTCACCCGGGCTTTCTTCCGTGCCCGCAAAAAGTGAACCTATCATAACGCAATCTGCCCCGGCAGCGATGGCTTTGGCCACATCACCGGAATACTTAATGCCACCATCGGCAATCACGGGAATCCCAGCATCTTTTGTCACCTTCATAACATCAAGGATTGCTGACAATTGAGGAACACCAACTCCTGCAACGATTCGCGTGGTGCATATGGATCCGGGGCCAATCCCGACCTTAACCGCATCGGCCCCGGCATCAATCAGGGCCCGCGCTGCTTCCGCTGTCGCTATATTGCCTGCCATCACCTGCGCTTGACCAAACTCTCTCTTGATCCGATTGACCGTGTCAATCACGCGCGTTGAATGGCCATGCGCCGTATCGACCACAAGAAGATCCACACCGGATTCAATGAGCACGGCTGCGCGCTCGAATCCCAAATCCCCTACTGTGGTGGCCGCCGCCACGCGCAAACGCCCCCGTTCGTCCTTGCAGGCATTGGGATGGCGCTCCGCTTTCTCCATATCCTTGACCGTAATCAAACCGATGCAGCATTGATCATCGTCAACCACAAGAAGTCGCTCAATCCGATGTTTATGAAGCAGCCTCTTGGCTTCTCCCAGATCGACCACGCCTTTAACGGTAACCAAATCGCGCGTCATCAATTCCGAAACGGGTTGATTCGGGTTGGAAGCAAAGCGAACATCCCTATTGGTCAGGATTCCAACCAGTCGCCCAATTTTTTTCGATCCAATCGGTGCATCGACGATCGGGATACCCGATATCCTGTGGCGCTCCATAATATCCAGAGCGTCTTCAAGCGTCTGTGCGGGATTCATCACAACCGGGTTCACCACCATGCCCGATTCGTACCGTTTCACCTTCAGGACTTCCTCAGCCTGCTCATCAGGCGTCATATTCCGATGCAACACCCCCATACCCCCGGCCTGCGCCATGGCAATCGCCAAAGGTGCTTCAGTGACCGTGTCCATAGCGGCTGAAATGATGGGAATACCCAAGGCAACAGATGAGGTCAGACGGCACTTGGTATCTACCTGACCGGGTAAGACATCCGAGGCCTTTGGCTTAATCAGAACATCGTCAAATGCAAGATATTCGCTGACTTCCAAGGCTCATCTCCTTCATCCCGCCTGCACGAAGCGAAACCTTAGGCACGCGGTTGCGATGTCTAACATAGCTTCTTGGCGAGGCAAAGACTGAGGGAAGCGAAATTTGAAAAAATGAACCCTTAGGGTTTTTGTCCTGTCGTGTTTCCGGACGGAAAACCGGTACCCGCTTTCCCTGGAAACACTCAAGGCTTTACGCCCCTTGCCCCTTAAATCCCAGAGCCACCACATAGACCTCAGCCGATTCAGCGCGGCTGGCCTTCGGCTTGGCGTGCCGCACAGAGTGAAAGCTATTTTTCATCTTGAGCAGCAGGTCCCGCTCCGTGCCTCCCTGTAAGACTTTGGCTACAAAATGCCCCCCGGGACGCAAAACATGAATAGCGAAATTGAGAGCCGCCTCACACAAAGCGATGATACGCACATGATCGGTCGGTTTATGCCCGGTCGCGGGCGCAGCCATGTCAGACAGAACCACATCGACTTTTCCGCCCAGATGGCGTTGAACCTCATCCGGTGTCTGTGGGTCCAAAAAATCAAGCTGGAGCGCCAATACCCCTGTTATGGGTTCCATGACTTGAATATCGACCGCCAATATATGAGGTGTGCCATCCATTGAGGCATTTTTTCCTGAGGTGCGCTTGAGCGCAATTTGCGACCAGCCTCCGGGCGCTGCGCCAAGATCGACCACGCGCGCCCCGGAAGAGAGAAAACCAAACCTATCATCCAGCTCAATGAGCTTAAAGGCCGCTCGGGAGCGATACCCCGCCTTCTTCGCGGCCGCGACGTAGGGGTCGTTCAATTGACGTTCAAGCCAAAGCGTCGAGGATATTTTGCGGCCCCGGGCGGATTTAACCTTTTTCTTGAGCAAACGCTCGCCCCGGGCGTCCTGGCTTGCCTCACCGCGAGCAGGGCCTGATTGATCGACCCTGCCACGGGTGCGATCATTTGATTTTTGCCTGTCAGACATACGGCTTATGCTTTCTCCGGGGACGCGGCGCCATGATGATCTTTATGCTTGCGACTTCCACGCCGCCGGCCACGATGCTCTTTATCGGCTTTATCCATAAGCGCGAGTAGCATTCCCTCCCTTAACCCCCGGTCCGCCACGCGCATACGCTGACATGGCCAGACACGGTGTATAGCCTCAAAGATAGCGCAACCGGCGATGACGAAGTCAGCCCTATCTTCACCAATACAAGGCTCAGCCACGCGGGCCTCATAATCCATAGACGCCAGCTTGTAAGAGACTTCACGCATATGAGGCACATCGATCCAAGCGCCATCAACGCGGGACCTGTCATAACGATCAAGTCCCATATACACGCCAGCCATGGTGGTCACTGTACCCGATGCGCCCAGCATATGAGCACGCCCCTCCTCAAATACTGGCCGCAAGACTTCCGCCTCATCGAAAACCATCAGAGATTCAACCACTTCACCCACCATTTTCTCATAGACCGCAGGGGTAATTGCGCCCGTCCCATAACGTTCTGCCAGATTGGTCACCCCATAGGGAAGTGACGCCCATGCCTGCATGGCCCCCTTCCCCTGATGCACCTTGCAATATTTATCATTGCGCCGCAGGTCCAGCCAGACGAGCTCCGTGCTGCCACCCCCAATATCAAAAATCAAAACGGAATCGCAAGTCCGGTCCACCAACGAGGCACACCCGGTCACCGCTAACCTGGCTTCCTCATCCGCCGGAATGATATCCAGAGACAATCCGGTCTCGGCTTGTACACGGGCAATAAACTGAGCACCATTTCCCGCCAGACGGCAAGCTTCCGTCGCAATGGCATGGGTGCGTGTGACCCGCCTACGTTCTATTTTTTGGGCACAAATCTTGAGCGCGTCAACCGTGCGATCCATTGCCACCGGGGAAAGATACCCTGTCTGCTCAACGCCTTCTCCCAGCCGAACGTTACGTGAAAACGCATCAACAACACGAAACCCACCACGTGATGGCTTGGCCACCAGCAGGCGGCAATTGTTGGTGCCAAGATCAATAGCAGCATAGGTGTGCCGCCATCGCCCCGTCTTGCGTCTTAAAGCATGAGGCGGAGCATCCCTCCTAGCATCCACACTGGAACTACCATTTAGACCCTGGTTTGCGTTCTTATTATAATTTTTATCGTCATTTTCTCGGCGTCGCACGATAGACCTCATATACCCCAGTCCAAATTCAGAGCCTGGCTGATACTCAGTTTATCAGTTCTATCGGAATGACAACAGCCTCCTGAATCTTGTTTGTTTAGGAAATATTATACCCTTCAGCCTCATAGTAAGCTGTAAAGCATCTTACAAAAGGGCGTGGGGATGCCAAAGTCTGGCGATAGTTTGTTGCGTGAGTTAACCAAAGTCCCACGAAATCCTTCATGGTCTTCCCTGTCGGATATGCAGCATCTGCTTGAAGATCTGGAACCGGCCACCGCATCTGCGGCCCTCAACGCCTTGCGTAAAGCCTTCCCCCATATTCCTTTATGCGAGCGTGTCAGTGCTTGTGAGGCCTACGCGAAAAACTTCCGAGACTAAAAGCGCACATTCCCCATAGACTGAATGGTACGGACGGCATAGCCATGCCTTGATCATCCATAAGTCTTTGTTATTTATGGGCATTACAATATATTCGTACTTTTTATCTGACTTCCTTGTTAATGTTTTCGTTTTATGACTTTACATCCTCGCCATCCATACATATATCAGTCCAGCATAGTTATATATATCAGGCCAATATAAGGTATTCCTTATGCGTGCATGCATAGACATTGCACCACCTGGAGATAAAACAAGCGATGGATGTGAAAACTCTTTGCCTGGGCGTCCTGCATCTCGGGGATGCAACAGGCTACGAAATTAGAAAAATGTTCGAGCAGGGGCTTTTCAGCCATTGTCTTGAAGCCAGTTTTGGCTCGATTTATCCGGCATTGAACCGGCTGGCAGAAGATCGGCTGGTGGTGTGCCGCGATGAACGCCAAAACGGCCGTCCGGATAAAAAAGTCTATTCCCTCACAGCTGAAGGACGCGCAGAGTTCAGCCAGGCCATTCTCAAGGATTTGGCAGAGGACAAGTACCGTTCAGAATTTTTATTCGTGAGCGTCTTCGCTGACCTTCTGCCACCGAACCACATGACCGAGCTGGTGGATCAGCAGATAGCAACCATGAAGCGCCTCGCAGACGAAATAACAAGTTCAAGCGCCGAAACGAACACCGCCGGTATCCGCTTTGTGCAGGGTTTCGGTCAGGTTATGCATGCAGCGGCCATAAAATATCTCGAAGAAAATCGGCACCTTATTGAAAAGGATCTGACCCCGGAAATCCCTCTTGAAACTCCGGCCGACTCCCCCCCTCTACGAACAATCTAACACTGAGCGGTTCTATCAACCATGACGCATTATTCGAAATATTCAGGAGAGAAGCTGAACGCGCTTCTCAACAA
>JAJFIO010000158.1 GCA_021774915.1 Alphaproteobacteria bacterium
GGTCTGGACACGGTATTGGTCTGATTATTATATCCGGTGTGATTTTGCTTCCAGCTTCTATTTGATGGAAGAAAAGAAGAAGTCGGAACGATTGCTTCATGCGGCCGAAGCGGGCAATAAAGCTAAAAGCGAATTTCTGGCCGTGATGAGCCATGAATTGCGTACGCCGCTGAATGCGATTATCGGTTTTTCCGAAATGATTCAGCAAAAGATTTTTGGACCTATAGGATCAGAGCGTTACGAATCCTATATTGGTGACATCGCCACAAGTGGCCGCCACCTTCTCAGTATCATCAATGATGTCCTTGACCTCTCAAGGGCCGAAACCGGAAAACTGACTGTGCATGAAGATGACATTGAAATCTGTGATTTGATCGATCAGGTCATGCGTATGTTTCAGGAGGAGGCGGCGAAAAGTGGCATTCGTCTTTCCAGTTCTCTTCCCGAGGGCGGTCTTGCCTTGCGTCTTGATCCCAGGCTCATGCGCCAGATGCTGACCAATGTGATCTCCAACGCGCTAAAATTTACTCAGCAAGGGGGATCAGTTTACGTGACGCTGGAATGCTCTCGGGATAGCAAAGTGCGCATTATCGTGGAAGATTCCGGTATCGGCATTGCCGCGGAGGATTTGCCGCAAATCGTCGAGCCTTTTGTGCAGGTCGAGAGTTCTCTGGCGCGCGAACATGGTGGCGCGGGGCTGGGCCTTCCTCTGGTTAAGAAGATTATCGAATTGCACCAAGGTGAACTTGATATATCGAGCAAACTGGGTGTCGGTACGAGAATTACCATTATCCTGCCACCTGACTGCGTTGCCGGGCAATTGAGTGCTACTCCGGGGCAACAGGACAAAGTGGCTTGAGAGAAGTCGTTCAGGCTGCTTTACGCAGAAGCAATAAATAAACCTTATCCGTTCTGTCCGTGAGAAGTTGAATATTCTCTGCCTTGATTTTTTTCGCCATGTCGAGCATTTCCTGCTCTGTGCGATAGATCATCGGCCAGTCACAGATCATTTCAGCGGCCCACCTGCCCATCTTGCGGCTGGCTTTGAGGTTGCCGATGACCAAAAGGCCACCCGGCGCCAGGCTCTCGAAAAGCGTGGTGAGTAGGTTTTCTGCCCGCCGGGCTTTGAGGTAATCGAACAGGCCGACGGTGTAGATCATGTCTTGCGGGGGAAGGCTCTTGGCGATGGTTCCTCCCTTCATCAGCTCCATGAACGAAGAATGCAGGCAATGAAGTTTAGCTTGACCGGTGAAGCGGATGGTGTGGGGAAAGGCGCGCTCGTAGGCATAGGCCAGCGCGTTGTGATCCTGGTCTATCAGTGTAAAGGAGACAGGCCTTAACAGGCGCCCCTGGCCTAGATAATTGACCACTTCTTGCGCGCTTCCGCAGGCCAGATTGGTGATGTTGACGGGACCATCGCCGGTTTTTTCGATGACTTCCTGGCCGATGATCTGTTGGACCATGGTCATACGCTCCGCGACGCAGTCCAGAGAATCTAGCCCCAGCCGGTGGTTTAATTGGCTATAAAGATTTTTCCCCTGGTCCTGCCAGCTATAAACATAATCCATGACGCGGAAATCACCTGGGTATCCCAAAGGTTTCTCATAGCTTCGACGCCAGATCGGACCAGCGATAATTTCTGGGGTCAGCACCATTTCCGTGAATCGCTTTGCCGGTTCAAGGGCGCGGGGGTCATCTATAATTTTATCAATGAAGTCATTGGCTTTTTCACTCAATTCGCGCCACTCAGGCAGGATCTGTTGGGCGGCTAAATCCAGAAAGTCGCGGCCATAGCGTGGATCGTGCTGCTTATCCGCATTTTTTTCTTCCCAATCCAGCAAGATTGATTTGTGTGCACGCAACAGATGAAGGGCATCGGCGCAGAGCAGACGATATCCCGGATCAGCTAAGACAAGGTGTTCGAGACGACCCTGATTGAGGGCGCGCTTGAGGTTATATTCCTTGTATTGGTGAGAGATTCTGGAAATATCCAGGCTGTTATCGATCAGTTTAATGGCCAGTTTGGATCCCGCAGCTGTCTGTTCAACGCGCACAACGCGGCCATAGCCTTCGTGGAGCGGTGTGTTTTCAATCCTCATTCCAATGGGCAGGGTTTCTCCTACGGTCTGTTCGTTATGTGAACTTGTGTGATCGAGAGTGGCAATGCCGCTGATACTCAAGTTGAGGAGTTTGTGCTGGGCGCCGTCGATGAATGTATCGGGTCCGTGATCACCGAATAATTGCTTGGGATCAAACCGCTCCGCCCGATAATAAATCTGCTGCCCGGAAGCGCCCCTCAGGTCCTCATAATTTGCCATAATGATCGCTGTACTCTCTTTATTGTTTTTGTTCGTTCTACTCTGATGGCAAGGGTGAATGCTCCATCAGCCGTTTCGATCACGCTCACCCACCCCGAGTTCTCCCCAAAGGCGGGCTGGCAACCGAAGTTCGGTGGTTAAGCAATCACAACTCATGAGTGAATTCAAGGGAATGTTAACGAAAAATTAACACTTATTTTGACGAAATCCTCACATATTCTTGAAATTACAATATATAGAGGCAGAGAAGAAGCTATACCCCAAGTCTAGCCAATGATTTCCTCTGTCCGGCGAGCGTTAACCAAGGTTAATATTCTTTAAGCTGCACGCTTTAAAGAACAAGTTCTCTTGAGTTCTTTGAACCGTCTATCGTCAAGAGTCACTTTATTGGTGTGAAGGTGATGACGCCCGTATTTGTTGGGAAGGGATTCTTGATTACCCTTCGAATCGATAGGCGGGGAGTGCGGGGTGGCCTCTATCGACTATGGATGCCAGGTTCGGGGAGGCGTGCTGTGTCGATGGTCAGCTTTCCAAGTCCCAGGACGCGCCTGATCATATCCGGCGTCATGAGGCTTGAGGGTGGATCAACCAGATGCATGACCCGAAAAAACTGCTGAACCACATGATTGTCCGGCGATTTAAGGAGGCGGTTCGAATACCATTGGGAAACAGCAAAGTGCCAGGGACGATGGCCGGTCGTTAGCGGATCTCTTAAGTTTTCGCTTCCGGCCATATTCCAGGCCGGGTCAATCGCTTTCGTCGCTTGTTTGTAAAAGGGGTATTGCAGCCCTGCAAGGTCCCCCCCGCGTTCGGCCCTGCTTGAGAGTAGGCGGCGCAGGGCGTCCACTTGAATGGCGCCGTTACTCATGCCCTGGCCAAATGCCGGGTTGAGGCTGCCAATCACATCACCGATGCCGACCAGCCGATCCGGCAGATCAGGCATTTCATCAAAGTGGCGGCGGAGGCTTGCCGGGAATTTATAGCCTCTGATGGGAGCAATAGGGGTCAGGTCTTTGATCTGCTCATAAAAATCCGGTGCCGGCAGGCGGGAGGCGTAGGCTTTAAATCCTTCCAGATCTGTCGGCGGATGGTCTTTGTGATATCCGGCCAGCGTGACGTGCCAATGACCATTTTCAACCGAGCAGATGACGCCGCCACTCTTTTGGTGTGGGGCTTCGGGGTGACACGCCAACATTTTCCAATCTCTGCCCGGATCAGGCGGAAGGTCAAAGAATGTTGTCGCGTAAACAAGGTCAATCCCCATCACGGTCTCGCGCAAGGCGCCAAATGTCTGGCGTTCCAGCCAATTGGTCAGCAGTGCGCCGCGTCCGCCTGCATCGGCGACGAAGTCGGCGTCGAGCACGCGCCGCACCGCGTCGCTATCAAGAACGGAAACGCCGGTCACAGTATGCCTGTCGGCGCCAAGGCGATAATCAATCACGCGGGTGGAGGGCTTGAGAGTAACATTGGGCAGTTTTATCACCCGGCGCCTAATCACCGCTTCAAGCAGGGGACGGGTCTGAATGAATGTTCTCAACTCGCCTCTGTGTCTTGGAAACCACCGATTGGAGAGAAACCAGCGGATGTCGCGGGGAAAATAGATCTGTTGAGCCCCGGCTTGCACGAAATCCTGATCGATCCCCGGAAAAAGGTCACAGATGATCTGAGCCCCGCCGCTCAACAGAATATGCAGGTGGTGTCCCTGGGGGGCGCTTTTGCGGGCGTGAAAAATGGGCCCGTTCGTCTCCTGAGGCTCGTCTTTATCCAGGATCACGACGTGATCGAAGTAATCGGCCAGCACACGGGCGGTTAAAAGGCCAATGATCCCGGCGCCGACTACCACGGCGGTCTGGCCGAGCGAATGCCGGGCTTTTTGTTCACTAGAAGACATGTCTTTGTTCTCTTTTGGGGAAATGTCCCATGGGTGCACATACCGAGGGTTGATTTTAGAGGAAGCGGGGGCCCAATTCTACCATTTGTTAATCAATTGTTAATAAATATGTCTGCGTTTTCTCGCCGCACCCGACATGATATAGAGCGAGTTGAAAAGTGACCCCATAAGAGCGGGGATGAAAAATGGTCCACGTGCAATGTTCAATCTGAATTCAGAAGCGGCTTTGGTGTTGTTCTCCGGCGGACAGGATTCGGCTACCTGTTTGGCCTGGGCTTTGGCGCGCTATGGCCATGTGGAAACCGTAGGGTTTGACTATGGTCAGCGCCATCTTGTGGAAATGGACTGCCGTCAGCAGGTTCTTCAGGAGGGGCGCGCACACTTCCCTCAATGGGCTGACCGGCTGGGGCCTGACCATGTGTTGGATGTGCCGGTTTTGGGGCAAATGGCCGAAACCGCTCTCACCCGCGATGCGGAAATAACAATGGCGGATAACGGTCTGCCCAATACATTCGTCCCTGGGCGGAATATCTTGTTTCTTACCCTGGCGGCCGCTTTAGGCTATCGCCGCAGCATACGCCATATCGTTGCGGGTGTGTGCGAGACCGATTATTCCGGTTATCCTGATTGCCGGGACGACACCATCAAGGCCATGCAGGTGGCTTTGAATCTTGGGCTTAACGCGCGCTTCGTCTTGCACACGCCGCTGATGTGGCTGGATAAGGCGGCTACTTGGGGCCTGGCTGAGCGCCTTGGCGGGGAGGAGTTGATTGATCTGATCACGGAGCATACGCACACCTGTTATATTGGCGATCGCTCCCGGCGGCATGAGTGGGGTTATGGCTGCGGGGAGTGCCCGGCGTGTCAATTGCGCGCCGCGGGTTTTTCCGCTTATGCCGCCAGCGCGGCACTGTCATGACCTATGCGGTAAAAGAAATATACGCCACCTTGCAAGGCGAAGGCCTGCAGGCCGGGCGTGTGGCGGTATTCTGCCGGTTCACGGGGTGCAATTTATGGAACGGTCTTGAGCTCGCCCGCGCCGCCGCCATTTGTGATTTCTGTGATACGGATTTTGTCGGTACGGACGGTCCTGGCGGGGGCAAGTTCGGCGAGGCGGCCGCGCTCGCTCGGGCGGTGGAGGCGGCCTGGCCAGGCGGCGCTGAAGGTAGGTTCGTGGTGTGCACGGGCGGCGAGCCCTTGATGCAATTGGATGCAGAATTGATCAAGGCCCTGCAGGCCAGGGGTTTTAAGGTAGCGGTGGAAACAAATGGCACGCTCCAAGCGCCTCAAGGGCTGGACTGGGTCTGCGTCAGCCCCAAAGCAGGCTCAGACCTTGTTCAAATAACCGGGGATGAGCTTAAATTTGTTTATCCGCAGGCGGACTTTATCCCTGAGCAATTTGAACACCTTGATTTCAAGTACTTTCTGCTTCAGCCTTTGGATGGGCCGGACTTGAAAGAAAACACCAAAAAGACCATCCGCTACTGTCTCGATCATCCTCAGTGGCGGTTCAGTTTGCAGGCTCACAAAGTTCTGGGATTGCCATAAAGTTGAAAACAAGGTCAGGCGTTATTCCAGTCTCTGGGGTAGAATCCGGGCCCAGCGGTCCATAAAATCTTCAGCATCGCCCCAGGTTGAGTACTGATTTTTGATGTTAAACTCAATATTGGGAACGGCGCGATGATCGACCACGACGGCCAGCTGTTCTCCCGTCTCTCCGTCAAGAATATCAGCTTGAAATCCGGCGGCTCCAGCCTGGAAAGATCCGATCCACGACAGCGAGACATTGTCGCGCTGCTGGTCAAAAGTAGGTTTGTTGTTGCGCAAATAAGTAATCGACGCTGCGATAACCAGCACGCCCGGACCTGCTTCCTCGACTATGGTGTGCGTCGTCCCGAATTCTTCAATCAGCACATCGCGCAAGTAAGCTTGCCGGCTCTCGAGATCGCGCGCGCTATATTTTTTTAGTTGGCGATCCCGGCCGTAAATGACGTCCACGGGTTTGATCAGCACTTTGTCGTAAGCCGAAAAATCGACACCCTGTCTGGTGTAAAATTCGTCAAAGACGGAATCTTTTGTACGGGTTAAAGATCCAAGCTCCCCGCGATATTGCGTTCCGGCTTGGCTTTCTGAGGGCAGGCCCACCATCAAAATCGCGGCGAGGGCTATAATACTGAACATGGTCGGGGCTTTTCGGGATATAAACATCATGATCACCCTGTCAGTTGGGATGCCAATGTCAAATCAAACGCCTTTTTTTGTGCTCAGGCAAGTCACAATTGAGAGATCTCTCCTTTTCTCAGACCCGGGTCCGTTAATGCACGGCGCTGTTGGACAGGCCGGTTAGCCAGGTGGCGCTACCGGTCTGATTGCTTGTGGGAGAGGGTCCTATTTCCATCCGGATGGGCGTTTCTCCATCACTGCGCCAGCGAAATGAGGCCCAAGACGGGAGAGGGCGGGAAGGCGCTTCGGTAAGAATGCCGAGTACCCGTTCACTGCCATCTGCGGCGCGCACCACAACGCGCAAGGGGGTGCGTGACCCCGCCTCATCTGAAGTTTTCAAGGTGAGGGAGAGGGCGTAATCGGCGCGCGGCAAGGGGTCAAGCTTCTGGCTGGTCCAGATCCCGCCGGACGCCGTGAGCATCAGGCCCTCTTGATGTGTTGGGGGAGAAGGATTTTCCGAATAGCGCCATTGCGGTTCTTTCAAATAAAGCGCCGCCACATCAAAAGGGTGCGCGCTGCCATTGATAAAGTCCTGCGCCCGGTTGAAACTGGCGTTCCCCACTTTTCGCCCCAGCTTTAGTCCTTCCTCGTTGCCGATGGGCCAGTGAATGCCCCCCAATAGCCGGGAGCGTCCGCTGTCTTCAGCTGCGGACCAATAAGTGGGGTAGTTGAGTTTAATGGGATTGAACGCGCGCGGAGAGTTCTGGACTCGCAGGCCATAGACTTTGGCCTCGTAATTAAATTCCGGACTTCCCATGAACAGTTCCATTGCTGTCGCCCAGGCGGCGGCGAAGGCGCTGTGACCAGAGACATATTCCGGGAAAGCGGGGGTCGGGATATAAGGATCCCACTCACGGGCGGGCATGGTGTGGACCCGCTTTTTATCTTCTTCCCATGCTGTGATTTCTGTGTCGCCCATGCGGCGGATCGCGGTGACGGGGCGCACATAATTATAATGATATTTTGCATCCCAGCTTGCGATACCGGCATCGAACAAGGCATTGGCCACGGTGAAAAAGAGTTTCATGTCTTCATCGAGGCCAAAACCGCGGCGCCGAGACATCTCCTTCGTCATATCCAGCAATTGCGCCGTGGGCGCGCTGTCCCACGGCACCCAGAATTCGGCAATGGCTTTGTGGGTTGGTGTGAGATTGGCGCTGAAGGCGAGCACGTCTTTGATCTGTTGATTGAATGCGGGCGTGCCGGTGGCGGGCGGCGGAGGCGGGCGAAACTGGTCGGCGCTCTTCAGCGCAAAGGGGCGCACCTCGCGCCAATGGGGAGTGACGGCATTCTGCACCATGCGTTCGAAAATTACCGGCTGCCAACTGGACAAATCGCGAGGGTCCGCCACCATATAATTGCTGGTGTCTTCATAAAGAACCAGTTGATTGGAACCATCCTTGCGGCGTTGGGCCAGAACGGCTGCCGCCACGCGGCGGCCGAGTATGGCATCAAGATTATCCGATTGCGGATCATAATGAAGTCGGCGCATTTGTAGCAAAAAAGGATTGCGTTCGCGGGATAAAGCGTAAAGCGCATTGTAAGCGGCGTGGCTCATTGCTTCTTCGCGATCTCCCGCGCCCGTGCCGTCCAGTATGTTGCCGGTGATCACCCCCATGGCTGTTTCGTCATAGGCCGCCCAGGCATCATACATGGCAGTGAAAGTGACGGCCGCCACACGCGCCGCCGCGGTGGGTTGTGGCGCATAAACCTCGATCCCGGACTCGATGATAACTTCCAGCCAATCGGTGACAAGAGACTCGGCGCGGGCCGGCCAGGGCGTCACTGCGGCGCATAACAAGGCGAGTGCGCACATTGTGGCGCGGCCCCTTGCCCTTTTCCAGCCAGAATCTGTCCCCATGGCAAATAATCCCCCTGACATTGCCTGAGGGTTCACAGTAAACGCTCCGCTGGAGCGTTTCCAGAAAAAGCGTAAAAAATGAAGAGGTGCAGCCCGTTAAAATGAACCCAGCGCATTGAGGCGCTGCGAGACTGAGGCCAGCATCGAGTTCATGGTCATATCCCCAATCACCATGACCAGAGCTCCGCCGTGGATTTCAAGTTCTTTCGTCGACAGGCGGGGTAAAGGGATATAAGCGCGTTTGCAGAATACAATCATGGCGGACAGCAATTCGGAATTACTGAAACTGACGGAAGGGATGTCGCCCTTCACGAGTTGGGCTGTCACTTCGCCGTGGTCATCTTGTGACAGTTCTGGTTTATGATCTTCGAGATTATAGGGACAGCCGCGTGTGGTTGCACATGCGAAAAGCGCCCGCCGCACTTCATGTTCAGAAAACAGACTGTGACGCTTTTCCTTTGCCCTCGCTTTATCCTTATTCAGACCCGGGGAGAACGTGAGCCGATCCCGCAGCATCGGCTGAGGGAGATTGTGACCCAGGCATGCTTAAGATTTGGTTAGGTTAGATGAAGAGTAATCTCGTGCGGCATCAGGGCGCGCCGTTACTGTTAGCCGTTTGGGGGGATTCTTCTGGTGCTTGTGCCGGCTCGCTCTCAATGGCTGTGCCTTGATCTGTGTTCTCGGCAAAGAAAGAGAGCAGGGCTGGACTGTAGGTATGAACCCCCGCATAGGTGATCTCGTGACCAAACCTGGCATAGGCGCTGAGCTTGGCGTGCGGGATTGCGGTTTGAATCGCTTGGGCTGAGTTCAAGGGCTCCTGGGTGTCTTCCTCGCCCCATATCAGCAAAACCGGGATATCAAGATTGCCGACGTCTTTAAAGCTGGGTTTTGCACTCCCGTCCATGGGATAAAACCGCAGAATGGACAACAAGGATTCATAAAAGCCGTCATATTTGGTTTGGGCAAGGAAACGCTTTCCCATATCCACCGGATCAGGAGCTTTGCTGAACCCACTTTCGGCGCGTTTGGCGGCGAGCGTAGGTCCGAAGACCCGGATCATCCAGTCTCCCACCCCGGGCGATAAAAGGACGCGGGTGAGGATTGTCGACCCATTTCCCCCATCTGGCGCCATGCCTGCCGGGGCGATGAGGGTGAGCGTTTGAATATGCTCCGGGTGGTGCGCGGTGAAGACGGTCGCCAGAGCTCCGCCCATGGAATACCCCAGCATGTGGACCGGTTGGTGAACTTCTAATGCGCCTAGCAGTTCGGTCAATTGCCGATCCAGCAGCTCGGCGTCATAGTCCGTGTCCGGCCGATCCGAGAACCCGCGGCCAAATTGATCATAAGTCAGAACGCGGAAACCGGCTTGGGCAAGGGTTTGCGTCAGGCTGGAAAAAACAAAGCTGGGCACCATGAAGCCGTGAACCAGAACGATCATGTCTCCATCAGGGTCGCCATGCCATTGGTAATAGGTGACGCCATCCGACAATTTGATGAAGTCTCCGGTTTGGGAGCCGCTTATGTCCTCTCGTGCGTCTTGATCAAGGGGGGGGAGGTCAGGGTCAAAAAGGAAATAGAGGGCGAGCATGGTCGGTGCGATGAGGATCGCGGCGCCGCCAATGAATTTGAGAAGGGTTAAAATCACTCTCATGGGGGATGAGTGTGCCATGGGGAGGGGGAAAAGGAAAGTTGCGCTGGAAGAGTGGTAAGGCGATGAGACCAAGTGGAATCCAAGTGGCGGGCTTCTGTTGCCAGGCGCCCGCCGAACCCCGCCTAACCGCAGGAAACGGTTAGGAGTTCAAGTGCGAAGAAACTCGCGCTGCATTACGCAGCAAGAGCTACCTCTCCTTCATAGTTGTCATTTGCAACTATATTTGCGGCCCCGATAACGGTGGTACCACGCCGGGCAAAAAGATCACCTTTACACGTCCGTCGATCCTATTTCGCCCCCATGAAAAACCCGCCTTTTCCTCTCGTTTTTGAGAAGGATCATGCGGGCTTATGGTGGAGGCGCCGGGTACTGCCCCCGGGTCCGATCCGCTTATTCCGTGTCCGTTTATCGCCATAGCCGGTGCGACCGGCACTCGTTAAATATAGTGATAGACAAGAGTAAATGAAAGGCTGAACGGTGGCGATTTTTTCAGGTTTGCAGCATTTTTTGGGCGGTTTCCACGGCTTTTTTGGTTTATTGCACGTCGAGCTTTTCGGACAGCCAAACCTTGATGAGAGATTGGTAGGGCACGTCCCGTTTGTGGGCTTCGCTTTTGAGCCGCGCAATCATCGATTCAGACAGGCGAATTGAGATAGTCTTGGTGCTCGGCTTCAAATTGGGAAAAGTGGCGCGCGTGGCCTGTGACCAATCGACATAATCGGCGGAATCGTGACTTTCCCAAAAGGCGCGTTCTTCTGCTTCTGTTTTGAACTTGGGGATTTTCTTAAGCTTGCTCATATCTCTGTCGTTCCTTTTGGCTTATATCACGGGCGGAAATGACGCGGATCAACGTCGCGCGTAGCGTGAAAGTGATATGCAACAGGCGGTTTTCATCTGTTTGCCCAAGGGCGTTAAACCGGATTTCGCCTTGACTGTGTTTTGTGTCTTCAAGGACAAGGATTGGTTGGTTGAAAAACACCTGTTCAGTTTCGACCTGGGTGACGCCGTGCTTTTCAGAACTTTTGCGGGCGTTCCCCTTGTCCCAATCGAAGCCCGTTATGGCGCTCATGTCGATCATGACATGTATATAACGGATATATACTTAAAAATCAATGGCCGCGTGGGGAGACGGCCTGGCATTCCAGGGTGTGCACTTTTGCACCCGGACTTTAGTCAGGACAGAAATTGCCGTCTTTTACCCCGTGTTCTTGGCGTCAGGTTTGCAGCATTTTTTGGGCGGTTTCCACGGCTTTTTCGGTTTTTGCGTTGTCCTCAAGGCGGGTCAATGCATCGGGGTCGGGCACAGCCAGTCCTTTGAGGGTGGCGGGCCGGGCCTCGATGGCGTCCATCCAGCGCTTCAGATGAGCCAGGCCTTCTATTTCGACGCCCGACCACTCATGGATACGCACCCAGGAGAAATTGGCGATATCGGCGATGGAATAGCCCCCTGCGAGATAGTCATGGGTCGCCAAGTGGCTGTTCAGCACCTCAAACAGGCGGCGGCTTTCGTGCTGATAGCGGTCAATAGCAGGTTGGATTTTTTCCGGAAAATAACGGAAAAAGACGTTGGCCTGGCCCATCATCGGGCCGATGCCGCCCATTTGGAACATCAGCCATTGCATTACCAGACTGCGCCCTCGTGAGTCGGTGGGCATCAACAGGCCGGTTTTTTCCGCGAGATAGATTAAAATGGCGCCCGATTCAAACACGGCGAAATCGTCTTCGTCCCGGTCGACAATGACCGGAATGCGGCCGTTGGGATTGAGTTTTAAAAAGTCCGGCTTTTTCTGGCCGCCCTCGCCGAGGCTGATTTTATGCACGTCATAGGCCAGGCCCATCTCTTCCAAGGCGATGGAAACCTTCCATCCATTGGGTGTGGCTGCGGTGTAAAGGTCGATCATCGGGCTAGGTCCTTTTGGTGATGAATGAGTGCGTGGCCCCCATGTAAGACAGATTCATCTGGTATCCCATCAAAGAATCGTGAATGAATAGCCTATGCAACAATATCTCGATTTATTAAAACATGTGCGTGAGAACGGCGTGCGCCGCGAAGACCGCACCGGCACTGGCACTTTGTCGGTGTTCGGCCCCCAGATGCGCTTTGATCTGGAGGACGGCTTTCCCATGACCACCACCAAGAAGCTGCATCTGCGCTCCATCATTCATGAGTTGCTGTGGTTTTTGGCGGGCGACACCAATATCAAATATCTCAACGACAATGGCGTGAGGATCTGGGATGAGTGGGCGGACGCGCAAGGCGAGCTGGGGCCTGTCTATGGTCATCAATGGCGCTCCTGGCCTGATCCCACCGGCGCGCCCATCGATCAGATCGCCCATGTTATGAGCCAGATTAAAAACAACCCGGACTCGCGGCGCTTGATTGTCAGTGCGTGGAATGTAAGCGAAGTGGCGCACATGGCG
>JAJFIO010000159.1 GCA_021774915.1 Alphaproteobacteria bacterium
TCTACTTAACCTCAATCCCCAGCTTTTCCAAGACCCGCCGCCGTGCATCTCCGCGGTCTTTGTCACTGACATGAATCAGCCCCCCGACCCGGCGCAGCAAATTGGCCTCATAGTCATGCAGCACGCCATCGGCATAAGCCACTTCCCACAACATTTCAATGAGATGGATGCGTTCTTCTTCAGAAAAAGTCTGTTTAATCTGGCGGGTAAACTGGTGGATATCCACCGATTTTTCTTGAGTGTCGGAGGCTGCTTCGAACAGACTTGTCGTTTCCATTTCGCTGAGATCAAATTTTGCCCCCAAAATACGGTGGATTGTCGCCGTTTCCATGGAGCTATGGTCCTCATCCAGCCGGGCGGCCTCAATCAGCAGCGCGGCGGCCGCGAGCTGATGCTCTTTATGAGTATGATGACTGCCCTGCGGGGTCTTTTCAATAAAACCGCCGCTGGACAGGAAAGTTTTGATCCTGTTCAGCATGGGGCCTTGCCTATCACGGAAAGTTGCCAGGCGGCAAGGAAAGCGCGCTCAAAAGCTGGTGGTTTCAGTCAAACTCAGGCTTTAAACGATCCATATCCCGGCGCTGTTTTTTTGTCGGCCGCCCGGCGCCGGCTTCCCGCACCGCTGGGTTGCCCACCCGAACGGATGGCGCGCGCTTGAGCGAAACCGGCGGCTCCAGATCCTCATATAGGTTTCTGGCTTCCACCGCCGGGCCGCGCCGCGTGCCCAGTTCCAGAACGCGGATCACCCGTACATGCTCGCCCAGAGGAAACGTCAAAATATCCTCCGCCATCACGCTCGCGCTGGGTTTTGATAGGCGTTCGGTCAATCCAGTTCTGGTGAGGCGGACTTTGCCCGCAGTGGTGAATTTTGTCGCCAGCGACCGGGTTTTGAAAAACCGCGCATACCACAGCCATTTGTCCACCCGCAGACTGGAAGCCCCGGTCATGGCGCTTTATGTGGTCTTGTGAGAGCACGGAGCACGGCAAAAGGCGAATCGGGATCCATGGGTTTTTCGCGGCGGGATGGTGGTTTCTTACCGGCCGGGCCGCGCGGCTTTTTCGGTTTCGCCGACTTGGCGTGGGCAGGTTTTTCTGACCGGGGCGGCCTCTTGCCGCGTGTTTCTGGTCGAGCCCGGCGATAAGGCTTGCGCCGCCACTCTTCGATGGGAGTATCGTCCTCACCTTTGCGGATCTCTTTGCAAAAGTTCAACGCCTGGAGAACACTCTCAAACTCCGCGCCGCTGCACCCCACCAGCGACATCATGTCAGGCGTGATGGTGAACGTGCGCTTGCCTGCGTTTTTTTCGGGCGGCTTTTCAAGTGACGGCTTTTGCTCTGGGGCTTCCGTGACTTTTTCTCCGGTGTCTTTTGTTTCCGTCTCTTTTTCTTTGATCTTATGTTCCGCGGGCTTTTGGACAAGCGGGTCAAGCGTCTGGCGGATCAGAAGAGCCAGCCGCTCCAGCATATCGACCCGGACGGCGCGCGCGCCACACTGCAGGTAGCCGCACGCCGCATAGAATCCGCGCGGCGCGGTGTCATCGCGAGGCACGGAACACAAGCCCGGCGCGGGCGGCAGATGAGCGCCCGCAAGAGGGTCCTCTTCAGCCACACGCCTCAATAACACTATACACTGCGTCGCAGCGGGTTTAAGCGCTTTGGGCATAAAGATGCTGAACTCACCAAAGCGCACGCCAAGGCGGCGCAATGCCGCGCGATCGGGAGGCTCCAGGATGCGGATCTGCGCGGCCACCTCACGCCTATCAAGCAGACCGAAATTCTCCACCAGCTGAAAGCCGATGCCGCGCGGCAGACCCTTCAGGCCGCCTTGAGACGTATCTTCGACAGCGGCGCGCAATTCGGCAAGCGGCGCCGCATGAGCCTTGATATGATCAGTCACCCAACTTTGCAGCCGCGCCATAATTTGGCGCTCAAGATCACTTGAAATATCATCCGTCTGCAGAAGGCTTATTTGCGGCTCCAGCCAATGCGCGCCGGGGGTAAGCCGGGCGATAGCCGCACCGCGCCACCACAGTTTTCCCAGATCGGTTAACGTGATGGCCAAATCATCCGACCCGGCAAGATCCCT
This sequence comes from Alphaproteobacteria bacterium, assembly GCA_021774915.1. GTDB lineage: Bacteria > Pseudomonadota > Alphaproteobacteria > SMXP01 > SMXP01 > JAJFIM01. The sequence goes on from JAJFIO010000159.1 coordinate 2,087, forward strand.
GGCGCGCTGTTCAATCTCCGGCGCCAAGGCTTTGAGCGCGGCGGCGCGCAGCGCTTTTCCATGAACCCCCTTGGCCCGCGGATCGGCGGCGAAGCCCAGTCCCAAAAGCCGGCCGACATATTCGCCCTCGACCAGAACCTCTCCTTCTTGCGTGATATCGGCGCTTGAAATTTCATCATCCGCCAAGCGCTTCATCAACACACTGGTGCGCCGGTCAACAAAGCGCTGCGTCAAGCGCTCGTGCAGCGCATCGGACAATCTGTTCTCGATGGCGCGGGTCTCGGACCGCCAATGATCGGCTTCCCTCACCCAGCCCGACCGGTTGGCGACAAAACTCCAGGTGCGCATATGCGCCAGGCGGTTCGATAAAGTGTCGAGATCACCGTCCGTGCGGTCAAGTGGGCGGACCTGCGCCGCCAGCCAATCGGATGAAATCTGCTCATGATCGCCCATCAACTGAAGATAGATCGCCGTCAGCAGACGGATATGTTCCTCCGTCATGACTTTAACAAAATCAGGGATCTGACACACATCCCACAAGCGTCTGATGGCGGCCGGGGCGGCGGCCATGTCCATGATCTTCGGCGCGCCCGCCAAAGCTTTCAGCGCATTCAGATCCGTGGCGGGGCGCGTGCGGATGAGGCCGCGCACTATGCTGGGTGATTCCAGGCAGTCGATCAGTTGGGATAGCGAACTAAAATCCAGATTTGTACTGCGCCAATGCAGCGCGCGCACGGGATCAAAGCGGTGCGTTTCGATCTGTTCAACCAGCTCAGCGTCCATGGCCGCGCACTCAGCCGTGGTGCCGAATGTGCCGTCTTGCAGATAACGCCCGGCGCGCCCGGCGATCTGCGCGGTTTCTGCTGCATTGAGGGGGCGCATGGACTGGCCGTCAAATTTGGCGAGAGACGCGAACGCCACATGATCGACATCCATATTGAGACCCATGCCGATGGCGTCGGTGGCGACCAGAAAATCGACATCGCCCGATTGATAGAGCGCCACTTGCGCGTTGCGCGTGCGCGGGCTCAAAGCCCCCATCACCACCGCCGCGCCGCCGCGCTGACGACGGACGAATTCGGCAATGGCGTAAACCGCATCGACGGAAAAAGCGACGATGGCCGTGCGCCGCGGCAGACGGCTGAGTTTCTTTGGCCCCGCATACGACAGATCCGAAAAACGCGGCCGCGTGACAAAGGTCGGCTTGACAAGAAGCTGTTTCAACAGCGGGCGCATGGTCTCGGCGCCCAGAAACATGGTTTCCTCTTGCCCGCGGGCATGAAGCAACCGATCGGTAAAAACATGCCCGCGCTCAGGGTCTTGCGCCAGTTGGATTTCATCAACGGCGAGAAACGAGACCTCGATGTCAAGCGGCATCGCCTCGACCGTGCACACATAATAGGCCGCATTGGGCGGAATGATTTTTTCCTCGCCCGTGATCAAGGCCACGCACTGCGCGCCCTTCTCGGCCACCACGCGATCAAAGACCTCCCGCGCCAGCAGGCGCAGCGGCAGACCGATCATGCCGCTTTTGTGGCCCAGCATCCGCTCGACCGCCAGATGGGTCTTGCCGGTATTGGTGGGCCCCAGCACCGCCGTCACCGGCGCATATGTGTTCAGGGAAGTTTCACGCATCACGGAACCGACCATGTCCAATTGACCGGCTAAATGCAAGGGAGAGGGCGCGGCGATGCCCCCTCACCCAGCTTTGGCTAAGTTCGCGCGTTCGCGGGAATGACGAAGGGGGTGCGGGGCGCGCCCACATCATCAGCTCTTAAAGGAAATCCGGTGTACCGATCCAATGCCATGATTGCCGTGAAAGATTTATGTATGGCCAGAATCCCTGCACTGGCTCATTGATCTCCCAAGCTAACTTCCATGATGAAGTGGCAGACTGGCAAGCTGAAGTGAATAATCTGATGTGTCTACGCTCGTTCGAAAACCAAGTTCATGGCACATATTCAGCATTGTGGAGTTTTCAGTTAAGATCTGTCCCCATAGCTCCTGAATATTTTCCGCTTCGGCATAGTGGATAAGCTGTCGCATCAACGCCCAACCAATGCCGCGTCCTTTCATATCGCTACGCGTAATCACTGCAAATTCGGCCCGGATATAATCGGGGTCGCTGGCCAGCCGTGAAACGCCCAGCATTTCATCTATTTCCGTATCAATCGCAATAAAGGCCATAGCACGTGCATAATCTATCTGAGTCAGACGTGCTATGAATTCATGTGATAGATCACGCATAGGAGCAAACAGGCGCAACCGGATATCGTCAGGTCTGGTTTTCTCCATGAAGGTGTCATAGAACCGTTCATCTTCCGGCCTGATCGGACGGATCAGAATGGTTTTGCCGTCTGGCAGAGTTTCGTCTTTTTCCCATTGTTTTGGGTAGGGCCGAATGGCGAAGCGCGAGTTGAGTTTTCCTGGTTCAACATCTGTTTCTTTCACCACAATCCGGGCATCCAGAGCGATGACGCCGTTTTCATCGGCCAGGAGCGGGTTGATATCAAGCTCTCTAATTTCCGGCAGTTCGGCAATCATTTGCGAGACACGCACAAGCGTTAAAGCAATCGCATCCGTATCCGCCGCTGGCCGGTCACGGTAGCCTTGGAGCAACTTGTAAACCCGCGTTTCATCCATCAAATCATACGCCAGTTTCATATCCAGCGGCGGTAGGGCCATGGCCGTATCCTTGATCACTTCCACGGCTGTGCCGCCTTCACCGAACATAATGACCGGGCCGAAGGTAATATCTTCGCTCACGCCGATAATCAGTTCATGCGCGCCGGGACGGCGGATCATAGGCTGGACGGTAAAGCCCTCAATATCTGCGTCCGGCATGGCTTTCTGAATACGGGCATGCATTTCCTGCGCAGCCGCTTTTGCTGCATCTGCATTGGGCAAACCCAAAACAACCCCATCCACATCCGATTTGTGCGTAATGTCTTCGGACAGGATTTTGATCGCTACTTCCGAACCATCATCGTCAGTGAATACTTTAGCCGCTTTTTTAACTTCTTCCGGCGTTCTGGCGATGACCGTGCGCACCGTAGGTATACCGTAAGCTTTCAGGATGGTTTTAGATTCGATCTCTGTGAGCACCGCGCGGCCTTCTTCCAAGGCAGAATCAATATTTCTTTTGATAGTATCGGGATTGGTCTCGAATTCTTCCGGCAAGCTTGGCGGAGTACGCATCAAGGCTCTTTGGTCTTTGGCGTGACGGGTCAGATAGGTAAAGCCGCGCACCGCATCCGATGGGGATTCATACGTCGGGTAACCATTCTCGGAAAGGAGTTTGCGCGCTTCATGCGCCGCACCATCCCCCAGCCAGTTTGTCAGGATGGGCTTAGGTTGCGGGTGTTCTTTATTGTGCTTTTCAATGGCCTTGATGGTGGCTTTGGCTGCTTCTGTGCCGGAGGCCAGCGCAGTAGGGCAATTTATCACCAGAACAGCATCGGTTTCAGGATCATCAAGCACGGCTTCAATGGCTGTCTGATAACGCTTCGGTCCGGCATCGCCGATGATATCGACAGGGTTTGCTTTGGACCATGTGGGCGGCAAAACCTTGTTTAAGGCCTCAATCGTCTTATCCGACAATGCGGCCAGAGCGCCGCCAAAATCGATCAGCCGATCCACAGCCAAAACACCTGCGCCCCCGCCATTGGTCACAATCGCCAGCCGGTCTCCGGCAATGGGCTTGAGACGGCTTAAAGCCTGCGCCGCATCAAACAAATCTTCCAGATCGATAACTCGCAGGATACCGGCCCTGTGAAATGCGGCATTATACACGGCATCTGATCCGGCCAACGCCCCTGTATGAGAATGTGCGGCTTTGGCGGCTTCTTCATGCCTGCCGGATTTGATCACAACGACAGGTTTAATCCGCGCCGCGGAACGCGCTGCCGACATAAACTTGCGGGCATCGGTCACCTGCTCGAGATACATCAGGATGGCGCGGGTTTTGTTATCGCCTGCCAGATAATCCAGTATATCTCCCAGATCGACATCAGCCATATCGCCCATCGAAATCATGCACGAAAAGCCAATCCCTTCCCCCGTAGCCCAGTCCAGCGCAGCACTGATGATCGCGCCGGATTGGGAAACAAACGCCAGATCGCCCTTAAGCGGCATGGCATGCGCAAAGCTGGCATTCAGGCCGATTTCCGGCGTCATCATACCGATACAGTTGGGGCCGACGATGCGCAGGCAATGTGGCCGAGCGGCATCCAGTATCTTCTGCGTCAGGTTCTGTTGCCTAATCCCTGCCGAAATCACGACGGCGGCTTTTGTCCTTTTATCCCCCAGCCCGGCAATAATATCCGGAATCACTTTTGCGGGCGTGGCTATTACAGCCAGGTCCGGCGCTTCGGGCAGTTGTGTGGCGCCGGGATAGCATGGAACCCCGTTGATTTCTTTGTGATTGGGATTGACGAGCCAGACCGGCCCGTCAAAATCGGCGGACAGTAAGTTGTCGGTGACTGCCTTGCCAACAGAGTCTTCCCTTTCGCTCGCCCCGAAAAGCGCCACGGATTTGGGTGCAAAGAGCTTATCCAGATTACGGATCGTCATATTTTCATCTCAACGTCTTAGGAAAGAACGCCAGATGGGTCTTGCCGGTATTGGTCGGCCCCAGCACCGCCGTCACCGGCGCATATGTGTTCAGGGAAGTTTCACGCATCACGGAACCGACCATGTCCAATTCAAGGGCCGAATGCAAGAGAGGGGAGAACCCTCTGTAGCGAGTCAGTTTGAAGCCCCATCTAACCAGCGCCCTGAACGTCCGCGGTCATCCCTGATATAAGGCATCAATGATAGGACATTCAGGCACTGCTCTCCCGACGCAATTGGCAATCATTTTCTTCAACACCCGTTCAAGTCGCTTCAAGTCTTTTATCTTTTCCTGAACTTGCAATAGATGCTCCGACGTCAATCCTCTGACTTCGGCACAGGTGAAGTTTTCACTGTCTGCCAAATCTAAAAGTCCCCGCACCTGGGCTAAGTTGAACCCCAGTTCTCGAGAACGGCGAATGAATGTAAGGCGCTTGGCCTCCTCCCGCCCATAAAGACGATGTCCACCCGCACTTCGATGAGGTTTGGGCATGAGGCCAATCTTTTCGTAATAGCGGATTGTCTCAATATTACAACCCGACTCTGCCGATAATTGACCTCTGGTTAAATAGTCTCCTCGCAACTTTGTGATCTTATTCATGCAGAAATCCCTTGAACCTGTAGGAGCTACAGGAATTATAGTTCTAAACATAAACTCTTAATACCCAAAAATGTATGGCGAATGAAGCAATGAAACAGACAAATCAACCGGCAGAAATCGAGTTGACGGGTACAAACAAAGCAGGTGAAGGGCTTCTGGCCGCAGGCGGTATCATTGGCGCCCTCTTAACATCCGCCTGCTGTGTCGCCCCTCTGGTTTTATTCGGTCTTGGGGTCAGCGGGGCGTGGATTGCCAACTTGACGGCGCTTGCGCCCTATCAGCCGATCTTCCTCACTTTGACGTTGGCCTTTCTGGCCGGAGGCTATGTGATGGTCTACCGCAAGTCGAAAACTGTTTACGTTGTCGGAAGCACTTGTGCGGACCCTACCTCTGACAAGATTGTCAAAGTCGCATTGTGGACGGCGACAATATTGGTCTTGGCTGCGATTACCGTTTCATTTGCCGCCTGATATTTGAATTTTATATAACGCGGAGAATATTCATGGACAGGATTTTAAATATTACAGCAATCGCTATTGCTTTATTCGCTGGGCCAGCAATGGCCGCGGACCGAACTGTGACATTGGCCGTTGAGAACATGTCATGCGCTGCATGTCCCGTCATCGTTAAGGGTGCGCTAAAGGGAGTGGCGGGTGTGAGGTCTGCTGACGCTTCTGTGCCGCATAAGACGGCTGTGGTCACGTTTGACGATGAAGTCACAGACATTGCGTCCCTCATCAAAGCGACTACCAATGCCGGTTTTCCGTCGACTTTGAAAGAAGAATAATGCCGACTGTCATTCTGGAATCGACCCTCATCTGCCCCGCATGCGGTCACGCGGAAACGGAAACCATGCCAACTGATGCCTGCCAGTATTTCTACGATTGCAAAGGCTGCGGCGCTGTTCTGAAACCTAAAGAAGGTGATTGCTGCGTCTTCTGCTCTTACGGCTCTGTTCCCTGTCCGCCCATTCAAGTGGGGGCTGACACCTGCTGCTGAGTCGCGGCATGTTTTTTTCAGAAATTATATGCAGGCGCTTCACATCCGCCCTTGGCCACCTAAAACCCATCGGCAAATAGGGTTAACGCCCCTGTTAACTTTCAGAACAGAGACGGGACAAAACGTGCCCGAATCGCTGACGGGTTAATTTTCAGGCTTTGTTCACGTACAAAATCTTGTGTTCTTAATGACTTAACCCCATATTGGGCGGAGATCTCCGGCAGCTTTGAAGGTAAGAAGAACGCCGCCTATTATTTTCGTCTCGGCCCTCACCTGCCCCGCATGTGGCCACGTGGAAACGGAAACCATGCCGACTGATCCATCTTTATACTGAGTTTTAACCTATCGCTGCTTATTCCAAATGTTTGATGTCGGTGTATTCACCTTCTGTCTGAAGCGTGATGGTGATCATCTTAGATGTTCGGTTTCTCCAAAACCACCCGTGATTGCCATCAAACGCAGCTTCAATATCGCCTTCGCTCTTTTGTTTGGAGCCCTTACTATAGTTATGATAGTCGATATCCAGTTCTTTTGAATCGCCGTGCACATCAAAATTCACACGTCCCCCATCCGTCCACCATGTGTAGTGAACGTTTTTTCCCTTCGCCAGGACAACCTTGATTTCCGTGCCTTCATTAGGTCCAAGCGTCACGTGCATTTCATGACTGAGAAGATTAACCACCGGTTCTGTGGGTGCGGGCGGCGGCGCAGGCATGGTGATTTCCGCCTCTATAGAAGTTACTGATTGCTCGCTGACGGCTTTGTCTTTGTCCCGGTCGGCAGCGGCTTCCTCGGCAAGAGACACTTTAATGTCCCCCATTTTTTTCAAACCCAGGATGCGGCCGATGCCGGTGGGATCAATGCCATATTCAGCGGGAAGCACAGCCGTGACCAGAAGTACAATTGCCGCCAAAGCAGCCAGTATCGTGGACCTGATCAGCTTTTCTGATGAGGGAAGCTCTAAGTCGGAAGGGATGTTTTTATTATACATGGATCGTTCCTGCTTATTGAGTGAGGTGAAATTTAAGAAAAGAAGAAGCCGGTCAGTTGATATCCGACAAGCAGGAAGCCTGCGGCCATCAAAACGGTGTTTGTTGCATACGCATGGTGCAGAAAGCCTTCCGTGCGCCGCCAGTATCCCATAACAATCAGGATCGCAGCCAAGGCCAGAATTTGCCCAATTTCAACGCCGACATTAAAAGCGAGAAGATTGGCAACGAGACCATCAGGAGAAATTTCATAATCGAGAACTTTGGTAGCCAAACCAAAGCCATGGAATAGCCCAAAAACCAGCGTGGCAATTTTTGTGCTTGGCTGGAAACCAAACCAGCGTTGATACGCACCCATATTATCCAGCGCCTTATAAACGACAGAAAAGCCTATAATGGCGTCAATGAGATATGGGTTCACACTGATTTCCATCAAAACGCCGGAAAGCAGAGTGATGACATGGCCAATGGCGAATAAGGTGACATAAATACCGACATCCTTGAGACGGTATAAAAAGAAGATCACGCCAAACAGGAACAGCAAATGGTCATACCCGGTCATCATGTGTTTCGCACCGAGATAAACAAACGGCACAATTAAAGTTCCGGTGGTTTCCTGTATGTATCCTTTATCGCCTTCCGTCACACCGTGCGCAAAGGCATCTGGAACAACGCCGAATATAAAGGTCAGGCAGACCAGTAAACCTATTAAGAGAATGAGGGCGTTACTTATAAAAGGCCGCCCAAAATAATCAGTCATTTTATTGCCTTTCGGGAAAAGGATTTTAATGTATGTGTTTTGAAGGTGCGCATCACAAAAGTGTGGATTTTCTTGCGCGCAAATATGTGTGATCGACACAGCTTAGCGCACCTGAACAGCGTCAAGTGCGCGCGGGATGCGGGCCTACGTTTTAAATACGTAGACGCTGTGTGCCAAGATAGAGGCGGGTGCTGGAGACAAGCGCGCGCCGGTTATAATCCGGCGGCCCGCGATTTTGCAAGGAGGCCAGTTCAATCCTTTGTGGCGGCAACTGGTCTGCCACCGGAATAAATCCAATGCGCTGACTATCCTGCGATGGAGCCGTTAAGCCTATCTGCTTTGAGCGCTGAAGATCAACGTGCAGATAATCATGAAAATAAGTAAGTACGTCAGCATAAAAACCATGGTCACCGCCTTGCTTCGATACGTGAGCACCGGATGACTCAGAGCTATGAGTATGCGTGTGTGACTTGAGTTCGTATTGATGGTGCGCTTCGCGCTGAATGTGCAGCGCTTTAGCCGAGGCAAGCGGCATCCACGGCAT
>JAJFIO010000160.1 GCA_021774915.1 Alphaproteobacteria bacterium
GGCTTGAATGAGTGTGAAGAGGGCTTTCGCATCCGCGGTAAACTTTGTCCGGGATATGGTTTGCAAGGGGGAGGCAATCGTGAGATTGCTGTTTGAGATGGCGATGCCGATGGTTTTGGCGCCAAGATCAAGGCCCATCAGACAGGCACCGGGGACAAGAGCTTTTTTAAGTTGAATGAGCGGGTGATCGGTTTCAGTCATCACTTGGTTGTTTATAGCTGTCGGCCAGGTATTAAGACATCTCAAGGGTGTGGGAATAGATCAGGCTCAATAGCACGCTTGAAACCCCTATAATAGCTTGCTAAGCGTCAGGAGCGCCAAGCGGGCGGGTTTTAATGTTTCTAGCGCTGATCATTGATGAGAGAGGTTAAATAATATGTCCGTCAACAAGGACACTGTTCGAAAAATTGCGCATCTGGCGCGTATTGCCGAGCCTGAGGAGCGTCTGGAGCCCTTGGCCCGGGAGTTGAGCACCATCATTGACTGGGTCGAGCAATTGGATGAAGTCGAAACTGAAGACGTGCCGCCGATGACAAGCACCGTCGCTATAAAATTGCCGTTGCGGGACGACGTGGTGACAGATGGCGGCTACCCTGAGGACATCGTCGCGAACGCGCCTGGCTCACAGGACCAATTCTTCACCGTACCGAAAGTTCTGGAGTAGGCCATGACGGATAACAGCGAACTGACGGATTTGACACTGGCACAGGCGCGTGATGGATTGCGCGGTAAAGCGTTTACGGCGCGGGAATTGACGCAAAGCTATCTGAACGCCATGAACGATGCCGATGCACTCAATTGTTTCATCACCAAAACTCCTGACAAAGCTTTGGCCATGGCTGATGAGGCGGATACCCGGTTGATGAGAGGGGAGGGGCGCCCTCTTGATGGGCTCCCACTTGGTATTAAAGATTTATTCTGTACGCAGGATGTTCTGACCACAGCAGGTAGTCATATTCTGGACGGCTTTACGCCGCGTTATGAATCCACTGTGACCAATAATCTGTGGCAGGACGGCGCGGTGATGCTTGGCAAGCTCAACATGGACGAGTTCGCCATGGGCTCGTCAAACGAGAACAGCTATTACGGGCCGGTGACCAATCCATGGCGCCGGTCCGGTGGTGAGACCAAACTGGTTCCGGGCGGCTCGTCGGGAGGATCAGCGGCGGCTGTCGCGGCGGGACTTGTTGCGGCGGCTACCGGCACCGATACGGGCGGCTCCATTCGTCAGCCCGCGGCATTTACCGGCATAGTGGGGATGAAGCCGACTTATGGCCGGTGTTCGCGGTGGGGGATTGTGGCGTTTGCGTCGTCTCTCGATCAGGCAGGCCCTTTGGCGCGTAGCGTACAGGACTCGGCCCTTCTTCTCACCTCCATGGTGGGCCATGACCCCAAAGATTCGACGTCAATCAATGCGCCGGTTCCTGATTTTGAGAGTGCCATGACCGGTGAGATGAAGGGCTTGCGTGTCGGGATTCCCAAAGAATACCGTGTGGAGGGTATGCCCGAGGAAATCGATCGCTATTGGCGGCAGGGTATGGACTGGTGCCGTGCCGCCGGGGCCGAGATCGTCGATATCTCTTTGCCTCATACGCGCTATGCTCTGCCTGCCTACTACATTGTCGCACCGGCGGAAGCCTCGTCTAATCTGGCCCGTTATGACGGCGTGCGCTATGGTCTGCGCTGCAAGAGCGATGATATTACTGATATGTATGAACAAACCCGCTCGCAAGGCTTTGGTGATGAAGTCAAGCGGCGCGTGCTGATGGGGACTTATGTCCTCTCAGCGGGCTATTACGATGCTTATTATTTAAAAGCCCAGAAGGTTCGGACATTGATCTCACGTGATTTTAGCCAAGCGTTCAACAAAGTGGACCTGATCTTAACGCCGACGGCGCCGGACGCGGCATTTGGCATTGGAGAGAAGGCCAATGACCCCATTTCGATGTATTTGAATGACGTCTTTACGGTGCCGGTTAATTTGGCAGGCCTACCGGGTCTGTCACTCCCTGTCGGGTTGAACGCGCAAGGACTGCCACTAGGCCTGCAATTGATCGGCAAGGCATTGGATGAAGAAACCCTGTTCAGGGCGGGCGGCGCTCTGGAAGAGGCGGCTGGGTTTAACGCGACGCCAACACGCTGGTGGAGGGACGTCTAATGTCGACAAAACATCCTCATGAGTCAGGTCATAAACTGATTGCCGGGGCCACCGGGGATTGGGAGATTGTCATTGGCTTGGAAGTGCATGCGCAAGTTTCCAGCAAGGCTAAGCTGTTTTCGGGAGCAAACACTGAATATGGCGCGGAGCCGAATTCGCAAGTTAGTCTTGTGGATGCCGCCATGCCCGGCATGTTGCCGGTTATTAACCGTTATTGTGTGCAACAGGCAGTGCGCACCGGCCTGGGGCTGAAAGCGAAGATCAACACCATTTCAGTGTTTGACCGGAAGAATTATTTTTATCCCGATCTGCCGCAAGGCTATCAGATCTCTCAGTTCAAATTTCCGATTGTCGGGGAAGGGGAGGTGACGGTTGATCTGGCTGACGGCGAAACCGTGAAGGTTCGCATCGAACGTTTGCATCTGGAGCAGGATGCCGGAAAAAGCATTCACGATCTGCATCCAGATCTATCTTTTGTAGACCTCAATCGCTCCGGTGTGGCCTTGATGGAAATTGTGTCTATGCCTGATATGCGTTCTTCGCTGGAAGCGGCGGCCTATGTGCGCAAAGTGCGGGCGATAGTGCGTTACTTGGGAACCTGTGATGGGAATATGGAGCAGGGATCCATGCGCGCAGATGTTAATGTTTCGGTACGCCGACCGGGAGAACCACTGGGGACGCGGTGCGAAATCAAGAACGTCAATTCCATCAGATTTATGAGCCAGGCCATTGAATATGAAGCCCGCCGACAGATCGATATTATTGAGGAGGGCGGCGTGATCAAACAGGAGACACGCCAGTTCGATTCAAAAACCAGTACGACAAGCGCCATGCGGTCAAAAGAAGAAGCGCATGATTACCGGTACTTTCCCGATCCTGATTTGCTCCCCTTGGAGCTCGATGAACAATGGATAGAGAAAATTAAAGCTACTTTACCGGAGCTTCCAGACGAAAAGAAATCCCGATTCATGTCTGATTACGGGCTTTCAGCCTATGATGCGGGAGTTTTAGTCGCTGAAAAGGATCGTGCCGCCTTTTTTGAAAGAGTCGCGATAGGACGTGATTCAAAACTGGCATCCAATTGGGTTACGGGAGAATTTTTCGGGGCACTCAATAAGGCCGGATTGAACATTGAAAACTCTCCCATAAGTGCAAATCAACTTGGAAAATTGATCGATTTGATCAGCGATAAAACGGTGTCCGGGCGAATCGCTAAACAGGTTTTTGAGATAATGTTCGAATTTGGGGGCGATCCGGCGCAAATAATTGAAAAAAAAGGACTCAAGCAAGTCACTGATTTAACCGCTATCGAATTGGAGATTGATAAGGTGATTGCGGCGCATCCTGGCAAGGTTGCGCAAGTCAAAGATAAACCCAAAATGATGGGGTGGTTTGTCGGTCAAGTGATGCAGTCAACCGGCGGGAAAGCTAACCCCCAGGCCGTAAATCAACTTCTTAGAAAAAAACTTGGCTTGGGCTAGCGCTGTATTTTTTGGACAAAAAACATTTATCTTTGGACCTCGTATTTATGGGTCGTGCCCTGAAAGTCAGCCTCCACTCATATAGAAAGTGAGTGATTTTACGCGCCACTTCATGTGCATCGTTAAGATATTGTGAACTATTTTGTTGCCGTAATCAGATTGTCGCAGCATACTGCGTCACCTTTTATCGTGCGTAAAATTAGTTAAACATCGTATCCACATTTTGGGGAGCATTGACATGGCTAGAAAGCCTGCAGCAAAAAAGAAGACAGCCAAACGTAAAACGGCTAAGAAAAAAGTAGTCAAACGTAAGACGACTGCTAAACGTAAAGTGACGAAAAAAGCAGCCAAGCGCAAAACGGCTAAGAAAAAAGTAGCCAAGCGCAAAACGGCTAAGAAAAAAGTAGCCAAGCGCAAAACGGCCAAGAAAAAGACAGCCAAGCGCAAAACGGCCAAGAAAAAGACAGCTAAGCGCAAAACGGCCAAGAAAAAGACAGCCAAGCGCAAATAGTCTTTTTTGAAATCTGACTCACATATTCCTTATGTGAATAGTCAAAAGAACCTCCAGCCGGGATTTATCGGTTGGAGGTTTTTTTATAGCTTGGGATTGAAAACAGACGATGTTGGCTTTTCCCTTATATGGGTGTAATGACGCCTAAGTTTAGGAATACATTGATAAGTTTCTTCAGTTTTCTCTCCTAAGTTCTTTTTTACATTAACGAATCCTGAACTTCTGATTAACCCAATCTTTAGTCTGACTCTGGAATGATCTGATCTCGGTGGTGATGGCGGTTCATGAATGAAAGTCACCACGATGTGGAAAATGGGACAGCTTATTTAACAGAGCTGACAGACGAAGAGGGAAGTTAAAAGCCATGAGTTTTGAAGGGGTACAGGCAGCCGAGATTCAGAGGCAGGCGGAAGTCGAAAAGACCGGTGATGCACTTTATAATCTTGGTCTTTTATATTCGACGGGCCAGGGTGTTGAACTGAATTATGTGCAAGCGCATAAGTGGTTTAATCTGGCAGCGATGCAGGGCAATGATGCGGCGCGCGAATGGCGCAAAGAATTGTCCAAGGAAATGAGTGCAGATGAAGTTGCCTCAGCGCAGCGCGAAGCCAGAGAATGGCTGTCTTCACACTAAGTCCTTCCCTTTGAAGATTTGACGTTGTGCGTTGTCAGGTTAAGAGCCTTTGACCTTGCTGCGAAGATCTAAGGCAGGATGAGAACGGTGGGAGAACAGACTGCCCGGCTCCTGCACAACATTTGCGCTGTGTTCCGAGTCTGTTTACGTCTTTCGACTGTAATGCGGGGGTTTTTCGGCCGCCCAAAAACTGCTTGAAGTCTCAGGTTTTCTGCGCCATACACGGTCCCGGAGAGGTGGCCGAGTGGCTGAAGGCGCTCCCCTGCTAAGGGAGTATGGGTTTATAGCCCATCGAGGGTTCGAATCCCTTCCTCTCCGCCATCATATTTATGTTCGACCTGGAGCACAAAACATTGCAAACTATCGACAACCCGTTCGGCTCGAGGCTGTCACCTATGTCTTGGGTACATTCTGTTACCTATGTCTCCGGTACAAAGCGTCACCTATCTCTCAGGTCAGGCACCCGCTAACTCAATGAGATGGCGGTT
>JAJFIO010000017.1 GCA_021774915.1 Alphaproteobacteria bacterium
CACAGACACGTCTGCGTCTGCCGGATTATTGTTTGATGTCGTTTCTTGATCCATTTCCCGGCTTTAGCACAATTTTTGACAGAAAGGGGAATTCATGACTGTAGGCGAAGAAGCGCCACGGCCTTGGCCGATATGGGGCCGATATGGGGCCGGTGAGGGCTGAGCCGAAACAGCCGTGACCCGTGCGTTTCACCTTTTTAGATTAGGAAGCGGCCACTGAAGCGACTTCAGCAGCGAAATCCTCTTCCTTCTTCTCGATGCCTTCTCCCAGCGCTAACCGGACAAAACCGGTCACCGAAACCGGAGCACCGATGTCGGATTGGGCATTTTCCAGCACTTTTCTAATGCTATTTTCCCCATCAATAACAAAGGTTTGCGATAAGAAGACAACCTCCTGGTAGAACTTTTTCATACGCCCTTCCACCATTTTTTCGGCGATCTCTTGAGGCTTGCCTGAATCAAGCGCCTGCTGAATGAGGACAGCGCGTTCCTTTTCCACAACCGCCGGAGCCAGACTGTCCGTGTCGAGGGCAAGCGGGGCAACCGCCGCGATATGCATGGCGAGCTGCCTGCCCAGCGCTTCCAGTTTGGCTTTGTCGCCCGTGGACTCCAGAGCGATGAGCACACCAATTTTGCCCTGATTCGGGATCACCTGATTGTGGATATAGGCTGCGACGACACCGTTTTCGGCAACCAGGCCCGCACTGCGGCGCAAGCTCAGGTTTTCGCCGATTGTGGCCACCATATTCGTCACATGATCCGCCACTGTCGCATCTGTGCCAGGAAAGGCGCTCGCCTTCAAGACTTCGAAATCACCGCCGACTTCAAGCGCAGCACCGGCAATGGCGCCCACCAGCCCTTGAAACTGATCATTACGGGCGACAAAATCGGTCTCAGAATTCAGCTCAATGACAGCGGCTTTACCGCCTACGCCCGTATTATCCACGGCCACGGCCACTAAACCTTCGGCCGCCACCCGGCTTGCTTTCTTCGCCGCTTTGGCCAGACCTTTTGTCCGCAGCCAATCGGCCGCCGCTTCCATATCGCCATTGGTCTCAGTCAGAGCTTTTTTGCAATCCATCATGCCAACTCCGGTTTTCTCCCGCAGTTCCTTCACCAGTGCAGCCGTAATGTTAGACATGGTCTGTCCTCGCTTATTCCATCAATAATGTTAGCGTGTTTGAGACTGTTTCTGTTAGGCGGTTTCGGCCGGTTGTTCTTCGACCGTCACTTTTCCATCAGCCTGAACAATTTCATCGCCAACAGGCTTTTCAGTTTCCACAGCCGCCGGGGCTTGCGCCTCGTCTGCTTGTGCAGCGCCTTCCGAAAGCTGGGTGAGATCCGGCAAGGGTTCCGGGGTCACTTCTTCCGCCTCACCGATGTCAATTCCTGAGTCAACCTGGCTGACCGAAATGCCGTCCAGCACGGCGCGGGCGATCAGATCACAGTAGAGCGTCAGCGCACGCGCCGCATCATCATTGCCCGGGATCGGATAGGTGATGCCATCAGGATTGCAATTGGTATCGACTATGGCGATCACGGGGATGCCAAGTTTTTGCGCCTCTTTGATGGCGATGGTTTCTTTGTTGGTATCGATCACGAACATGATATCGGGTTGACCGCCCATGTCCTTGATACCCCCAAGAGAGCGTTCCAGACGATCCCTTTCGCGTGTCATCTTGAGAAGTTCTTTTTTCGTCAGGCCTGTGGTCTCGCCCGCCAAAAGTTCATCAAGTTTCCCGAGCTGATTGATCGAATTGGAAATGGTTTTCCAATTTGTCAGCGTACCGCCCAGCCAGCGGTGATTGACATAATATTGTGCACAGCGCTTGGCCGCCTCTGAGAGCGGTTGGATCGCCTGGCGCTTGGTGCCGACAAACAGAACCCGTCCGCCGCCCGCTACAATATCGCGCACCGTCACCAGAGCTTGATGCAGCAGAGGAACGGTTTTCGACAGGTCAATGATGTGGATTTTATTGCGCACGCCAAAAATATAGGGCCCCATGCGTGGGTTCCAGCGCTGCGTTTGGTGACCAAAATGCACGCCAGCTTCCAATAGCTGACGCATGGTGTAATCCGGTAATGCCATATTTAGCTCCTTTTTCCGGTTAAGCCGCCACGGGGTTGGCCGCCAAAATGGCAGCACCGGAACGATTGCGTGAGATCTTAACTTCCCGCATCCGCGAACCCGTGTGAGGAATGCCGGGGGTTATAGGCCCCTCAGTGCCCGGATGCAAGCCCTTCCCACTCCTTGCGTCATGCCCGCGCTTGACGCAGGTATCCAGTCAAACAAAACTAAAAAAACACGTCGCCCTCTGGATTGCCGGTTCAAGACCGGCAATGACGCCATGGGGTTGGGTCACAGGTCCTGGATATCGACAACGCCTGGAATGGCTTTAAGAGCGCCGCGCAAGGCAGCGCCAATAGGGAAACGGCCGGGCAATTCTATCTCAACCTCATTGAAGTCAAAGGCAGGTTCGGCGGGCGCAGCAGCGCCATGGCCGGCCGTCTCCTGGCACATCAAGACCAGGTTGATCGGTCCCCGTTGGGTGCGTCCGCCCTCGGCGGATCGCGGAGGCAGGCCCTCCAACGTCTGATGAATAATTCTGATTGCATCGGCCCCCTGAATGAACAGCCTCAGGCCCTTGAGAGCATCGGCGACAACCTCATCAAGAGGCCGCGCAGCTTTGCCCACAAGTTTCAACTCATCTCCCTCCCACTCCGCCGCCGCCGTGATCACCACGGCTTCGCCCGGCTCCAGTAAAGCGCCATGACTGGCCAGAAGATCAGAAAACACCAGCATCTCGAAACTTCCCGACGGATCCGACAACGTGAGAAAGGCGTAAGGGGTATCAGATTTTTGCGATCGCCTGTTCTGGCGGCGCACCACAATCCCCGCCAGGTTCACAATGCTGGATTGACGAATGGGACTTTTACTCAGCTCGCCATAGGTCACGACCTGCCGACGGCGCAACGCTGTTTGATAGTCGTCAAGTGGATGGCCCGAGAGAAAAAAACCAACGGCTTCCATTTCGCGATTCAGCTTTTCAACAGGTAGCCAGTCCTTGATCAGCGGCAGACTGGGCACCGTCAGATCCACCGTTTCATCATCAAACAGGCTTTGCTGATTACTGATGCGCTCTTGCGCGGCTTGGTTGGAGTGGCTGAGAATAAGTTCGACCGCTTCAAATATTTGCGCCCGATTGGGGTCCAAAACGTCAAAGGCTCCGGCGCGCACGAGATTTTCCAAGGCGCGTTTATTGATGGATTGGGGATTCACGCGCCGTGCAAAATCGAATATATCCGCAAACGGACCATCTGCTTCACGCACATTGACCAAATCCTTCATCGCCTGCGCGCCGACATTTTTGACCGCGGAAAGCGCGTAAATGATGTGACCATTATCTGTCGAAAAATCTGACTGAGAGCGATTGATGTCCGGCGGCTCGATAGCGACCTCATGCAGGATGGCATCCTGGTGAAAGATGTGCAGCTTGTCGGTGTTGCCTTTATCGAGCGTCATGGACGCGGCGTAAAATTCCACGGGATAATTAGCTTTGAGATAGGCTGTCTGATAAGCCAGCAAGGCGTATCCCGCCGAATGGCTTTTGTTGAACCCGTATCCGGCAAATTTGTCCACCATGTCAAAAATGTAACCGGCTTTCTCCTTGTCGACTCCTCTTTCCACAGCCCCTTGGGTAAAGCGCTCTCTCTGACGCTTCATTTCATCTTTTTTCTTCTTGCCCATGGCCCGGCGCAAAACGTCTGCTTCGCCCAGGGAAAAGCCTGACAGAACCTGGGCGATTTGCATCACCTGCTCCTGGTAGATGATGACCCCATAAGTTTCCTCCACAATCGGCTGGAGCGTTTCATGCAGAATTTCCGGATCTTCCTGCCCGCTTTTGCTGGCGAGATATTTCGGGATATTTTCCATGGGTCCCGGTCGAAACAGAGCCACCAGGGCGATGAGATCGCCAAAAGTGCTGGGTTCGGCCTGACGCAGCAGATCACGCATCCCGCTACTTTCAAACTGGAAGACGCCAATCGAATCCCCCCGCGCCAGCATGGCGTAAGTTTTTTCATCATCGAGCGGCAACGTGGCCGGGTCGACCGATATTCCCCGCGCGGCGATCAATTGACAAGCCCGGTCAATCACGGTGAGCGTTTTCAATCCCAGAAAATCAAATTTCACCAGTCCGGCCTGCTCCACCCAATTAAGGTTGAACTGGGTCACCGGCATGTCAGAGCGTGGGTCCAGATAGACCGGCACCAGTTCTTCCAGCGGCCTCTCGGAAATCACGACGCCCGCCGCATGGGTCGATGCATGACGATAGAGGCCTTCGAGTTGCAGGGCGATCGTCATCAGCCGGTCAACGCTTTCATCGGTGTCTCGCATGGCCTGGAGTTCAGGTTCCCCGTTCAGGGCCTGCTGAAGCGTGACGGGCGCCGCCGGATTATT
>JAJFIO010000161.1 GCA_021774915.1 Alphaproteobacteria bacterium
TTAAGGCCCGTTCAAGGATTAAATCTGGTGAAGCCGATTTGCCCCCAACTTCTTCAGTGAAGAAACTCAGATAACCGTCGATCCAGGCGAGAAAACGATCCAGGTCAGCCTGGGAGGTCACATAAGGCGTGTTTCCGGGAACCAGAGAAGAGCTGTGATAGGTGACGACGAATATTTTTTGTCCTTGGCTAAGGAGTGAGCGGGTAAGCCTTTTGGCTTCATTCAGTGAAACGCCTTCTGGAGATAATTTGATGCGGTCCAACATTCGGCTGCGCGCCAGAAAAGCCCATAATTTGAATTGTTCACTTAACGGTTTGTCGAGGGCACTGTGAATGGCCGCACCGAAGGGAGCGAGTAAACCTAAAATACCGACCGTCATGGGAATTTCTAGAAGGTGTCCGCGGGGCCCAAACCAGTATGGTTGAGAGGGACAGGAGCGAAAATCGGGTCCTTCCTGCTTGCGTAAATCAGTCAGAGGTAGAACGCTGAGATCGGTTTTGTAGGCCAATCGATCCAGAACTGCGCCTGTGTTGGGGCCTGCGCCATAGCGGCCGGCCCGGTAGGATGTCGGACGCGCCCCAAACCGGCTTTCAATCAGGTCAGTCAAGCGGGCAAGCTTTTCATATTCCAGATCCTGCTCCAGGTTGCCCGGATAGCTATTTCGAAAGGATATATCTTCATTCAGAGGCGGGTTGACCCAAGGGTGAAGATGAGCCCCGATATGGCAAAGGCCTTGCCGATAGAGCTCATAAAGGGGTTGGTAGCCGGCGTCTTGGCTGGCAACGGGATAATCCACGAAATAGATCGGGCAAACATTGTACTGGCTGAAGATATCCTGAGCTTTACCTTGTGCGCTCAGGGAGTTGACGCTTTGAGCAGCCGTTGAGATGGTCGACCAATCAAATTCCTCCTCGGCGTCAATTGTCACCAGAAGCCAGGGGCCTTCGTCATTTTCGAAGTGAGCTATATCGGATTTGGTGGGGTGAAGCATGGCGGCTGAGTGAAATGACCGATTCCAAGGTTGTAGAATTGTTCTGTGTTTGGCAAATGCGCGTGACTTCGAGTGTTTGCCAATAGATTATTATGAAACTGTGTATAATTTATTGTTTGATACTTTCACACTTTAGGTTTTGAACCGCCCGCCATTCGTAAGCTGTCTGATATCGAGGCCATTGTCCATGCGTTTTCCGCCCACTGTCTATATCATCGGAGCCCAGAAGGCAGGAACGACAAGCCTAGCCTATTTGTTGGATCAGCATCCCTCAATAGTGTTATCAAATCCCAAAGAGCCTCATTTCTACTCCAGTCAGTGGGATCGGGGAGCGGAATGGTATCGTTCGTGTTTTACACCGGATTCTGGCGTTTTGATTGATGCCTCGACCAGCTATACGATGGCGCCGCTTGATCCTGATTCTGGTTTGGCCGATAAGACGGTCCCTCAGCGAATTCATCAATTATCTCCGGATTCCAAGTTTATCTATATATTGCGGGATCCGGTAGATCGGATCTTTTCAGCTTATTGGCATACGGTTCGTGCTGGTGATGAGAGCCGTAACTTGCGAGATGCCGTAAGTCACAACCCTGGGTATATTGCGCCAAGTTGTTATGTTGCCCAACTCCAGGCTTTTTTGGCATATTTTGACCGATCTTCGTTTCACTTCATTGATTTCCGATCTCTTGTCCGCGATCCGGTGGAGGCTGTCAGGGAATGTTGCGCTTTTATTGGTGTTGAACCCATGCTTCTAGAACTTCAGGCTGATAGTCCTAAAAATCAGTCATTTCAATATAGTGGGGCCGGGCTTGTTTTGCGCAGACTAATGGGGGGTGAAAAAGGGATGAAGGTCCTCAGCCGGAGCGTGAAGGGTTTGATGCCGGGATTTTCTCACCGGGTGTTGAAGAAAATGGTCTCGAAAAACATTCCGGAATTGACACTTGATGATCGGGATTGGATTAGCCTACGTCTTCGCGGGGTCAATAATGATCTTAAGTCTCTCACCGACATTGATTTTACATGTTAGACGTCAGTATCTTGGGGCGAATTTAGGAATCACGCCCCTTTTGAGAGTGGTTGTTATCGTGGTCAGCGTCGCCATGTTTGCCAGCGGGGGTATCTGACAGGTCTCTCATAGCAAAAAAGCCTGTAGTCCTTCCCTCATTTGATGCAGAATCATTTTTGGCGCTCCAATTGAGCACCATGAAAACCGCGACGGCGGCTATCAGTATGAACAGTCCAATAAGCATTTTTCCACTGTATACTATGCTAGGAATCGTAAGGAGATTCTTTATCCTTAAGAGATAAACTATTTAGTCCCTTTGAGGGAGAATTATATGTCCCTTGTTTATTGATGTCAGGGGAGTTTTGTGATTTGTCATGAGAAATTTAGCATTCATAGCCATCTTTTTTATCATGCTCCCTTGGGCGTTTATCATGCCACATCTGGGTGTTCTAATTTGGTCGTGGATGGCTTTTGGAAATCCCCATCGTGAGGTCTATGGTTTTGCTCGGAGCATGCCCTATAACCTCATCATAGCGGCTGTGACGCTGGGGGCCTGGGCCCTATCCACAGAAGCTAAACGTATTCCGCTCGTCACAACAACAGTGCTCATCATGCTGTTTGGGTTCTGGATGACCCTCAGCAGTTATATGGCCTTTGATCCTTCATATGCCTGGCCGCTATGGGAGCGTCATATCAAAACCCTGTTGCTGGCTCTGGTCGTGATGGGATTAATGCAGAAGCGTACGCGCGTGCATGCCTTGGTGTGGGTGATTGTCATTTCCCTAGGCTATTGGGGTGTTAAAAGCGGCATTTTCTTCTTAGGGACGGCGGGTCAATATCGAATTTGGGGGCCTGAGTTGAGCATGATCGCAGATAATAACCACCTGGCCGTGGCGTTACTGATGTCTGTTCCGCTTATGTACTATCTTCGTATGCACTCTGAGAATATCTGGGTGCAGCGGGGCCTGTTGGTGGGTATTGTGTTGACTTTGCTGAGCGTGATCGGCACGCAATCACGAGGCGGGTTTATTGCACTTCTCGCCATGGCGCTTATGTATTGGTGGAGGTCAAAAAAGAAGGCCGGTGCAGCCATCGTTTTCGTTATTCTAGGCCTGTCAGCCTCATTCGTTGTCACGGATCAATGGGTTGAGAGGATTGAGACGATTGAGAACTATGATGATGATGATTCCTTTCAGTCCCGTGTTGATGCTTGGGTCACCGCCTATAATATTGCAAAAGACCGACCGCTGATCGGAGGTGGTTTTGCGGTAACAGAAATACCTGTGATCTATTTTAGATACAACGAGGGGATCGATGAGGAGCAATGGCCGCGGGCAGCCCACAGCGCCTATTTTCAGGTTTTGGGAGATCAAGGTTTTGCGGGGCTGGCTATTTATTTGATGCTGGGCTTTGTGGCGTGGCTCAATACCAGATATGTCATTTCAGAGACTCGAGGAAGGGTAGAGTATCAATGGGCGCATGATTTGGCGAATATGATCCAAGTCAGCTTGGTCGCATTTTTTGTTGGCAGCGCCGCCCTATCATTTGCATATTACGATGTCTACTATGTCCTCTTGGCGGTCACTGCGGTTTTAAAATTAATCGTCGTGCGTGAACTCCAGCCGTCTATTTTGAGGACTCCACGGTTGTCTCCAATGGGCCCTCATCCGGCCCGCCAGAATGTTTATCGTGATACGCATGTCATATGAGCTCAAGGCGTCATCCTACCGGCCTGATGAGGCATGTTAGATGCTTAAGCCTGACTATATCAAAGGCCGCCTTTCTAATTTCCACTTAAAGGGCGATCTACCCGATATATTCGTGTTTGCTACACCGCGTAGCGGCTCTACATTTCTACTTGAATTTCTTCATGCCCAGCCAGGTATGAAGACTTACAATGAGCCATTGAACGTTCACAAAGCTGCCATGCGCCGGGCACTTGGCGTTAAGACGTGGCAAGATGCTACGGCACTGTCCGGCCGACATGAAAAATATTTCAACTATTTCAATAGCTTAAGGAATAATAAAATTCCTGAGCTCAATCCGCCGCTCTATCGCCGCAGAGGTCGTTTCATGACTTGGCGCATAGTTTATAAAATCATTCACGGTGGTGAAGATCTTGTTCCGTGGTTCGAAGAGGTATTGGGCGCACTTACGGTCATTTTGATGCGTCACCCGATACCGACAGTTTTGTCACATACGCATTACCCGCGGTTGCCGTATTTTCTGGATCAGCAAAATTTAAAATCTCTTCTGTCTACGGAGCAGATAGAATTTGCTCAAAATATTATCGATAACGGCTCTTCTTTTGAGCAAGGCATTGTGGACTGGTGCCTGCAAAACTTTGCTGTATTGGTCACTCATTATGATCCGAACCGGATTGTGCTGAGTTATGAGGAGTTGACTCTTTTTCCACAGGAAATTGTTTATCTTCTCACGCCGAAATTACAATTGAAGCCTATAAAGAATCTCGAAAACCTGATCAATAGACCCTCTGGATCGACGTCGGATTCCAATGATGAGACCCAGACTTTCTTTGAGAAGGCGGAGGATGATCGTCATTTTCTTATTGAAAA
>JAJFIO010000162.1 GCA_021774915.1 Alphaproteobacteria bacterium
CTAAATGGACCAAAGAAGCGTGATGTTGATTTGATCTCCTGTGGACCAGCATGCAAAGCAGACGGTCTCTGAATGCATGCTCTCGGCGATGAAAAATTAGGCAGGTGGGCCTTCGAGGTGGCTAGAATCTCATCAATTGCCGTTCAAAGTTACGAGGGTTAAGCGCCACAAGCGCTTGCCGTTATTTCGTAACTTCTTGAAATATAACCTAAAAACTATATGGTTAAAAAAATGTGCTGCATTGCAGCAGTGTTGGCCCGCATCCTGCTCTGTAAGGGATTGTGCGTGAGATGATTTCGCGCAATTCGAACAAGAAAGGAGCGGGGACACATGTTGAAATCTCGATTAGGGTTGAAATCTCGATTAGGAATGGGGCTTGCTGCGGCAGCTTTGACGGCCGTTGTTTCGGTAACTCAGGCAAGGGCAGAGGAGGGCAGTTCTCTGCCAGGAGATTTCTCGGCCAATGTCGGGGTTTTTACCGACTATAATTTCCGTGGCTTTTCACAAACGGATGAGAATCCGGCTATTCAAGGAGGGTTCGACTGGTCCCATGAGACGGGGATCTATGCCGGCGTGTGGGCATCGAACGTCGATTTCGATGACGGCGATCAAGCCTCGATTGAGATTGATGCCTATGGCGGGTATGCCGGAGAGGTGAACGGTATCGGTTACGATATTGGATTTATTTATTATGCTTATCCGGGGGCGGCCAGTTCTCTTGAATACGATTTTTGGGAAGTCGCTTTCTCACTAAGCAGGGATATCGGTCCAGCGACGGTCAGTGCAGGAGTCAATTACAGCCCGGAAAATTTCGGCGAGACTGGCGATGCAGTCTATTACCAAGCTGGCTTCAGCATACCTCTGGTGGAAAACTTAAGTTTTGATGTCAATGGCAATTACTATGATGTCAAACCCGCATTCAGTCCGGATTACTTTTATTGGAATGTCGGATTAACCTATTCGTTTGAGTGGTTTGACGCGGACCTGCGTTATCACGACACGGATATTAATAACTGCGGCGATCTGTGTGATGCGCAAGTCGTATTTGGAATCTCAAGAAGCTTTTAATCGCGTGTGACAGGCCGAATTCCCCATTGGACTATGGGGGATCCGGCCTGCGGCCACATGACGAGGTGAGAGATAAGGTAGGGAGAAAACGCATGAAACTCATTATGGCAATCATCAAGCCGCCTAAACTCGATTCCGTGAAAGAAGCTCTGTCCGAGTTGGGGCAATCGGGAATGACCGTCACGGAAGTGCGCGGATACGGACGCCAAAGGGGGCAGACAGCGATCTATCGCGGCGCTGAATATGCCGTGTCTTTTGTTCCAAAGATAAAGATCGAAGTCGCTGTTGACGATGGTGATGCTGAAAGGGTGATCGAAGCCATTTCGAAAGCAGCTCATACAGGGAGCATCGGCGATGGTAAGTTATTTATCTTTGATCTTCAGGGGTCCATACGCATCAGAACCGGAGAAAGTGGCGTCAGTGCGCTTTAAAAATCAAATATCATCAATCTATCGAGGTGTATTATGAGAAAAATTTTTGCTTTTGGGGTGCTCACAAGCGCCCTTTTTTTCACAGGCCCGGCTTTTGCGGCCGTCAGTGAAGAAACGACTTATATCCTGAACACTTTCTCTTTTCTTGTGAACGGGGTTTTGGTGATGTTTATGGCGGCGGGTTTCGCTATGCTGGAATCGGGTCTGGTTCGTGCAAAAAACACTGCGGCTATTTGCTTGAAAAATATTGCGCTCTATTCCGTGGCCGGTCTTGCTTATTATGTCGTTGGTTACAATCTCATGTATGTCGATGTTGGCAATATCATGGGTAAGTTTGCGCTATTTTACAATCCATCCGGGGCAGAGCTTGCTCTCATCAATGCTGAGGAGGCCACTGATGGACTTGTGAGCGCAGTGGTGGATAGTGGCTATTCCACCATGTCAGACTGGTTTTTCCAGATGGTGTTCGTGGCGACCGCAGCCTCCATTGTCTCCGGGACATTAGCGGAGCGGATCAAAGTGTGGCCGTTCATCATTTTTGTGACGGTTTTATCTGCCGTGATTTATCCCATTCAGGCATCTTGGGTCTGGGGTGGCGGTTGGCTGGATGCGGCCGGATTTTCGGATTTTGCCGGATCCACATTGGTTCATTCCGTTGGCGGATGGGCGGCGCTGACAGGTGCTTTGATTCTTGGTGCGCGCCGGGGGAAATATGGTTCAGGCGGATCCATTCACCCTATGCCTGGCGCCAATCTTCCTTTAGCGACCTTGGGCACATTTATCCTATGGTTTGGCTGGTTCGGTTTTAACGGCGGATCGCAACTGGCGTTGGGCAGTGCACTGGACGCCTCGGCTATGGCGCTGGTTTTTGTTAACACCAACCTTGCAGCGGCTGCCGGCGTTGTCACGGCCATGGCGCTCACGCAGGCGATTTACGGCAAAATGGACCTCTCCATGTGTCTGAATGGCGCTCTGGCTGGACTGGTATCAATCACCGCCGGGCCGGATCTGCAAAACCCGCTACTCTCCATAATTGTTGGCGGTGTAGGAGCTACTCTGGCGGTTCTGGTTGTGCCCTTGCTTGATAAGGTCAAGATCGACGATGTGGTGGGCGCCATTCCGGTTCATCTCGTTGCCGGTATCTGGGGAACGCTGGCTGTCGGTATCTTTGGCTCGGGAAGCTTTACCACCCAATTGATGGGCATTGTTGCGGTTGGAGTGTTTGTTTCGGTTGTGAGTTCTGTGGTCTGGTTGGCGCTTAAATATACCATCGGTATTCGTGTCAGCGAGGAAGAAGAAGAAATGGGCCTCGACACCTTCGAGTTGGGACTCGAAGCCTATCCTGAATTTGGCCGAGCGATGTAGTTCCTCTATTTGCGCTTCGAGTTAATTTAGGGCGTTTGCAGCCAAGTTCGGCACACCTCGGGCCGGACTTGGCTGTAGATGTTTCGCGCGTGGTCAGAGCATCACTCGTTATTTTGGAATCACTTGCGAAGCTTTCGTTCTTGTTGGTCGCGCCGTTTTAAGCGCAAAACCGCACACACTTTTGCGCACGGCGCTCTATACGCGCGCCAATATCATATGACCAGCGCCGTTTAGAGACAGGCCATCTTTACGTCCGGAAAAATAGCGCTCTTCAGCCTGAGAGGCGTTGAAATAAGTGACCTCTCTGAAACCCATATCGAGCAAGGTCTTTTGCAAATCCGACGCCTTGAAGCGACTTTTCCATGGCTCGCCACGCCGTGCGGCGCTGGCCGAGGCTTTGGCGATGGAGCGCTTCACTTGTCCCTGAAGGGCTGCCTCATCAAGTTCAAAATCGAAGGCCACCTGGCTTGAAAGGGGCATGGAAAGTATGGTTTTGAGCGTATTGAAGACAGCGTCACGCTCAAGATACATGGTGACCCCAAGCCATGAGAAGAAAGCTGGAGAGGAAAAATCAAAATCACTTTGCGCCAATCCTTGGGCCAGACTCTGTCGTTCAAAGTCAACCGGCACATAGCTTACATGCTTGGGGATGGCGATTTGAAGCGCGGCAAGGCGTTCTTTTTTCCAGACTTGGGTTGCCGGATAATCAACCTCGAAAATATGAAGCGCTGATGAAGCCTGCGAGGGGCGATAGGCGAAGGTGTCGAGCCCTGCACCTAGAACAACATATTGCCGGGTACCGTTGGCCATGGCTTGGGCCAGGCTGTCTTCCGCGAAGCGGTGACGCATAGCAAACCAGGCGCGCGCCTGGACGAGGGGTGGGCTCTGGTAACGCTCCAGATTGGTCTGGATTTCACTTTCCTCTGCCCCTTCAACAAAACCAATGGAGAGCGGATCATCAAGGATCTTGGGGTTTCCATCCAACACCTGATGGGCGGCGCGCAATATGGCTGGAAAACGGGCAGTGAAACTGGCTTCGCCCTCTTTCATGATCACTCCTGTTGTTTGATATCATCAGAATCGACAAGAAGAATATGTGCGCGGCGAGAGCCATGGGCGCCAAACAATATAATGCCGGCAATATCAGCCGTGCGCGATGGCCCGGTGATCCACGAGACGATACGCGGCCATGTGTGTGGTTGAAAACGCTGGCGGGCGAGATCAAACGCGTCTTCATAAGCGCCGATAATTTGAGCTGTGGTGACCACCACGATGAGAGTGTCGGGCACCAGGTTAAGAGCATGGGGGCGCCCTTGTCCTGAATGCACCATAATCGTCCCGCTTTCGGCAATGCCTGCGAAGCAATCAGTGACGCCAAGGGGGCAATCTTGGGTAGGAGTGCCGGATGTAGTGCGGACCTGAGCGCGTGGCCAGTCAAGCTCGTTTAAGGCGCACTGCTGTGGGAGGTGGGCCAGTGCGGGGTAATTGTAACCAGCAGCAATTTGAGCAACTTCTGATGGGATGTCCTTCATGGATTGAAGCCGCGTGACGCTGGCCTGCGCGGCTTCAGCCTTTGAAACAAAAAGCGCCACAAGAGCGCCGTGAGATCCCTGCGCCTGTTTGGGAATGATATGGCGTTCGGGCTGATTGAGACGGTTTTGTAAAATGGAAATTTGGTTCTGAGGTAAATCCTCCCGATGCAAGGATTTCCGAAGTGTGCCTAAAATCTCTTGCCTTGCTGTGCAATGTGTCATGGCGCGGCGTCTTTCTTCTGGTCTTGCCACAGATTGAGGAAGGTTTTGCCTTCCGGTGCGGGCATATCTCGGGCATTTGTCCATCCCCCCGCCAATGGCAGGTGGACCAAGCGGCCCTTGCGGCCAGCGGCTTTCTTGAGGACCCATGCCGCGCAAGCGCTTAGCAATCGATAGAGGCGCGGATTCCGGGCGAGAAATGCCCACGCGCCCAGGCCAAATCTTGTCGTGCCGGGTGTCAAATGGCGCTCAAACTCTTTTTCCCGCCAGTACCGCATCATTTTGGTCAGTGGAATACGCATTGGGCACACCTCTTCGCATTTGCCACAGAATGTGGATGCGTTGGGGAGGTGGCGGGCTTGCTTGAGGCCCAGCAATTGCGGTGTCAGTGCCGCACCTATAGGGCCTGGATAGACCCATCCATAGGCATGGCCGCCAATGGAGGTGTAGACCGGGCAATGATTCAAACATGCACTGCACCGAATGCAGCGCAAGACGTCTTGAAACTCGGTTCCGATCATATTGGAGCGACCATTGTCCAAAAGCACGACGTGAAAATTCTCCGGCCCGTCCGTATCTTCGGCGCGTTTGGGGCCGGTGATAAATGTCGAATAGGTGGTCAACTCCTGACCGGTGGCGGACCGCGCCAAAAGCCTTAATATCGTCGCGGCGTCATTCAATGTGGGCACGATTTTGTCCAGGCTGGTCACGACAATATGCGTTTTCGGCATGGTCATGGAAAGCCCGCCATTGCCTTCATTGCTGACCACTACGGCCGAGCCGGTTTCGGCCACCAGCATATTGGCGCCGGTAATCCCGATATCAGCGGTAAAAAAATGCTTGCGCAATATTTCGCGTGCTTCATTGAGCAAATCTTGCGGGTCTTCCATGGAGCGAGTTGGGTCAAGCGCTTCGTGCTTTTCCACAAAAGTTTCGCTGATTTGTTTCTGGGTGAGGTGAAGGGCAGGGCCGATGATGTGACTGGGCCGCTCGCCCCGCAATTGAATGATGTATTCGCCCAGATCGGTCTCTACTACCTCTAAATCGTGGTCTTCCAGATAGGCATTGAGATCGATTTCCTCGGTGATCATGGATTTACCCTTGATCACCTTTCGCGCTTTTTCCTGTTTACAGATAGTGTACACGATCTGACGAGCCTCTTCGGCCGTGCGCGCCCAATGTACATGTCCGCCAAACCTTTCGACTTTTTCCTCGAAGGCCTCCAGATAAAAATCAAGATTGGCGAAAGTATGATCTTTGATTTGCGCTGCGACATCGCGCAGCGCATCGAACTCTGGTAATTTCTCAACTGCAGCCTGCCGGACGAGCGGGAATAGTTGTCCCACCGCTTCGAGAACCGATTGGAGTTTGGTATTTTTCAGTGCCTTTCGGGCCTGTGCGGGCAATGCATCGCTGGTCGGCTCGTGCATCATCGCTGTTTGGCCGTGTTGGTTGCGTTTCCTATTGCAGGGGCATGATCAGTCATATCAGCCAACACTTCCGCCACATGACGCACTTCTACGGCAGACCCTGCGCGCTTCAGTTTTCCGGCAATATTGAGCAGGCATCCCATATCCGTCGAAAGCACGGTTTTGGCGCCGCTCGCCTCGATATCTTGTATTTTATCATCGACCATTTTGCCTGAGATGTCCGGGTATTTCACACAGAACGTCCCTCCAAATCCGCAACAGATTTCAGGGTGCGCCATCTCATTCAGAGTCAAACCCGAAATGGTTTTGAGAAGTTTGCGGGGCTGGTCTTTTATTTTTAGCTCTCGCAACGCCGCGCAGGAATCATGATAGGTTACACTACCTTCAAATTTTTCATCAATCTGTATGCATCCCAGAACATCGGTAAGAAACGAGATCAATTCATATGTTTTATCCGCTAAAGCCTGCGCACGTTTTTTGAAGTCCGGGTCATCAGTGAAAAGCGCCGGATAGTGCTTGACGATCATGCCCGCGCATGATCCCGAAGGCGCCACAATATAGTCAAAACTCTCAAATGCGTGGATAACATTCCGTGCGAGGGTTTTAGCATTGTCTCGGTCACCATTATTATAAGCGGGTTGTCCACAGCATGTTTGGGTTAGTGGAACTTCAACATGTACGCCAACGTTTTTCAGCAGTTTGATGACGGAGAAGCCAACTGTCGGGCGAAAAAAATCGACAAGGCAGGTGGCGAAAAGGCCAATACGGGGAGAAGGTGTTTTCATCTGACCTGAAAGCTATCCATGAGTTTCATGGCATAAGGACATAAGTTAGACGTGGACGCAACACCGGCAGATTTAGTCAGATGATGGCCACAGTGTGACAAGATGTGCGTATATCCTCCGGATTTATTTGGTGCCTATTGAGTTAAGCGGTATGGATATTGGCCAAAAGGGGTTTTCAAGTGCTGGATAAGAGGCGTGCAGATGCAGGGGAGCGATAAGAATTGCGTTTATGATTGGTTGCACTATCACGGCCAATATAATGCTTCGGAGCTGGCCGTGGTCGATCTGGAGACGGGCCGCAAATGGACTTATGGCCAGTTTAATGACCGGGCGAGCCGTCTGGCGTCTGGTTTTAGAGATACATATGGCGTTAGACAAGGTGACCGGGTTGCGATCCTGGCGCATAATTCATCAGATATTTTTGAGTGCCTGTTTGCATGCTGGAAACTGGGAGCGATCTTTACGCCTCTGAACTGGCGTCTCGCCCCGCCTGAAATTGCTCATCTTGTGAAACATGCCGATCCTCACTTAATCCTTTACGATAGGGAATTTGAATCCCTGGTGTCGCAGGTTAATGCCAAGAAAGTCGTGCGCGATCCGGAAAATGGGGGCGGCGAATATGAACGATTGATTGAATCTCACGAGCCTGGTGTCATGATGAGTGGCGTGACGCTGGATGATGTGCACTCGATCCTCTATACGTCTGGCACGACCGGGCGCCCCAAAGGTGTGATGTATACGCATCGAATGAGTTTTTATACGGTGGTTCAATCGGCTCTGCATGCGGATCTCAACCGGATGAGCCGGACGCTGACTTTCTCGCCTCTGTTTCATACCGCCGGCCTGAATGCCGGTGCGTTGTCGCTGTTTCATCATGGCGGTACGCTCTACATTATGAAACGGTGGGATCCGGTCAAGGCTCTTGAATATTTTACAAATCCGGAAATGGGCATTACACATGTTAACGGTGTGCCCACGACTTATATTATGATGAGTGAACTACCCGATTTTGAAAACGCGACATTTCCAACGATCAAGTTTTTTGGCGTTGGCAGTGCGCCTACTTCCATGGATCTTCTGGAAAAATGGCAACGGAAGGGCGCAGCCCTGGCGCAGTCCTATGGCATGACTGAGGTGTTCGGTGTTTCACTGACGCCACCCCATCGCACCATCGAAATGATTGGTTCGGCGGGACATCCAATGATGCATGTCGATGTCCGGATTGCGGATGAAAGTGGACAGGAAATACCGCAGGGTCAGGTGGGAGAAATTCAGGTAAAGGGCCCTAATGTCACGCCTGGATATTGGAGAGAACCCGAATTGACTGAAGCGGCATTCATTCATGGCTGGTTGAAGACCGGTGATCTGGCGTATATGGATGAAAGCGGCGCGCTTTTTATTGTTGACCGTCTGAAAGACATGTTTATCTCGGGCGGCGAAAATGTTTACCCTTCTGAAATCGAGAATGTGATTGCCGCATTTGATGAGGTTAGCCAAGTTGCTGTGATTGAAGTGCCAGATCCTAAATGGGGTGAGGTGGGCCTTGCTTTGATTCTTTTGCGAGCAGGAACGTACCTTGATAAAGACTCAGTGTTTACGCGGTGTCGGGAGAGGCTTGCGGCTTTTAAGGTCCCCAAACATGCCGTCTTTGTCAGCGAACTGCCATTGAGCGCGCAAGGAAAAGTGCTGAAAAAAGAATTGCGCCGGGAGTATGCGAACTTCACCGGCAATCAATAACCAGAAATTTACATCAATCCTCAATAACCTAATTTAAAGAGAGCATAATGAACGAACAGGTTGTAGCCATTAAAAAGCGTCTGTCTCTTCCCTTGTTTTCAGCGCCGATGTTTTTAGTCTCCGGCCCTGATATGGTGATTGAGGCGTGTAAAGCGGGAATTATCGGAAGCTTTCCGACATTGAATGCCAGACCTTTGGACATGCTTGACGAGTGGATGAATTCGATCATGCAAAGCCTTGAGAAAGCTGAAGAGACTAATCCCGGGCGCATTGCTCCGTGGGCTGCTAATCTCATCGTTCATCGCAGCAACTCTCGCTTTAAACAAGATCTGGATCTGGTAGTCAAATACCGAGTGCCGATTGTGATTTCCGCCTTGGGCAGTCCCCGGTCTGTGGTTGATGAAATTCATGGTTATGGCGGCCTTGTTTTTTCCGACGTTAGCAGTGTTAATTTTGCCAGGAAGGCCGCCGATGCTGGCGCCGATGGTCTGGTTTTGATTGCTGCAGGGGCCGGGGGACATACAGGACAAATGACAGCAATGTCATTTGTTCCCGCTGTACGTGAGTTTTTTGATGGGCCGATCGTTTTGGGTGGTGGCATTATTGACGGTCGGGGTGTGCGTGCAGCGGAAGTCCTGGGTGCTGATTTCGCCTATATGGGCACGCGTTTTATAGCCACGGAAGAAAGCATGGCGAGCGGCGCCTATAAAGATATGCTCGTTCAATCCAACGTAAACGATATTATCTTGTCGCCTTATTTTACCGGCATCAATGCCAACTATTTATTGCCGAGTATCCGTCAGGCTGGCGTTGATCCTTCCCTTTTGCACAAGGCAAACCCGGAAATTGGTTTTGACAAACAAGAGAGCGACAGAAAAGTGTGGCGGGATATCTGGTCAGCTGGGCAAGGCGTAGGCAGCATCAAACGCGTGCAACCCATTGCGGAACTTGTGGCCGAACTCAAAGCCGAATACAGGGCAGCC
Organism: Alphaproteobacteria bacterium; assembly: GCA_021774915.1. Lineage (GTDB taxonomy): Bacteria > Pseudomonadota > Alphaproteobacteria > SMXP01 > SMXP01 > JAJFIM01. The sequence goes on from JAJFIO010000162.1 coordinate 9,551, forward strand.
TGTGAGACGCCTGCTTATGTTTAAGAGATTAAGGGGGCGGCAAGATTTCTAATTGCCGCCCCAATGCTCTTTCTTCACCATGAGGTATGATGTCTATCTGATGCCTACCAATAATGAGTCCATCTGGAATTTTTGGCAAAATATTTATAAGCGTCATGGCCGCTTGTCGGGAGATATTTCAAATATAAGCTGTGATCATAACGTGTTTTGTATTGGTCAAAGACAGGCTTATAAATATCCATA
>JAJFIO010000163.1 GCA_021774915.1 Alphaproteobacteria bacterium
GCACGCTGCATTTCCTCGATTTCCTCTTCGAGCGCCTCAATACGCCCCACCATCTCGGACAACTCATCAGACACAAGCAGGCTGGCCATCAATAACAGGCGGGCATCACCAACCTGACCGACCGATGCCGCCAGTTCGGTAATATGACCATCGATATAGTGCGCCAGCTCAGCCACATGCTTTTCCTGGCCATCATCACAAGCGACGGTGTAATTGCGGCCGTTGACGGAAACGTTGACCTGCCCCATGGGTCTTTTCTCCTAATGCTCCAGCACAGCGCGAATATCGCGAATGGCTGTATCCAGTCTATGGGACACCTCGTCGGTCACACCCTCAAGGGCTTTCGACTCGGCTTTTATCGTATCCAGCTCTTGCGCCAGGCGGGCACGATCTTCTCGCAAAGCGGCCAGTTCCTGCTCCAAGTGTTCGGACGCAATCTGTCGCTGAAGCCGACGATTGATCGTGGCTTCGAGTGTATCGAGCGCCTGAGAAAAACGCTCCAATGTGGCATCAAGTCGGCTCATGGTTGTCGCTAGGCCTATCTATGATTCGCATATTCACCCTGAATAGCATCTTAATCTAAACAAGGCCTGTTATCCTTCTTCATAATTTTAAGGAATAACATTTTGGCCCCGCAACATGAACTTGGAAGAAAATCCCCTCAAGACCAAGACACCTGACAGAAAAGCCAAGATAGGCCCCGAAGGAAAGCTGGTCAATGTCTGGGCCGTGACAGGGCTGAGGTCTTTTTTAATTGGCTTGCACCACCCCCTCACAAAGCCCTCGGCTGAGACTTGACGAATCCTAAGCACACGGTCATTGTGGCGCCGTTTTTCAGACCACCTAATCGGATGTGTGATCATCGCGAACGCTGTGTGCGGGATGATCAAGACCTTGCCCATGACCCCTTCACACGAACAAATGGCCAACGCCATCCGCGCCCTGGCGATGGATGCCGTACAAAAAGCCAATAGCGGACATCCCGGCATGCCCATGGGCTTTGCCGATGTGGCCACGGTTCTGTTCACCCAGCATCTCAAATTCAATCCTGACGACCCGCTGTGGCCGGACCGAGATCGATTCGTCCTCTCGGCAGGCCATGGGTCGATGCTGCTGTACAGCGCCCTTTATCTGCTGGGCTATACTGACATCACTTTGGAGGAGATCAAGAATTTCCGCCAATTGGGCAGCCGCACAGCCGGTCATCCCGAATGCGACCCTGCCGCCGGCATTGAAATGACCACGGGGCCCCTGGGCCAGGGCCTCGCCACTGCCGTGGGCATGGCCATGGGGGAGAGGCTGCTCAGCGCGCGTTATGGGGCGGATCTGATTGACCACCATACATTTGTTGTCGCAAGCGATGGCGATCTTATGGAAGGCATCAGCCACGAAGCGATCAGTCTTGCCGGGCATTTGAAACTTTCCAAACTCATCGTGCTGTTCGATGACAACCATATTTCCATCGATGGTCCCCTCAGTCTGTCCGAATCCGGTGATACCTTAGGCCGATTCAAGGCGGCCAATTGGGCCGCGACGCGCATTGACGGCCACGACGGGCAAGCCATATCCGCCGCCATCGAGCACGCCAAATCGAGCGATCGGCCGAGCCTTATCGCCTGCCGGACCACGATCGGCTTTGGCGCCCCACACAAACAAGGGACAGCCGCCAGCCATGGGGCGCCTTTAGGGGAGGAAGAAGTAGCCGCCGCGCGCAATAAACTGGGCTGGGAAGCCCCCCCTTTTGAAATTCCCGATGAGATCCTGAACGCCTGGCGCACTGCCGGCGCAAAAGCCAAGCCCGCACACGACGCTTGGGTAATCAGACTGGCGGGTTTGGCGCCGGAAGAAAGACGCGAATTTGAACGAACCTTAAACGGCGACCTGCCTGAAGGCCTGGCCCGCGCGTTGGATGATTTTCGCCAACACCTGGCAACGCAAGCCCCCACATGGGCGAGCCGCAAAGCCTCGCAGGAAGTATTGGAAGTCATCACACGCGCTGTCCCCGAGGCCATCGGCGGCTCTGCAGATCTCACCGGTTCCAATAACACAAGGTCCAGCACCCAGAGCGCCATCACGCCAGATGATTTTTCCGGCCGCTTCATCCATTACGGCATTCGCGAGCACGGCATGGCTGCGGCCATGAACGGCATGGCGCTCCATGGCGGCGTGATTCCCTATAGCGGCACATTTTTAGTGTTCGCCGATTACTGCCGTCCCGCCATTCGCCTGTCGGCCTTGATGAAACAACGCGTCATTTACGTGCTGACCCATGATTCAATCGGTCTGGGCGAAGACGGGCCAACCCATCAGCCGGTCGAACATCTGGCCAGCCTGAGGGCCATACCCGGCCTCAATGTCTTTCGTCCCGCGGACGCCATGGAGACAGCGGAGTGCTGGCAATTAGCGCTGGAAGCCAAAGACACACCCAGCATCATCGCGCTTAGCCGTCAGGGCCTGCCCGCACTGCGTACGACTTATGCGGAGGACAATCTTTGCCGCCGGGGCGCTTATGAACTTTTACCGGCGACAAGCACTTCGCGCGTCACCCTTCTGGCTACTGGTTCAGAGCTATCGATTGCCGTAGCAGCCCGCGATATTCTGCAAGCTGACGGTATTGGCGCCCGCGTGGTCTCCATGCCATGCTGGGAATTGTTTGACGCACAACCCCTCGGCTATCAGGCCGAAACATTGGGCGCCAATCAGATACGCATCGCCATTGAAGCGGCTTGCCCTATGGGCTGGGATCGCTTCATCGGGCCGCAAGGCGCTTTTATCGGTATGACGAGCTTTGGCGCCAGTGCACCGGCAGAAGATTTATACGAGCATTTTTCAATTACACCGCAAGCGGTCGCAGCCGCCGCACGGGCAAGACTTTAAAGCAAACCAAAACCAAAACCCGAAATAGCGAAACCACAGCGAAACCACAGCGAAACCATCGACAGGTTTTAAGGAGACAAGCACATGACACTTCGTGTAGCCATTAATGGATTTGGACGCATCGGCCGTCTGGTTCTTCGCGGGATCATCGAATCCAATCGCAAGGACATCGAGGTCGTCGCCATCAATGATTTGGGCCCGATCGAAACCAATGCCCATCTGTTGCGTTATGACAGTGTGCATGGCCGGTTCCCTTGCAAAGTCAAAACCACCAAAAAGGGCATCAATCTGGGCAATGGACTTATCGCAATCAGCGCAGAGCGGGATCCTGCCCAATTGCCCTGGGAAAAACTGGGCGTCGACATCGCCCTTGAATGCACCGGCATCTTCGCAAGCAAGGAAAAAGCCTCGGCCCATCTGGATGCAGGCGCAAAAAAGGTCCTGGTCTCTGCGCCCGCCGCCAATGCAGACCTCACCGTCGTCTATGGCATCAACCACGCGAAATTGCGCAAGAGCCATAAAATCGTCTCCAACGCTTCGTGCACCACCAATTGCCTGGCGCCCGTTGCCGCCGTTCTCAACAAAGCGGTGGGCATCCAGCGCGGGTATATGACGACCGTGCACTCCTATACCGGCGACCAACCGGTGCTCGACACGTTGCATTCAGATCTGCACCGGGGACGGGCGGCGGCCATGAACATCATCCCTACATCTACCGGTGCGGCGCGGGCTGTTGGTCTCGTGCTGCCGGAACTGGCGGGCAAGCTGGACGGCACGGCGTTGCGCGTGCCCACCCCCAACGTCTCTCTCATTGATCTGGTATTCACGCCGTCGCGCAACACCAGCGCGGAAGAAATCAACGCTGCGATCGTCAAAGCCTCGGAGGGTAAATTAAAAGGTGTACTCGACATCTGCGACGAACCTCTGGTTTCGTCTGATTTTAATCACAACCCGGCCTCTTCCACTTTTGACCTGGCGCAGACACAGGTTATTGAGGGAAAACTCGTCCGTGTGCTGAGCTGGTATGACAATGAATGGGGTTTCGCCAATCGCATGGCCGACACCGCCGTCGCCATGGGCAAATTATTGTAAGCCAGCCCATGACACCAAAGCGTATGAGGGCACTAAATGAAGCGGTTTCGCACTCTTGATGATTTGAGTGATGTGCGTGGGCGACGCGTTTTAGTGCGGGTCGATTATAATCTGCCCTTCAGCGATGGGAAGGTGAGCGATGCCACGCGTATCGATCGTTCGCTAACCACGCTGAACGAACTGAAGACGCGCGGCGCCCGCATCATCTTGATCTCTCATTTCGGCAGGCCCAAGGGGGAGCCGAAACCTGAATACTCATTGCGGCAGATCCTCCCCGCCTTGGAGGCCCGTGTGGGCCCAGTATCGTTTGCACCAGACTGTATCGGGAGCGCGGCGGACACCGCAGTCAGCGCCCTGAAGGACGGGGATTTTCTGCTGTTGGAAAACCTGCGATTCCACGCAGGGGAAGAAGCCAATGACCCGGCGTTTGCAAAAAGCCTCGCGGCATCCGGCGAAATCTTTGTTAATGATGCTTTTTCCGCAGCCCACCGCGCCCATGCCAGCACGGTCGGCGTGGCGCATTTGCTTCCCGCCTATGCAGGCCGCGCCATGGAGGCGGAACTGACCGCATTGTCTCAAGCGCTGGATCACCCGGCGCGCCCGGTAATGGCTTTTGTCGGCGGCGCTAAAATTTCGACCAAGCTTGATCTCCTGAACAACCTAACCTCCCAAGTTGATATCCTGGTGATCGGCGGCGGCATGGCCAACACCTTTTTGGCCGCGCAAGGCATGCCCGTGGGTAAATCTCTGTGCGAGCACGATCTGGGAGACACCGCCCGTTCGATAATGGCCGCAGCTGAGGACAAGGGATGCGAAATCTTCCTGCCTCACGACGTGGTCGTCGCCAGCGCATTCAAGGCAGGCGCGCCCAATCGGGCGATTCGGGTCAATGACGTGACTTCGCAAGACATGATCCTTGATATCGGCCCCGCCAGCATAGCCTCCATTGTGGACAAACTCACATCCATCAAAACAATTGTCTGGAATGGCCCGCTCGGCGCTTTCGAGATTGAACCGTTTGACCGGGGCACGGGTTTGGTTGCTCAGGCGGTAGCCAAAGCCACACGAGATGTAGGTCTGATTTCCGTTGCTGGAGGCGGCGACACTGTGGCAGCTCTCAACCATGCGGGTGTTTCGGACGATTTCACCTATATATCGACGGCTGGTGGCGCATTTCTTGAGTGGCTGGAAGGCAAAGACTTGCCGGGGGTCACTGCACTCTATACGAAATCATAAGACCTCTAACTCAGACGAACGGAGAAGGGAAGAAATGACCGAAAGTTTGCAGGACATCGCACAAGCCATGGTGGCTCCGGGCAAGGGGCTTCTCGCCGCAGACGAAAGCTCGGGCACCATCAAAAAACGCTTTGACACGATTGACGTTGAGTCGACTGAAGGCAACCGCCGCGATTACCGCGAAATGCTCTTCCGCACATCGCCTGAAATGAGCGACCATATCAGCGGAGTCATCCTGTTTGACGAGACCATAAGGCAAAAAGCCGCTGACGGCACGCCGCTGACCCAGATCATTCGGGACGCAGGAGCCATTCCCGGCATCAAAGTGGATCTGGGCGCCAAGGATCTTCCCCGCTCCAGCGGTGAAAAGGTGACCGAAGGCCTTGATGGGCTGCGCGACCGGTTGGCGGAATATTATGACTTAGGCGCGCGCTTTGCCAAATGGCGGGCCGTGATTGATATCGGACGCGAGGGCAACCGATCCGTGCCGAGTCCCTATTGCATCAAAACCAACACCCATGCTTTGGCGCGCTATGCGGCGCTCTGCCAGGAAGCCGGGATCGTGCCGATCGTCGAACCGGAAGTGCTGATGGATGGCGATCATGACGCGACACGCTGCTATCAGGTCACCCAGGCCACGTTGAAATCACTTTATGCCGAACTTTACGAGCAGCGGGTAGCGCTGGAAGGCACCATCCTAAAGCCCAATATGATCGTGTCCGGAAAATTATGCCCGACCCAGGCGAGCCCGGAAGAAGTGGCGGAAAAAACTCTGAAATGTTTTGCCCACACCGTGCCCGCAGCCGTGCCGGGAATTGTTTTTTTGTCCGGCGGCCAGTCAGACATGGATGCCACAATACATCTCAACGCCATCAACCAACTCAAAAACACCAGCACTGCATATCCATGGGCTTTAAGCTTTTCCTATGGACGCGCCCTGCAGACCGCCCCTTTGCACGCGTGGCGGGGCACAAGCGCGAATGTGCCCGCCGGACAAAAGGCTTTCGCCCATCGTGCGCGCATGAACGGCTTGGCGGCAACCGGCTCATGGTCCGCCGATATTGAGAAGCAAAACGCCTGATCTTTAGGGCGCTGCCTCCATTGTGTGGTTGTCGATCAGATCTGAAACGCAGGCGACGATTTTAGCGTAGCCTTGCGCATTGGGATGTCCATCATAGCGCATGTAATCGCCGCCTGTGATCTCGCACCAGTTAAAACCGATGCCGAGATCACCCAATAGGGCTTCAACCTGCCGGGACGTCGGGTTCTTCTGCCTCAGCCCCACTTCATCGCGTTGGGGGACCATCATCACATGAAAGGGCACGCCTAGCTTTTGAATTTCTTCCAGCGTTTCCCGAGCCTCGGGAATAATTGTTGGAACCACGACCCTGGAATCTTCGGTCTCAAAATCAAACAATCCGGTGCGACGCAGCAGCTTTTCTATGTATGAGACGCGCTGCACCCATTGCCATACTTGATCCCAGGCTGTGCGCGAGCCGTGCCTGCGCAACGCCCTTTCTTTTGAAAGATTGATGAGGTCTTCGGCACTTGCCTGGGGGGAAATCGGGTACCAATACTCGTCATCACACCCTTGGGCCTCATTCACACAGGCCAATTGATCGTCCTTCCAGATCCATCCGGGCCGCAGGAAATCATTCGAGATGGCAATGATCAGGATGTTTTCCAGCTTGATGCCCTTGTCCTGCAGATAAGGGATCAACTCACGCCAGGCCCCAATCCCCGTGCCCATCAGGCCGCCATTGAGGAACGATTGATTCGGGTATGCCGCTTCAAGCTGGGAGAACCAGGGACAACCGCCATGGCCTGCGGTGTAGCTGTCGCCGATAATGCCAAAAACGGCATCACCGCTATGAAAATCACGTGATTGCAAGAGCCCGATATTGTTGACGGGCGATGCACAGTCATAGGAAATTCTGAAACCACCATCCAGGAAGCCATAGACGGCAACATCCCTCATGGACCGGCTCGGACCATAGACCCAGAGTTTATCATCAATATTCTGATAGGTGTCCGGCGTGACATAGAGATACCGGTGTTCCCAATAATAATCCGGATCACTGTAATAAAATCGAAGACCGATCTCGGCCAAAACGACAACAGAAACCAGAAGATACACACTATAGCCCGCGCCGCGCAGAAAGGATTTGACGTTGAAGTTGATAAATCGATGCACTGAAAAACCGCTATGAGGGCGAATGAAGACGAGGGAAGGCAATTCTCTTTGCGCCCCTCTGCTCTAGCCGCGCGCGCCCAAGACTGTCAATGAAAAGCGCTTAACAGGCGCCGCCAACTCTGCCATAGCTTGGCGTATGACTGAACCCGCAGAGAAATGCCGCCTTTATCTGATCACGCCACCACGACTTGATCTGAGCACTTTTGAAAACACTCTCCTGACCGCTCTCAGCGCTGGTGATGTCGCTTGTGTGCAACTGCGCCTTGAGGGTACCGATGACGACGCGATCTGCCGGGCCGCTGAGCGTCTCTGCCCTCTTACCCAATCGCATGGCGCGGCCTTTCTCATCAACGACCGGCCAGATTTGGCCGTCAAAACAGGCGCTGACGGCGTTCACATCGGGCAGAATGATATGAGCTATATCCAAGCCCGCAACAGTGTCGGCGCGGAACGGATTGTCGGCGTCACCTGCCATAATTCACGGCATTTAGCCATGGTGGCTGGCGAACAGGGCGCGGATTACGTGGCTTTCGGCGCTTTTTTCCCCAGCCCGACAAAACAGACCGCAAGCCCGGCCGAGCCGGAGATCCTGAAGTGGTGGAGTGCTTTATTCGAAATCCCTTCGGTTGCCATCGGGGGCATCACTGTGGAAAACTGCCCGCCCCTCATTCAGGCTGGCGCTGATTTCCTTGCTGTCTCTTCCGGCATCTGGAATCACCCTCAAGGACCGGGTGAGGCGGTAACGCTCTTTTTGGAGCAAATAGAAAGAACTGACAACACGGGTGATCAGGTTTGATGAGTATGGTTCAGTATAGGGATAATTATTTTCCGTCACTTTTCCGTAAGTTTATTCACGTCCTGACCGGGGCGCTGATAGGGGGCGCACTCTTGTGCACCCCCAGCAATGCCGCCGATACTAAGGCTACTCCCACTCTTGAAAAAGCCATCATCGCTTTTCGTGAACATGACTATGCAAGTGCACTGTCATCTTTTCGCAAATTGGCCGCCACCGGCGACAGTGGGGCACAAACTTATCTTGGTCTCATTTATGCCGAAGGTTTAGGCGTCAAGAAAGATATGTCGCAAGCGGTCCAATGGTATCACAAGGCTGCACTGCAGGGACAAACCGATGCGCAATATACGTTAGGCCTCATTGCCAAAAACGGTCTTGGCGCACAGCAGGATTTAGAAACTGCTGTTCAATGGTTCAAAAAGGCGGCCACCCAAGGCCATGTAGAAGCGCAATTCAATTTAGGCATGATGTTTACGGACGGATCAGGCATTAACAAGAACGCGCAAGAATCCGCTCGTTGGTTTCGTGAAGCTGCAAATCAGGGGCATGTTCACGCCCAGCATAATCTGGCAATTCTGTATCTCTCTGGCGATGGCCTACAGCAAGATCCGGCAGAAGCGGCAAATTGGTTTCGCAAAGCCGCAAACCAGGGGCACGTAGACGCGCAATACAACCTGGCTGTCATGTATGCCGGCGGCAACGGCATCGGGCAAGACCCGGACAAAGCCGCATTTTGGATGCGCAAGGCCGCTGATTTGGGGCTGAGCGATGCGCAAACCGGCATGGGCCTTTTGGCCTATGAAGGCCGAGGGATGGTAAAATCACCCACCACCGCCGCCACCTGGTTTCAACGCGCCGCGAATCATGAAAATCCCCAAGCCCAGTTGTTTATGGCCCTTCTTCACGCCCGCGGGGAGGGCGTCGCGGAAGATCCCGTCACAGCCCTGATGTGGTTAATGCTGGCCCGTGCACGGGGCCTGACCGACACCGGGCTTGAACAGGAAGTCATCGCCTTATTGAACAAGGACGAGATCGAGCAGGCACGCCAACGGGCAGATCAGTGGAAAGCGCAATAAGTCTCTACCCTTCATTCTGTCCCCCTTCATGAGGCAACTTGGCCGTTGCCAGACCTGAGACAAATTGATAGGTTGCGCCGCACCATGACACGTGAGCCGCTACCAGCCCGCTCCCTATCACTTTAAGGTCAGCAATGAAAATAAACGGCAATGAAATTCGCCCGGGGAATGTTATTCAGCATAATGACAGTTTGTGGGTTGCTGTAAAAACACAAGCCGTCAAGCCCGGCAAAGGGGGTGCTTTCGCCCAGGTTGAGCTGAAAAATCTTCTGAATGGGTCAAAACTCAACGAGAGATTCCGGGCATCAGAGACCGTGGAGAAGGTCCGCCTTGAGCAGAAAGATTATCAGTATTTATATGAATCTGATGGCATGTTGACCTTTATGGACAACGAAACATTTGAGCAGATCAATCTGGACCGTGACTTTGTCGGCGAGCGAGCGGCGTTCCTTCAAGACAACATGACAGTTGTGGTTGAATCTCATGAAGACCGGCCCATTTCCATCTCCTTGCCTGACCAGGTGACGCTGGAGATCACGGAAACAGAACCGACGGTCAAAGGCCAAACCGCCGCTTCTTCCTACAAACCAGCCATCCTTGAAAACGGCGTCAGGGTGATGGTGCCACCATTTGTCGAGGTCGGTGAAAAGATTATCGTCGACACTAATGAAGTGACCTATATCCGCCGCGCGGACTAATAACCCTCTCTATAAAGAACAATACACTCATGCCTCCACAAAGTGCCCTGATTAATGTCATGGAAAAGGCGGCGCGCAAAGCAGCGCGCGGTCTGAGACGTGATTTTGGCGAAGTTGAAAACCTCCAGGTTTCAAGAAAAGGCCCGGCAGACTTCGTCAGCGCTGCCGATCTGCGCGCCGAAGAAGTGCTGCGTGAAGAGCTGGAACGCGCGCGGCCCGGATATAGCTTCCTTCTGGAAGAACAGGGACAAATCGACGGCGCTGACAAAACGCACCGCTGGATCGTTGATCCTCTGGACGGCACCACAAACTTTCTCCATGGATTGGCGCATTTTGCCATCTCCATCGCGCTGGAACGTGAAGGCCAGCTTGTGGCCGGCCTCGTGTTCGACCCGATTAAAGATGAAACCTTCTGGGGTGAAAAGGGTAAGGGTGCTTTTGTAAATGGACACCGTTTACGCGTCACGGCGCGGATTGATTTGTCCGATGCGCTGATCGCCACCGGCATTCCTTTCCGGGGGCAACAAGGCCATGAGCGCACCACGGGCGAACTTTCTGCCCTTACCCACCGTGTGGCCGGCATTCGCCGCTTTGGCTCAGCGTCACTTGATCTGGCTTATGTGGCGGCGGGACGCTTTGATGGGTTTTGGGAACATGGGCTTCAGCCCTGGGATATCGCCGCCGGTATTGTTCTGGTGCGTGAAGCGGGCGGCCTGGTGGGTGATATTGAAGGTCGGCAGCCCTACACCTTCAACCTCAAGAATATCTTGGCGGCAAATGAACCACTCTTCACGCCTCTGTCGCGCGCGCTGACGGGAAAAGCCCCCTGAACCTGCCAAACGCCCGCATGTTTAGGACTCTTACCTTTTCTCGCCGCAGATCTAGCCATAGACTAGATTAATGAGAGGGACGCCCGGCGCCTCTTCTCAAGGATCTTGGGCACGGTATTTGCACCTCTGGCAATGTGGCTTAAGGGCACTACGCCTCAGTCCCCTATTGACCTTAGTTATTAGCGTTAACGAGAAAACTCATGGCCTCACGACGTCGCGACCCCCTCCTGATCCGCCAGCCCGGCCGTTATCTCTTACGTATGCTGGGCTTCTTGATCGCAGTCGGCTTGATTCTGTGGCTCATTAAAGACCCTCTCCTGCGCGCCATCATGGCCAATCCACCATTGAATATGGGCATTATCACCGTCCTGATTTTGGGGATTCTCTATACATTCGGACAAATCCTGAATTTGCGGCCAGAAATCAAATGGCTCAACAAATACCGGGTCTCGGATGTGGATGACTCGCCCAGAACGCCGATCCTGCTGGCGCCGATGGCGCGGCTGCTAGGCGAGGAGGGATCGGGCCTCGGCATCACACCAGGCACGCTGCGGACCATTCTCGATTCGCTTGGCTCCAGGCTCGATGAATCGCGTGACACATCGCGCTATATGGTTGGCCTCCTGATTTTCCTTGGACTTCTGGGCACCTTCTGGGGCCTCCTGCAAACTGTGGATTCCGTGGGGAACACCAT
>JAJFIO010000164.1 GCA_021774915.1 Alphaproteobacteria bacterium
CGGACTGTGGATCTTGTTTTTGGCGAGATTGAGTCTGGTTTGAAGACAGCTAAAAAAACCGGAAAATACACCATTGGAACGCTTGGAACGTTTGCTGTCTCCAAGCGTTCTGCGCGTATGGGCAGAAACCCGCGCACTGGTGAGGCCATCAAGATTAAAGCGTCCAAGTCTTTGCGCTTTAAGCCTTCTATGAGCTTGAAAAAGGCAGCTGGTTGCTAATCCTGTTGCAATATTTGAGTGTGGGGGCCCGAAGCAAAGCGACGGGCCCCTTTTTCGTTTATCGCTTGGCTATATATCCTGCCATCTAAGGAAGGCCGCTGTGATGATAGAAAAAGTGAACAAGAGCTATGACCCATCAGCGGAACACTCACTCATTTCATGCATGAAGGATCTGCCTCCCCTCTACGATTCGGATCGGGCGGAGAGAGTTTTTCAGGATTTAGAAACGCTCGCACTCAATCTTGGCGAGGCCCCCCGCAAGGCCCTTATGTCAGCGCTGAGCCAAGAAAAATCCCGCGCACTTATGGCGTCGGTCTTTGGTAATTCTGCATTCTTGGCCCGCTCGGCTTTGCGCATACCAGAGCGCCTTGCAGGGATGTTTGATCAGTCTCTTGAAATGGTTTTTAAGAACCTACTAACCCATGTAATTGAATCCAGCCGCCGGGCAGAGTCCTCTGCCGATGTTATGAGGATCTTGAGGAAAGCAAAGATTGAGGCGGCATTACTGATTGCTTTTGCCGATGTGGCAGGTGTTTGGGGTTTGTTTCAGGTCACTGGAGCGCTCACGCGCTTTGCCGACACTTGCCTTCAGGCTACTGTGCGGCGCCTGCTGTGTGATTCAGCAGATGCGGGGCAATTCATTCTCAAAGATCGCGCACAACCGGAAAAGGACTGTGGCCTTGTGGTGCTGGCCATGGGGAAATATGGAGCGTTTGAACTGAATTATTCCAGTGATATCGATATCACTGTGTATTTTGATGAAGACAAGCTCACGTTAAGGTCGGGTTTAGATCCAAGGCAATTCTGCGTGCGCCTGACAAAAGATATCGTCAAATATATACAGGAAATGACAGAGGATGGGTATGTCTTCCGAGTTGATTTGCGCTTGAGACCGGATGCGGGCGCGACACCGATAGCAATTTCGGTAGCGGCAGCCGAGCAATATTATGAGAGCATGGGGCAGAATTGGGAACGTGCCGCGATGATCAAAGCGCGGCCTGCAGCAGGGGATTTGGCTATTGGGTCGCTCTTTCTCGAGGCTCTCTTGCCCTTCATCTGGCGGAAATATCTGGACTATGCGGCCATAGAAGATATCCATTCCATCAAACGCCAAATCCACGCCAGTGGCGGTTATAAAGCCATTGCTGTCGCCGGCCATAATATCAAACTGGGTTTGGGCGGCATTCGAGAAATTGAATTTTTTGTTCAGACACAGCAATTGATTTTGGGGGGGCGGAATAAGTCATTGCGTAATCCAACAACGTGCGGGGCTCTGGATGATTTTGTGGGTGAAGGATTGGTGGACGCAAAGATCGCTGATGAATTGAAAGAATCTTATCGTTTCTTGCGGCATGTTGAGCACCGCCTGCAAATGCGAGAAGACGCCCAAACGCATACTATGCCAGAGCAAGAACTGGACATAGATAACGTCGCCAGATTCTCCGGATACGCTGAAACGGAGGCATTTACTGATGAATTGCTATGGCATTTGAAGAGAGTCAACCATCATTACAGCAATTTATTTGCAAAATCTGATCCGCTGGCCAGTGAGCAGGGGAATCTAGTTTTTACGGGAGTTGATGATGATCCGGAGACGATCAATACACTGACTCAGATGGGATTTGACCGCCCCAGCAGTGTTGCGGCTACCATTCGGAGTTGGCATTTCGGCCGACTTCGTGCGACCCGTAGCAAGCGCGCGCGGGAATTGCTTACCAAGCTGGGACCAGTGATTTTGGAAGCGATTTCGAAAACTTCCAATCCAAGCGAGACATTCGCCCGCTTTCATGATTTTCTGTCAGGCCTTCCATCTGGCGTGCAGCTTTTCTCATTGTTTTATTCTCATCCCGAACTTCTATATCTGGTTACAGATACGCTGGGAATGGCGCCGCGGTTGGGCAGCTATCTGGCAAAAAATGCCAGCGTCCTTGATGCGCTTTTAGATACGGATTTTCTGACAAGCTTACCGGTGGCTAAGGAGATGAGTGATCAGCTTGGCGAACGCCTGAAAGGAGAGGGCGATTTTGAGCAGATGCTTGACCAGGCCAGGCGTTGGGGAAAGGAACAGGCGTTCCGTATTGGCCTGGCGGTTTTACGCAGTAAGGTGCAGGCTGATAGTGTAGGCGCTGCCTATGCTGACTTAGCCGATGCGCTGATTGACCGGTTATCCGAAGTCGCCAAGAGCGATATTATGCGCACCCATGGCGTCATGGAAGGCGCGCGGTGCGCCGTGATCGGCGTAGGTAAGCTGGGCGGACGGGAACTCACAGCGACATCGGATATTGATCTCATTTTTATATATGATTTAGGGCTAGACAAGAACGAATCTGATGGGGAACGGCCGTTAGCGCCGCCACGTTATTTTTCGCGCTATGCGCAAAGGTTGATTGCGGCTCTGTCGGCGCCCACTGCCGAAGGCACGCTCTATGAAGTGGATATGAATTTACGGCCGTCAGGAAAGTCGGGCCCTATCGCTTCGCGTTTTGATTCATTTAAACGTTATTACGAAAAGGAGGCTTGGACCTGGGAAAAGATGGCGTTGACTCGTGCACGTTTGGTTTCCGGTGATTCTGAACTTGTAAAAACGTTACAAGATGCAATCAAACATGTGTTGTGTTCACCGCGCGACCGGAAAACATTGGCCCATGATATTGTAAATATGCGAGATCGTATTGAGCGCGAGAAGGGGACGAAAGATCCATGGGATTTGAAACAAGTGCGTGGCGGACTCATCGATCTGGAGTTCATATGCCAGTTCCTGCAATTAGCCTATGCCCATGAATACCCCGATATTCTTGATCAAAACACACGCGGGGCTCTCCTTAAAATGAGAAAAGCCAAGCTGATCCCGCATGATATGGCTTGTCGGTTGATCGAAGCGAACGACCTGGTTCACAATCTTACTCAAGTCACACGCATTGCTTTGAATGGTATTTTCAGTCCGCAAGAAGCCGGAGAGAGCTTGAAGGACTTGCTGGCCCACAGCAATAATATGGGGGGTTTTCAAGAACTCACTGAAAAATTGCACGAAACACTGACTTTCGTGAAAAGTGCATATGATGAAATTCTTGGCGCGGAAGCAGTCTGAAGGTTAACAAAAAGTTATCTTCAGCACTTGATCTATCCAAAAGATGAACAAGTACAGGGGATTTGCCCGTCTTTGAACGGTGCGGTGGGCAGATCCTTCATTTGCTGGAAACCATATTTGCCTAGGATCCACGCTGGTTGTGCGCGTCGGGGATCGGTGAATTATGCCCCTTTTCCTCATTTGATGATGCAAAACCATTGTTCTGGAAGTGCAACATTGCCTTAAGGGATCCAGGTGCCATGGCGCGCCATGATGTGATCATTGTTGGAGCGGGCCATAATGGCTTGATTACGGCGGCATATCTCGCGCGGGCGGGACTTGATGTTTTGGTGTGCGAACGGGCTTCGACGGTGGGTGGGTCTTTGGTGAATAAGGAAATTTGCCCTGGGTTTACGGGAGCAAGCGGGGCGCATGATCTGGCGTTGATGGCGCCTCACATCATTGCGGATCTTAATCTCAGAGCGTTCGGCTTTGACCTGATCACGATGCCAGGGCGCGCTACACTTATGCGGGACGGTGGTTATATCGGATCATATCCGAGCCGCCGCCAAACTTTTCTTGATATCGAGCGATATAGCCACCGGGATGCCGAACGGTACATCGAGTATGAGCACCACCTGGTCCGCCAAAAAGATCTATTCAGACCATTTTTGACAAATCCGCTTCCTGATCTCGCGATGGTTGGCGAACACGTTGATGAACTACCCGAGGCGTTCACGAAAACTCTTAAAGAATTAGGCGAAGGCGCGCTGCTCGAAGCATTACGGTTCTGGTTTCAGTCATGCAAAGATTTCCTCGATCGATACTTTGAAACAGATGCATTGAAAGCGCATATGGCCGGCCCATCTTTTGTTGGAGCGGCAAACGGTCCGTTTTCTCCGGGGACGGCATATCTTCTGCTGCATTCTAAGTTGGGTTCGCACGTGCATGGCCTTCAGGGTATCGTTCGAGGCGGTATGCAAAAGCTGGGAGAGGCTCTGGAGCAATCCGTGAGAGCTTTTGGTGGGGAGGTGGTTTGTGAAGCGGAGGTTTCGGGTGTGAACCTTACGAAGGGAACTGTTGTGAGTGTGACCCTGGCCGATGGTTCTGTTCACGAGGCCAAAGCAGTTGTATCCAATCTGGATCTCAAGCGCACATTTCTCACACTATTTGACTGGAAGTCTCTTTCAGATCCTATTCTGGCTCAGGTGGGACATTTTCGTATGCAAGGATCTATCGCGAAAATGAATATCGCTTTGGATGGCTTGCCAGAATTTCCTGGTCTACCCGATGGATGCCCCTTATTGGCTGGCAAGCTTCATTTTACCGCAAGTCTTAGCGAAATGGAACGCGCGTTTGATTGCTGGAAAGATGGCAGGGTGCCGGAGTGCCCGCCGCTTGATGTGACAGTGCCTTCGTTATCCGATCCGTCATTATGCCCGCCTGGTAAGCATATTATGTCGATCAACATTCAATATGTTCCCAATCACTTAATTGCGGGGCATTGGGACGCGGAAAAAAGAGAAGTATTGGCGGCCAGAGTTTTGAATCTTCTCGCCGAACACAGCCCGAATGTGAAAGATCTGACCTTGGGCTGGTCTCTGGATGTACCCCCTGATCTGGAGGATAAATTCGCATTGACTGGCGGTGATATTCACCACGGCGACATGTCGCTGGATCAACTGCTCTTTAATCGGCCGTTGCCGGGTTATACGAACCATCGCACACCCTTCAAAAATTTCTATATGTGTGGCGCAAGCACACATCCGGGTGGCGGAGTGATGGGGATGCCCGGAGCTTTGGCGGCTCGCTCGGTCTTGAGCGATCTGGGACATGCGGGACCATGATCAACCTCTTATCACGAAAATCAAAAACACCAGTTTCCGTCACGCCCCAATCCAATGGCGTGTGTGATGCGGTGATCGTAGGTGGGGGCCATAATGGTTTGGTCTGTGCGGCTATGCTGGCCAAAGCCGGATTGAAGGTCACGGTATTGGAAGCACAAGAGCGTTTGGGCGGCGCGGCGGCAAGCGATGAAATTAAACAAGGTGTGCGCGTGTCCACCTGCGCACATTTGGTTTATGCGTTGGATGAGAAGATTGTCAAAGGTTTGAGACTTCACAAACACGGCTTGCAGTTCGCCAAGGCACGTCTGTCTACTGTAGCTCCGGACGGCGAAGGGGCTGTAGCGCATCTTCATGCGGATATTTGGAAGACGCAGGCGGGCTTACGCGTGCTATCAGAATCAGATGCGGCCGCATTTCCAAAGTTTCGTGAAAAGATGCAAACTTATGCACTGGCGCTGAAAGCTTTGTTGACCAACTCTCCCTCCGTCGCTCAACAATCTGATCTTGGCGCCCTTGAGCAATTCTTGTCAAAGATCCAAATATTGAATGAAGATGGCAGGCGCGAATTATTACGGCTCTTGGTTTCCAGTTCTGGGGATATTCTGGACGAAACCTTTGAGAATGAATTGCTCAAGGGCGCGTTGGCTTTCGATAGCATTCTAGGATTGAATTCCGGCCCGCGTTCCATGAATTCTATGGCGCATTATCTTTACCGTCTGAGTGGTGAGGCGTCTTGTGACCGAGATGGCATGGCCATCGTTACCGGGGGCATGTCCAGCCTTGCAGATGCTTTGAGCGATGCAGCGCGCGCACATGGTGTGAAAATGCGCACCGGCGCGAAAGTTATGCGCATTATCATTCAAAAAGGTGCGGCGTGCGGTGTCGAACTGGAAGATGGAGAGCGGGTGATGGCGCCGCTTGTGATATCCAATGCAGATCCTAAAACAACCTATCTGAAGTTAGTTGGGGTTGAGTATCTGGATACGGGATTTAGCGCTCAGTTGAGAGCGCTGCGCTGTGAGGGCGTGACTGCAAAAATGAATTTAATTTTGAACGGCCTGCCGACTTTTCGAGGCTTGACTCAGGAAGATTTATCAAGCCGCATCGTCATATGCCCCAGTATTGATTTTGCCGAGCGGGCTTTCAATCCGGTAAAGTATGGCTCCTTTTCGCACGATCCGGTTTTTGAAATCATTTTCCCCAATCTACATGACACGTCTTTGACGTCTGGGAGTGAACAAATCCTTTCAGCAAATGTTCAATACGTGCCTTATAAAGTTGAAGGGGGATGGCCCGCGCGCCGTGAAGAACTTGTGGAGCAATTGGTGATGGCGCTGGGTTACTTTGCGCCGGATATCAAAGACCGTATCGTTTCTGGCCATGTTTTGACCCCCCTTGAGATTGAGAAAGAATATGGCTGCACCGGAGGGCATTGGCATCATGGCGACTTTGCTCTGGACCAGATTGGAATATTGCGGCCAGCACCGGGGATGGGTGCCTATGGCGCGCCTGTAGCGGGACTCCATATGTGCGGCGCGGGCGCTTCGGGTGGAGGGATAACGGGCCGCCCAGGATTGTTGGCTGCTGAACATGCCTTGGCGGATCTGCGTACCAGCCGTAAATCGGGGGTCAGAGCCATATGAATAAGGCGCTTACCCCGTGGCAAGAGGCCGTTCGGCCATCACCCTTTCATGGCGCTGCTGCAAGTCATTCCCTGACCAATGAATGGCTGCGCTGGGGAGAGTACACCATTGCCGATCTCTACAGCACTGTGGAGCAAGAATACGACGCCTTGCGTACTCATGCGGGGCTGATCGATTTATCTCCCCTCCACAAGGTCCGCATTAGTGGGAAAGAGGCGTGTTCATACCTAAATCGTCTACTGACTTACAAGGCGGATGATCTGCCAATTCGTCAGGCGTGCTTTTCACCATTTTGTGACGATGCCGGGCATGTGATTGGACTTGCCCGTCTTCTTCGCGTTCATGTCGATGAATATCACCTCTATACAGATGAAAATCATGATGCGTGGCTGTGGGACACCGCTCAAGGCTATGATGATGTTCAGATAGACACCTTCACCCATGATGTGGGCGTTTTAGGCCTCTTTGGGAATCGCTCTCAAGACGTTCTTATGGCTCTTGGAATTGAAGAAGTTGAGGATCTGGAAATATCTCACCATGATGAATTCATATTTCAGCGCGTAAGAATTCGTATCCTCAAGACCGTGAGCATGGGCGAGCTGGGATATTATTTGAACGTTGACCCAAAAAATTCTTTGCTGGTCTGGGAAACGCTAATCCGGGAGGGAGAAGCCTATGGATTGGCGCCGGTAGGGCGGCGCGTGCAGGACATTTGCCGGATCGAAGCGGGTGAGCTGCGCGCTGGAGCGGATTTCATCGGCGCACATCAGGCCCGCTATGGCAATCGCCCGCGCACACCTTTTGAATTGGGGCTGGCCGCGTGGGTGGAACTTGAAAAAGGATATTTTGTGGGGTCTCGGGCTCTCAGCCATGGAGATCAACACCCAAGTCGTACGGCTGTTGTTGGTTTGCATATAGAAGGGACAGAGCCGCTCACTGGTGGGCGTATACTCTCAAAAGGACAATTGGTAGGGATCGTTACGTCGTGCGCCTGGTCGCCGCGTATGGGGCATGTGGTGGCCTTGGCGACAGTGGCCAGTAAATATGTAGAACCAGGGCAGGAATTGCAGATTGAATACTCCACGCTTACTGAACTTGAGCCTGAAGTTTGGAGCCGCGAAGCCAGGATTGTTGAAAAACCTTTTTATACCAACGGTTTATAAAATCATTCCGTGTGTATTAGTTTGGGGCTTTCTTGGAGTGCAATTCACGCGACGGATATGCGCTTTTCACCCGTTAAATAATCACATTGTCAACACTTAACGCAAGACCGTTAGGGCCCATAGGTCCTGTAAAGGTCTCAAACTCCAGGTGAAAAAAATGAAAAAACCCCTCCTTATTTCAATCGTTTTTCTTACACTGCCGCTCTCGGTTTCTCTTCTGTCCGCGGCCCCTTCTGACAGACCTGGTCCAGGCATGATGCTTCAACATTTGGACAGCGATGGCGATGGCCAGATCACAAAAGAAGAATTCGATACTGGCCGTGGCGAGCGCTTCAACTCCATTGACACCGATAGCAATGGATCTCTTTCCATTGGTGAAATGGATCAGATGCGTGAGGCCAAAAGAGAAAAAATGCGCCAGAGCCGATTTGAGCGGATGGATCAAGACAACAGTGGCGCTGTCACAGAAGAAGAATTCAACATCCATGGATTAGATATGTTCTCCGGCATGGATGCGGATCAAAATGGCGTGGTTTCACAATCTGAGATTGAGGACTGGCGCCCCATGAAAAAGGGGCACCGTCGGCCCTAAGGCCAATACGGTGACTTGAGCATCGATTATGGGCGGACTTGACCTGCGCACAAAAGAAGCTTGTCATGTTGCAGGTGGCATCAAATTCATTTCTCGAGAAGGAGACCTGTCGCCCTTGAATAGCAGTAAACTTGGTGATGGATCACCACCGCTCCAGAAAGTGGATGACCCTGATGGCGATCTGATAGACAGGATTGCCGTTGGGGATCATGCGGCCGTCCGTGAATTACTGGATCGCCATCTGCCGAAGATGGTTGCTGTGGGGCGGCGTATGTTAGGTACTCAGGAAGACGCCGAAGAGGTTGCGCAGGAAGTGTTTCTTCGTGTCTGGTGCCATGCTGAAAAATGGGTACCGGGCAAAGCGAAATTTGCCACATGGATGCACCGTGTTGCGATGAATCTTTGTTATGACCGATTGCGCAAAAAACGCGAGGTGGTGCTGGATGAAGTGCCTGAGCGCATTGACGACGCGCCTAACCCTATACAGGCATTGCATGAATCACAGGTTGCGCGGCGGGTTGATAAGGCATTGCATGAATTGCCGGAGCGTCAGCGCGGCGCCATTATATTGTGTCATTATCAGAATTTGAGCAACATCGAGGCGGCCCAGGTCATGGAAATCAGTATTGAAGCATTGGAATCGCTCTTGTCTCGGGGACGCCGAGGTTTGAAGGCCAAGCTGCTCGCTGAGGCCCCGGATCTCGTGGGCAGTATGGATGTGTGAAGATACGTTGGGGTGGAGAGTGAAGAATGAATATTGAAAGATTTCAACAGATCATTGAGGCCTATGGCAGCGTGCCGGAGCGTTGGCCTTTCGAGGAGCGAGGCCAGGCAATGGCTCTGTTGGCGCGGTCATCTCAAGCAACGGCTTTGCTGGAAGATGCATTGAAGCTGGATCAGTTGCTCGATCAATCCGCACCAGTGGTAATCAACCAGGGCCTCGTGACTCAAATTCTGGCGCACGCGGCGCGAACGATGGAAAGTCGTCCTGTATCAGAGTCTGAAAAACAGCCGGTTACACCGAAGTTGACACGCATTGGGCAATATTTCGAGACGTTTTTAGCTGGCGTTGATAGCATTGATTGGTCTTGGAAAAGCGTGATGCAGCCTGCGGCCATTCTCGGATCCGTCGCACTGCTGGGACTTACCACAGGGATTTTTGCGCCTGAAATTATCGAGCAGGCTGTCTATGGCGCTGACATTGAAGAAGGCTTTTGGCAAGTAGCGTTCGATGATTCCGGTTTTGATTTAGAAGGGCTTGCTTCAATAGGAGAAGTGGAATGAGCACGGTTGAAAAACCAGAGAAACAAAGGCGTAGTGGCGGGCGCGTTATATTGATCATCTCTTTGGCGGCAAATCTGTTTCTTGTGGGTTTATTGGCAGGTGGCTGGGCATCTGGATTTCGGGTGAGGGGACCAATCGCAAGCAATTTTATGATGCAGAGTCTTGCACCTGACCTGCATATCCGTCAATTAGCGCATCAATTGCCGGATGCGACGCGTATGAAGTTGCGTGAAACCATGGCTAGCACACGCGCACACAATCGCACAATTATCCACGACGTTCGACAATCCCGCCACGCCATATTCCAGGCTCTACGGGCGGAACCATTTGATGCTACGCGACTCGATGGTGCCTTTAAAGCCTCCCGGCAGGCTGATCTGGCGCGGCGTGAATTGTCCCATCAGGTGTTGCTAAATTTTCTGACTTCTCTTGATGAGCAGGAGAAAGCGTTTGTCGTTCGTATGGTTGGCACTACTTTAGAGCGCGCACAAGAATTCGGCCGTCCGGGCCGTCCGCAAAGCCGGGAAGGATTGCGCCGGCTGGATATGCGTTCTGATGAACTTCCCGGGCAACAGGAATCGGATGCGCCGGATGAGGAAGAGAAATAGTGCGAAGAACTTGAGAAAGAGACGGTTCACACTTTAGCTGCCGTTGAGGTTTGCGCAGTTTCGTCGCTTTCCTGCAATGTGCCATCCGGCATAGGCTCATGGCTGACTGACGCGGCGCCTTTTTCGAGAGATTTTTTGCGCGGTAAAGTGACCCTCACAGTGGTTCCCGCACCCAGGCTGCTTTTAACCGTAAGTGTGCCTTCGTGCATTTCAACCAGGGATTTTGCCAGAGCCAGGCCCAAGCCTGACCCACTGCGTTTGATACTTTTTTGAGGTTCAATTTGCTCGAACGGTCTGGCAATTCTGCGCAGGTCTTTTTCGGCGATACCAATCCCGGTATCGGCAACGCAGATGACGATATGATCCTCTTCGGTTTTACCGCTTAAGGTGACCGTACCTCCCCGCGGCGTAAATTTCACGGCATTGGACAGAAGGTTCAAGAAAATTTGCTTTGTCGCTCGCTTATCGGCAGTGACGATTGGCAGAAGGGGTAGTGTGTTGTCCAGCCGTACCCCCTCTTCAAAGGCGCGAGGCTCAATGATGCGGATGCAATCGAGAAGGACCTGCTCAAGGGAGACATCCTGTTTCTCAAGAGTGATTTTGCCCACCTCGATTTTGGACATATCGAGAATGTCGCTAATCAGATCGAGCAGGTACTGACCGCTTTCCAGGATGTGATCTGTATACTCCTCATATCGTTTGTCATTGAGCGGACCGAAAAGGCCTTGTTGCATCACTTGAGCAAAGCCCATGATGGCGTTCAAAGGTGTACGCAATTCATGGCTCATATTGGCTAAAAATTCTGTTTTTGATCTGTTGGCTTCTTCTGCCCGCGCTTTTTCTGCGGCATATTTGACCGCTAGTTCTGACCGGTCGGCGGCTTCGCTTTGAAGCTTTTTCTGTGAATTCTGCAATTCCACGACAAGCGATTTGAGGCGCTGCTCGTTACGCAGCAATTCTTCTTCCTGTTCTTTTAAAGGCGTGATGTCGGTGCCAACGCTAACGATTCCTCCTTCACTGGTTCGGCGGCCATTCAGATGAATCCAGCGCTTTCCGGCAAATTGGATTTCCGTGGTGCCGCCATCGGGAGAATCTTCATGAACCAGAACTTTCACCGGCGCGGGCATTTCTGTCAGGATGTCATCCCGAGTGACACCAGGCTTCAAAGCTTCAGGATCCAAGTGATAAAACTGTGCAAATCGTTTGTTATGCATCAACAGTTTGTCATCTGCATCCCAAAGGGCAAAAGATTCCGATATGCTCTCAATCGCATCGCGGACGCGTGTTTCGGCAGAGATTATGAGAGACTCGGCTTTCTTTTGTTCAGAGATATCGACCACAATACCGATCAGACGCTTTTGTTTAGCGGTGCTTAGGCTCGGCGTTTCAGTTTCGATCATTCTACCTTTGGCATGGACCCAGATCCACTGATTCTGTGTATGGTGAAGCCGGAAGCTGGTGTCATAGCCGTCTGGATTGCACTCCGCTTCCACAGCCATTTCGGCGAGAATGCCTCTGTCGTTCGGATGAATAAGCTCCAGCACATCGGTAGGGGACATTTCCGTTCGACCCTGGGTGCGTCCCAGCAGCGCATACATAGACGGTGACCAGTTGATCTTGTTGTTTTCCAGATCCCAATCCCATATTCCGCAATTAGCAGCAGAGACCGCTAAATTTAATCGAGCCTCACTCGACCGTTGGGCACTTTCTGATTTTATGCGGCGGTCCATTTGACGGATTAATATGCCGCAAATGCCCGCGCCAAAGAGACCAAGAGCCAGGATCACCAATATATAAAATCGCAGGGAGGCATACCATGTTGCCAGTATATTGGAGACTGGTTGTACGAGAATCAGCGTGAATGGGGTGCCTTGCAATGCGCTGCCCGCCAGCAATAATTTTTCTGAATCGGGTGAAGGGCGGCTGGTCGCGATAAATTTTCCATTGGGCGTTTGCGCCACGGGCCAGGTGAGTCCCAGAAGAGGGGTCACTTTTGGGACGGATCCCTTAGGCGCTTTTGTTGCGCTCAACACTGTGCCGTTACGACCGGCCAGCACGAGCCAGGTTTGACCCGACAAATCAGCGCTGCGATTCACCTGATCCAGATAGTTACGGGCCAGCACGGTGACAATCACACCGGCAAATTGCCCTGTGTCCGTATTGAGCCTTTTACTTAAGGTGAAATCGTTATCGCTGGTGACAAACAGCCCAGCGCCCGACTGTTCTTTATGATGCTTGAAATATCGCTCTGCAGTGACGTCAGGGCTTTGGAACTCAAGTCCACCGGGATCGAAAAGAGCATGACCCTGGGAATCGATGACAGCGAGATTTTGAATGGCTGGAACTTGGGCCAATCGGTCGATCAGTGTTTGCGCGACTTGGCTTGTTTGAGGCCTCAGACCTTCTTGATCGGCGTCATAGGCTAGAGCGCCATAATCCATCAATGATTCTACGCTGACCAGAAGTGTCCTGAACTGCAGTGCCAGCGTACCGGCGGAACTGGCGGCCTGCTGCTCGGCCAGCGCCAATGTATTTTGACGATCAACGCTGAGTTTGAGCCCAATGATGACGGCGAACGCTCCGACAAATGAAAAGGTAAGCAGAATAATGGCACGTGTGCGCGCGTTCATCGAAAAAAGAACGCGCCACTGCTCGCTGATCCACTTTGCCGCACTCTGTTCTTCCATAACCCCGTCGAACGCCCAATTTCAATCCACGTCTTGCGTGGCGATCAGTGCCTCTTAATAGCTTTCGATAGCGGTTTCATTGAGAAACGAAACGTTCTGTTAACACATAGGTGATTCGTCCCTGACGCTAGGGTAGGCAAAGCCGGGGCGTCCTGTCACGCTTTTTCTAGGGTTTCCGGGAAAAATGACGAACTTGGTGTTCGCTGAGCGTGATCATTCATGAGTTCCGGATTCAGTCAAACATTTCACCAATGCGTCTTTCTTCACCGCAATACTCTTCATCACGACTGCGGCGCCGGTCAGGTCCAAAATATTTATTGGTTCGAATAAAAGTCCGTGGATTCGCAACGACGCTTCTTAACTTTAAGAACAACTCACGGGCCGTAACCGGCTTACAGCAAAATTCAGTCACGCCTGCTTCGCGCGCTTCGATCACCCGTTTTTTTTCAGAATAAGCCGTGAGCATAATGATTGGAATCATGGGGTTGGGGCTGTCTTTGCTATTGCGCACGAGATTAGTGAATTCAATACCGTCCAGCATATCCATCGAATAGTCTACGACGATGATATCGATGTGCTTCTGGCGTAGTTTGGTAAAAGCTTCTTCTGCGCTCTTCACTTCCACTATTTTGTTGACCCCAAAGCCTCTGAGAATGGTGCCTATAATTTTCAACATATAAAAATTATCATCCACCACTAGGATGCTCAGGCAAGCGAGGGGGTTATTTTTGGTATTATTACTATCAAACATTAGGTAAATACACTCATGTATAGAATGAAAATATCTACCTATCATAATAATAGCATTCAATTATCAAAACCTAAAGATGCATAATAATTGAATGCACCCATAAGTATTTTGCGTATAATTTCACTCTAAGATTTTCGAGGCTATTTCGAACGAATTTCGCGAGCATTGTGGGGTTTGAGCGATCTTCTGCACACGTTGCCGAATGTGGTTCTGGCGGGGACCATCAAGTTTGCGCCATATCTCAAAGCCCGAGAGGAGGCGTGCGGCAAGTTGTGGATTGGATTGATCCAATTGCAAAACAACATCGGCTAGAATGTCGTAACCAGCGCCGTTTGAGCTGTGAAAACAGACTGGATTTGCCTGAGAGAAAGCGCCAATCAGAGCGCGCACACGGTTGGGGTTGTCGAGTAAAAAACGTTCGTGGTTGAGCAATTCTTTCAC
>JAJFIO010000165.1 GCA_021774915.1 Alphaproteobacteria bacterium
GATTGGTGACGTGCGGCTCCACCACTGGTATTATGGCGGAAATTAATCTCTTTCAGCTTTTTCAGCAGCAACTTCGTATTTTTGGAAGTTTCGGATGTTCCTTAAAAAATGTTCGTGACGCACTGGATAAGATGGCGCGCCAGATCGTACGGCCCGTGATCGACACAACTATTTCAATTGACGAGATCGAAAAAGGCTTGAAGAGACTCGAAGACCGGCAGGTATTCGGAAAAATCATGGTGACCCTTTAAAGCTTTTTTCGCATTACTTGAACCGCTCCGCTCTGGCAGTCCACGGGCGCACCTTCACACTGGTTAGACCTCACACTGATAAAAGCAATCCCGCATGTCCTCCTTCCTTAGTCGAAAACATCAATACTTGTTACGAATGCCCGTCCACTGGCTGCAAGCCCAGTTTGTGTTTGCATGTTGGAGCGCTTTCCGGCTGATTCCCGTTGAAACTGCTACCGAAATCGTTGCACGCACTGTGCGTAATTTAGGGCCGCTTCTGCCACGCCATCGAACAGGCATGAGAAATCTGGCCCTGGCCTTCCCTGAAAAAAGCAAGCCGGAGCGGCGGCGTATCTTGAGTTTGATGTGGGACAATCTGGCGCGGACGGCTGTTGAGTATATTCACCTTGAAACTCTTTTCGACTATGACCCGGACAATCCGGACGCCGGCAGGATCGACGTTGTTGGCGCCGAGATCTTCAAAAAACTGATTGCAGAAGGAAAGCCGTCGATCATCTTCACCGGCCACTTCGCCAATTGGGAACTACTGCCTGTTTGTGCCAAAAGCTATGGACTTGATATCGCGTCACTTTATCGGATGCCCAATAATCCCTTTGTTGCAAAGCGTATTTTAGAAATACGCTCCAAAGTGATGGGCGCGTTAATTGCGTCCGGACCAGGGGCGGTATTCAAGTTAATGGCTGTTCTCGATCAAGGGGGGCGCATCGGCCTGCTCGTCGATCAGAAGTTTCGCTCCCGCAGTAGGCTTATGATTCCCTTTTTTGGACATGCCGCAAAAACCAACCCTCTCATAGGTAAGCTGGCGCGCGAATATGATTGCCCGGTCCACGGTGCTCGCGTTATTCGTTTGCCAAAGGGCCGCTTTCGGCTCGAAATCACCGATGAAATCACCCTGCCCAGAGATGAAGAAGGCCGTATCGACACCAAAGAAGCGGTGGTCACCATCACCCAAATGATCGAAGACTGGATTCGCGAACATCCTGAACAATGGTTATGGATCCATCGCCGGTGGGCAAGCTAGAGCGAATTCCATTCATGCAAGCACGCGGCTAAGCCATTATCCGGAATGAAGTTTTTTGGGCTGGGGGCCCAATTTCCAACGTTTTTACCCCTCCGGCATTGGCGTTTAAAGATTATTCATTCCTTAATGCCAGTCCGGTTAATTTGGGTATAATGGTGTCTTTTATGCGATAAATTGCGAGCATTTTATGGAAGCCTCTTTTCAATCCTTTTCATGGCCCCTTCGCATCTTTGTAATATTGACAGTTACTGCGATTCTTTTTCAATACGGTCATTTCGTTGAACACATCATACAAGTCTCCGCATGGATAGCCGGATACATCCAAGCCCCTTACATGACTGAATTCGGACATATGCTTTCCGGATGGCTGGGCACGGCTTTTTTTGCCGGCGACGAGCCAGAGCGCATTCAGCGCTTAGGTATGGAATTGCTTCATCTCATTGGCAATATCGTATTTTTTTTGGGTACGCTGGGCCTGTGGCTTTTGGTGCGGACCAGATTAACTCTCGCGGCGCTGGCGGTGCAGAGTTTTCATTTGTTCGAGCATGTTTCCCTAACTCTGTCCTCGGTCTTTATTGACAAAGCCATTGGCTTAAGCACGTTGTTCGGTATGCCCATGAGCAATTTCGCGTCGGTTACCTACCGTGTCTGGTGGCACTTCATGTTCAACGCGATTCCGACTTTACTTGTGACCTGCGCCTTGGTGGCAGTGCTGAGCAGTAGGCGGCGCGACAGGCACTCCCTGTCTTCTTTTGCGCAAAATGGTTTGGCAAATGCGCGCGGGTGAACCATAGCGTTTGCCTCCACTTTTCAGAGGCACCCGAAGTCAGAGCAGAATTGGTCATATGAAGTGGCGCAATGGGCAGGTGGAGACGAGACCTGCTCAGGGGTCTTTTCCCTGATACACGGGAAAGTACAGGGGAAAATCGTGATTTGACACTTATACGCGCTGAAGAAGAACAAAAACACCGGCATACCTGAGGGTCTCAGCACATTTTCCCTAATAATTTAACAGGGAAAACATTTGGTGGAACAGGGAAACCCTTCAACACAGTTCGTAAGCGATGGGGTAAACGTCGCTTGTTTCCAATTAGTCTGATCTTGTGATTTTTGAACCGTCAAACCCGAGATTGGAACACTCTAAAAGTTCGTTCAAATTTTGACTCAAGTCTTAGTCTCTCTACATACTCATTTGTCCTTGATAAAAACAAAATAGGGGAAGAGGAAAACATTCTATTCGTCAAGAATGGCCACGGCCCGTGTCCAGCCGGTAGATGCGCCTTTGACCTTAACAGGAAAGCAGGACACCAAAAAACCGTCAGTGGGGAGCGCTTCAAGATTGTGGAGCTTCTCCAGATGACAATATTCAATATCACGACCCGCCTTATACCCTTCCCAGATAAGGCTGGCGTCCCCAGTTTCTTCGTATTTCTCGACCGTATAGGAAAAAGGCGCATCCCATGACCACGCATCGGTTCCCGTCAGACGAATGACGCAACCCTTCATTCAACATCGAAGTGAGTCGCAAGGCAGATCACTGAGGCATTCCCGTGGGGTCGATCACCTCGATACCTTATTAGAGACAACGCTGGCGCTTTTGGAATTCTGTTTCGACGAAGATTGGAAGCAATGGTCATCCACGATCGACCAACAACCCCGCAATCACCTTGGCAGAATGGAGGCGCCTGCCCCTGACTTGATCCGGGATTGAAAGAGTGATCGGGTCCGTTCGGCGTGAATGTCTCGACCATGTGTTTGTCTTCAGCGAAGCGCATCAATAGGCCGGATACATAGCTGCAAACCTAATTCGTCACTTTCAATTCTGCTCTTGAAATCGGGAGCCGTCCATACATAGCTTTTGGTAAGGACAGCATCCATTCCGCCATAGCAATGAGCGGTAGAAAACAACCAGCCAAGCGATTCAAATACTGGGATTAAATATTACCTCAAATGCGGCATAGCCGCTCTCAGATACCCATCTTTTCCAATGTTCTGATGACGCCTCGAATTTCAGCAAGCCCGCGCAGG
>JAJFIO010000166.1 GCA_021774915.1 Alphaproteobacteria bacterium
AATCCGCATCACCACGGCTGACGGCGTTAGCCATGTGTTTCATGTGACCGCCACCGCCATCGTCGATGCGGAACGCTCAGGCATCGAACCTTATGGGCCCGGCCACCACATCGCCCTTGTCACATGCTTCCCCTTCGGCGCCCTCAGCCCTGGTCCCTTACGCTACGTGGTGTTTGGGGAGGAGGCGTGAGGGTAACCCGTAACTACCGCGCCAAGAACAGTGCGCGCTCTTGTTCACGGCGTTCGGTCAGATGATCGCTAACCACCAGATTGCCGCCACTGGAGATTTTATTCCACAGCAAAAAAGCATCAGCAGCCGCGGCGCGGTTGCCGGCGTTGAATTCTTTGAGGACGGACGAAGCGGAAAAAGCTGACCCGCCAATATTATAGGCGAGTGAAGTCATGGCGCTCAGTTCATTCGCAGTGATGGCAACGCGCACTTTCTGTTTGATGCCGTTTTCGAAATCGACGAGATCCTGACGCAACAGAACTTCCGCCTCAGCTTGGCTAATGATCATGCCGGGCTGCACGCCCTGAGCATGGCCGTAGCCAATCAGCCACTTGCCGCCAGGCCCGCGATAGGCCTCAAGACGCAGGCCTTCGTTTTGCTTGATAATGTCGATCCCTGCCTGTGTCGTGTGCATGCCCAGCAGGTCACGAGGATTGAACGTTTCACCTGAAATTGAGTCAGGTGGAGAAGGCTCTGACGGGGGCGGCGTATTCTGGGGCGCCTCCTGCGTCACCACTTCGCTTTGCCCGGTGCTGTCCGCGTTTTCAAGCGGGCCGGACCCGGATGTTTTCCATGCCACAAAGCCAATTGTGCCGACCATAACAATCAACATTGCCCAGAAAACATCACGCATGATCCCGCCTCCTCTGCCACATTGAGCTTATACCTTTTTACCCAAAAGAAAATGGCCATAGCTACCCCCCGACGGCTTATTATGGTTAAGGGTTCCTTAGGGCAGATTTGCGATGCTTAACGTCACAGTCCACAATGTTAAAAAGTATTAACCTGAGGCGTTGCAACACGTCGTGATGAGGTGACCGGACATATTATGGATGCCAAGCAATCAATCTATATTGACTGCCTCAGGGTTGTTGCAGCTCTTATGGTCTTCCTTGACCATAGCTCTGCGTTCTACCTGCCTCTTCATGCGTTCTTCTCTTTTGATGACCCTTTAGGCTATGACCCCGGACGCGACGGCGTTGTGCTTTTTTTCGTCACATCGGGATATATTATTTCCCGGCGTGTCGTTGAAAAAGATCATTCCCTGAAAGATTATGCCATCAAGCGCACCGCCCGTATTTACTCAGTGGCCATACCCGGCGTGATTTTAGGTCTGATTGTATCCTTATGGATATTTTATGCCGCCGATGTGGCGCTGCCATATGCGGTAAAAAAATACTGGCTTTACCTGGGCGTCTATTTTTCATTCACGGGTCACACCTGGTTCATGAACGAAACGCCTGCCGGTAATGTGTCTTATTGGTTTCTTGATTTTGAGGTTTGGTATTACGTTCTTTTCGGCCTTTTCATATATCTGCGCGGATACAAACGCTTCCTTCTACCTGCGGCTTTGTTCCTGCTGGTGGGCATCCAGATATGGCTGCTCATGCCTCTCTTTCTTTTGGGTGTTTTATTATACCGCAAACGAGATCAATTGGACGTTGGCCGGAGCGTCGGGCGGGTGATGTTCTGGGGCTCAATCGCGCTCTATGGATGCGCAAAATATTGGGGGTGGGATACCGCCTTAGATCATATTGCCGATACAACCCTCAGATCTCTTTTCCATGGTTTCATCCTTGAGGATTTGAAACAGGCGCAATACTTCCTCAGCGATTACCTCATCGCCCTCCTCGCCGCCGCCGGCGTCATTGGCGCCAAGTCAGCAAATTTCAGTTTTCAGGCGCGCATCTTCCCGTGGATGCGCAAAATGGCGCGCTATTCCTTCAGCGTCTATCTCTACAACATGCCTTTAGTCTACATGGTCAGATCGTGCGGCTGGTATGATCCTTCCTCTTTTCTGATTTACTGTCTCGTGAGCGCTCTTATCTTAAGCGCCATCATCGGATTGAGCCTCGTTACCGAACAGAAAAAAGACGCGGCGCGCCGGTTGGTCACGCGCCTGTTCGATTTCTGTGAAAGCATTCTGGTTCGTCTGCACCTTCTCCCAGGCACGCAAAAGGGATAAGTCCCCGCGGCGGGAACAAACAACCTAGCAATCCGCTGCAAACAGCGCCATATTGCCTTCTATGACCTCGTCCTCAGATACAGATTCGCCGGGATTTTCCGAAGCGCCGGGCGCGACCTTCGTGCCCGAAAAGCCGGTGGGCTTTGTGCCGCACCGGCCCAAACGGCCTGAAAAATCTGAAGGCGGCATCGCCTTTGACGTGGTGTCCGACTTCTCCCCTGCCGGTGACCAACCTCAAGCCATCGCCGATCTCGTGGCGGGCCTCAAAGGCCAAGAGCAAGATCAAGTGCTTCTCGGCGTCACCGGGTCCGGCAAGACCTTCACCATGGCGAAAGTGATCGAGACCGTGCAGCGCCCGGCCCTCGTCCTCGCGCCCAACAAAACTTTGGCGGCCCAGCTTTATGGCGAGATGAAAGAGTTTTTCCCCCACAATGCGGTGGAATATTTCGTTTCCTATTACGATTATTACCAGCCGGAAGCCTATGTGCCGCGCACCGACACGTATATTGAAAAAGAATCCGCCATCAATGAACAGATCGACCGTATGCGCCATTCAGCAACGCGGTCTCTGCTTGAGCGCGATGATGTGATCATTGTCGCGTCCGTTTCCTGCATTTACGGCATCGGCTCGGTTGAGACCTACACCGCCATGACGTTCAGCCTGAAGACCGGCGCGCATATCGACCAGCACCAATTGCTGAAAGACCTGGTGGCGCTACAATACAAACGCAACGATCAAGCGTTTCAGCGCGGCGCTTTCCGGGTGCGCGGCGATGTTGTGGAGATCTTTCCGGTCCATTTGGAAGATCGTGCGTGGCGCGTCTCTCTCTTTGGAGACGAGATTGAATCCCTCACCGAGTTTGACCCCTTGACGGGTAGAAAGACGGATGAGCTGAGCGAGGTCAAAGTCTACGCCAACAGCCATTACGTCACGCCGCGCCCGACGCTGCAACAGGCGGTAAAATCCATTAAGCAAGAACTCAAAATTGTGCTGGAGCGTCTCAATGAAGAGAATAAATTGCTGGAAGCGCAACGCCTGGAACAACGCACCATTTTTGATCTGGAAATGATTGAGGTGACAGGCTCATGCGCCGGGATTGAAAATTATTCGCGCTACCTCACAGGACGCAAGCCCGGTGAGCCGCCCCCCACCCTGTTTGAATATCTGCCTGACAACGCCTTGGTCTTCGCCGATGAGAGCCACGTCACTGTTCCGCAACTGGGCGCCATGTATAAAGGCGACTTCCGGCGCAAATCGACTTTGGCGGAATATGGCTTTCGCCTGCCCTCCTGCATGGACAATAGACCGTTGAAATTCGAAGAATGGGACGCCATGCGCCCGCAAAGCGTCTTTGTTTCCGCCACGCCGGGACCATGGGAGATGACACGCACCGGCGGGGTCTTTGCTGAACAGGTCATTCG
The DNA here is from genome assembly GCA_021774915.1 of Alphaproteobacteria bacterium. GTDB lineage: Bacteria > Pseudomonadota > Alphaproteobacteria > SMXP01 > SMXP01 > JAJFIM01. The sequence continues at coordinate 3,618 of JAJFIO010000166.1, forward strand.
CCCCACCGGTCTGACCGACCCTGACGTCATCATACGTCCGGTTTCAACCCAGGTCGATGATCTCATCTCGGAAGCCAAGGCGGCGGCGGCGGCGGGCCAGCGCGTCCTTGTCACCACACTCACCAAACGCATGGCCGAGGATCTCACCGAATACATGCACGAACAAGGCATTCGCGTGCGCTACCTGCATTCGGACATCGATACGTTGGAGCGCATCGAAATCATACGCGATCTTCGCCTCGGCGCCTTTGACGTGCTAATCGGCATTAACCTGCTGCGCGAGGGTCTCGACATTCCCGAATGCGCACTGGTGGCCATTTTAGATGCCGACAAAGAAGGTTTCCTGCGCTCCGAAACATCGCTGGTGCAAACTATCGGCCGGGCGGCCCGCAATGTCGATGGCCGGGTTATTCTGTATGGGGATAAAATGACCGGCTCAATGCAACGCGCCATTGCCGAGACCGACCGCCGACGCACCAAACAGGAAGCCTATAACGCCCGGCATGGCATCACGCCCGAAAGCATTCGCAAAACGATCGGCGATATTCTGCAAAGTGCTTATGAGGGCGATCACGTCACCGCCGACACCGGCGGCTTTGAGGAAGAAAGTGGTGCTCTCATCGGGCACAATCTACGTGCCCACATCGAAAGCCTGGAAAAACAAATGCTTGAAGCCGCCGGCAATCTGGAGTTTGAAGAAGCCGCCCGCCTGCGCGACGAAATTCATCGCCTGCAACAAACAGAGCTCGCCATCGCCGACGATCCCTTCGCAAGGCAGGAAGACGTGGCGGCCCGCGGCGAAAGGGGGAATGCGGGAGGAAAGAAAGCCAAAGGCCGCTCCACCTCCGGCCGCCCCGGCACGCGCACTTACCGGAAGAAGGGGCGGTGAGAAGGGGAAAGCAAGTTAGGTTCCAAATTTCGCCAATATATTGCAAACCTATAAGCCAAAATTATTTAGTATCCCGCTTGCAACTACCAACAACCCATGAGAGGTTCAGCAGATAAAAGTTCGCGTTTTCATAGTGCACCAATCGAGATTTCCAAGTTCTAGGTAGTAATTTATGACTAAGCGCAAAAAGCCTCAGAGAAACCGAATTATTTATCGACAGAATCTGTCGATCGGATCGAACGCTGCGGAAGACGATGAGCACTTCCTAAGCAATTGTTTTTTTGAATCTGGCTACACCCGCATATTGCTAGACCCGGAAAATCCAAAATCCATAATCTTGGGTCGGACCGGTAGCGGAAAAAGTGCGCTAATTGCAAGAATTGAAAATGAAAGCGAATACAACGTTCGTATTGAACCGGAAACCTTTTCTTTGAGGCACATTGCCAACTCTAACGTGTTACAGTTTTTTGAAGAAATCGGTGTTAAACTTGATTTGTTCTACCAACTATTATGGAAGCATGTTTTCTGTATAGAACTAATAAAAATCCGCTATAAGGTTAAAGATGAAAGTACTTGGCGTAACGCATTCTCCAACCTATCGGAAGCGGTACGATTCGATAATACGAGAAAAGAAGCACTGAGTTACTTAAAAGATTGGGGTGATAAATTTTGGCTCGAGACAGAAATTCGAGTGAAAGACATCACGACAAAATTCGAAACGGACCTGAAGGCTTCGATCGGTGTTGAGATTTCTGACGCCCAACTTGGGGTCGGGGCATCAAAGAGATTCTCCAATGAAAAACGGGAAGAAATCTGCAATAGGGCTCAGCGGGTTGTAGACCAAGTACAAATGCAAAAGCTACATGATGTTATAAACTTACTGGCGGAGAAGGCATTTAGCGACCCACAAAAGGCTTACTTTATTCTATTGGATGATCTCGACTTAGATTGGGCAGAAAGTACCATCCGATACAAACTCATTAGAGCTTTAGTCGAATCGATAAAGAGGTTAAGGAAAATTCAACGCGCAAAGATAATTATTGCGCTGCGTACTGATTTATTACAGAAGGTATTTTCTGTAACTCATGACGATGGATTTCAAACCGAAAAATATGAAGATTTTATGCTTCGCATAAGATGGAACAAAGAGCAACTCAAGGAACTTTTAGATTCTCGGGTTAATCTTTTATTTAAAGAACAGTACACAAAACACAATGTGCATTTTGAAAATGTATTTCCTGAAAGGGTGAGGCAGACACCAACGTTTACATACATGATCGAACGCACACATATGCGCCCGCGCGACGCCATAAGTTTTATAAATGAGTGCCTAGGCATTTCTTTCGGTCAAACGGAAATCAGCGCAAGGTTGATTCAAGATGCCGAGAAAATTTATTCTAGCAAACGTCTATCATCCACATATCAGGAATGGATCAGTAACTACCCTTTGTTGGATGAATATTGCTCTATCCTCAAAGGAAAGAAAAGCACCTTTAAGCTAAAAGATTTAGACCTGAGTAGCGTAAACAATTTGATTCTAGAGATTGCTGCAAGTGAAAAAAGAAGAGATGACCCGCTCTCTGAATTGGCAAAAAAGTTTTGTGAAAGTGGGAAAGAATTATTGCTGAATCAAACACTACCATTCCTGCAACAACTTCTAGCCATTATGCATAAAGTTGCGATAATTGGAATCAAAACGGACTCGCAGGGTCCAGTAGTTTGGTCAGATGATACATTGGGTGCCGTTGTACCGGCAAGCATTACTCTGGATACTCGTATCAATGTGCATCCTATGTTATGGCAGTCATTAGCGATCAGACCTGTCGTTTAGATTCGCTATTATGGAATGTTCTTATACATTTTAAGCAAAGAAGATAAGTTTGTTTTTTGAAGATGTAGTTTCAACTGAATCTTACTCCACAATTATTGAAGTATTCGTTTTCACTACCAGAGAAATCATTCGTTAGAGCGACCGTGCGAGCTAGTTTATTTGATAATCAGGCAGTGGGATAGAAATAAGTTCAATATAGTCCCGGGAAACACACCTAGGAAAGATCAAGCCCATGCAGGACCTCACCATCACCCCGGCGACAAAGGATGACAGCGCTGCCATTGCGCAGCTTTTCATGTTGTCGTCGGACGGAATGGCGGAATACATATGGAGCCAGATGGCCGAGCCTGGCGAAGCGCTGGAGGCGGTCGGCGCGCGGCCTTATGAGCGCGAAGCTGGAAAGGCAGGAAGGCTGCCAAGGTCTATGACCCCCTCGATGATATGCCAATCTATTGTGCCGTTGAAGAGGCCTGGATCAACGATATTGTCGAAGCCAAAAAAGTCCCGATTGAGGCAAGAGCAACCTACGTATTTGACCGTGGCTACTATGATTTTGGCTGGTGGGCCGCCCTCAACAAAGCGGGATACCGGTTTGTCACCCGGCTAAAAAGAACTCTCCCGCAAACGTTATCAAGGAATACCCGATGACGGCAGAGCACGTTCAGAGCGACCGCCGCCAAAGCTAAGGCATGGCTTCAATCAAAACCCACAAATCGCATGGGACTTTTAATGATTAAAGCTAAATCGAATACCAGTGCATCAAGCCGCGGGGCAACACAAGAGGGGTTCTCACAGCGCATTTTTAAAATTATGTTCAGTAGGCGAATTTTGCTTCCCAGCCATTGGGGCCTTCCGGTATCATATTAAAGAAGTGCCAGACAGAGCAGAAATCATCATAAGGGCCTAGTTCGGCATTGGAAACGCGGTAAATTTTTCCATCCTCTTTTTTAAACACCGACACGCCCGGCGTGAAACCATGCTCTCCCCGATACCCCATGTCTTGGGCAAAATCCGTGCCCTGATGTGACGCCATACGAAAACGCCAGTCACGCGATTCTGCAAATTTTCGTTGAGTTTCAGGATCATCAGGCGTGCTGACCACAAAAGCGGCTCGGTTTTCCAAATGGTGTACAACCCCGTTAAAACCATCCGCCCACAACGTACAATATGCGCAGCCTTTGCCCATATTGTGAATGACGAACAAATCTTCCTTGTCGCCGAACAAATCTGACAATCTAATCTCGCCTTGCGGGGTTTGAAATGCGTAATCTTCAACTTCTTGAGGCTCCACCGCTTGCTGGGCCTCGCGCATTTTGCTGCGTAGTTCAGAGATCTGTTGCCGGTACTCATTCAATTTTTGAGTTGTTTGCTGATAGTTCATGATTTCTTCCTCCTTGTACGTATTTGTTTTCGTTTACTGTCCAATTCATCCAGCCAGGCAGCCATGGTATCGAACTGCTCCTGCCAATATTTGCTGTAGCGGTTGAGCCAGACCGCTGCCTGATAGATCGGCCCCGCATCCAGCCGGCACAAACTCACGCGGCCGGTGCGCTCCTGCACCACAAGCCCGGCCTTGACCAGCACATGAATGTGCTTTGACACGGCTTGAAGAGAAATCTCAAAGGGTTCCGCAATTTGAGAAACCAGAAGCTCTCCTTCCCCCAGTCGCGTGAGGATGGCCCGGCGCACCGGGTCGGACAGCGCTGAAAACACGGCATTCAGGGCTTGTTCGTCAGTTGTTTCGGGCGCGCTCATTTATTGTCAACCATTTGATTGATATTCAATCATTTTGTTGATTGACAGTCAAGGCCTTTTCTTTATTGGATTGAGTCCTGATAAAACTTCAGTACGCGCGGATAAAGGAACACCTTCATGACCACTGATGGCATCTTGCTGCTTGGCGCCACGCGGCAAACCGGGCTGGAAATCGCAAAACTGTTGCGCGCCCGAGGCGACCGGGTGGCGGCCGTGGTGCGGCCCGGATCACCGCGCGAAGAGCTTGACGCCCTCGGCGTCACGGTGATCGCGGGTGATGCTTTCGACGCGCCAAGTCTGGACGCGGCGTTTCAGGGCAAAAGCTTTTCCGCCGTCATCAGCACCATGGGCCGTTCTTCCAAAGGTGACCAGACAGTCGACTATGAAGCCACGTGTAATCTCGTCGATGCAACTAAAAAGGCGGGCGTCAAACGCTTCCTCATCACCACCGCCATTGGTGCGGGCGATAGCCGCCAAGCACTCACGCCCGGCGCCGAACAGTTTCTCGGCAAAGTGATGGACCGTAAAACTCTTGGTGAAAACTATCTGAAAGAAAGCGGTCTGGACTATACGATTTTGAGACCCGGCGCGATGAAATCGGAAAGCCCAACCGGCCGCGCTTTTTTGACGGAAGACACCTCCCTCATCGGCACGATCAACCGCACCGACCTGGCGCAATTGACCCTCGACTGCCTCGACGATGACGATACCATAGGGCGCACCTATTCCACCATCGACAAAGACATGATCGGCCTCACCGGCCTTTAAACGTTCTTCGACGCCTCAATCATCACCCTTTAACTATCTCCCCTTTCGTTGCGCCTTTGGAACGGAGTTTGCACTTTGTAAGCTCACCTCCAAAAGAGACGGAATTTAACCATGACAAATACTTCAGCCGGATCAACGTGGATTCGGGCCCATAACACCATTGAAACGCTCTCAAGCTCACTCTTGCAAGCTGTGGAATCGCGCCTCAAAAACGCTACTTTCCAGCGAATTTGCAGCCAAACCGGCATAGTGAAGTTGACAGCGCCAATCGAGCAGTGGATCAAAGCTAAAGTGGCGGGCCCGGATATTGCCGAATGTGTCGAAATGACCACCGCCATTAACCGTGCTCTGCGTCACACGCACACACCAGATCGTAACAATCTGGCACAGCGTCTGGCTTTGCCGGCCCCGCGAAAAATCGTTGATGAATCGCTTGAGGATCTTAATATTCTCGTGGTGCACAATAGTGGAACCCTGGGCCAATTGACCCGCCACACACTCACCGGATTCGGTATTAATAATAATATCGAAGTCCCGGACATGAAAACGGCCTGCGAGGCGCTGCGATTGAACCCGTTTGACCTCGTGATCACCCATGACCAGGACATGGCGATGTCCAGCCTTCCGCTTATGCAACTCGTCAGCGCCGCACAGGCTGGCGGCAGTCATGACCTTCCTATCCTGTTGCTGTCGACGCGTTCAGAAGTCAGCAGTTTTGCGGAATTAAAAGAGTCGGGCGTCTCAGCATTCTTACGCGCTCCCTTTGACGGAAAGTCCCTCTACAAAACCCTTAAGGCCATATTCAGTGCGCCTTCAGGCCGGGACGTGCTCAGTATGAATTATTGTGGCCCGTGCCGACGCAGCGCGGATAACAAGTCGACGCATTTCACCGATCGGCGGCGCTTCGAGGCCGTGACTGTGCATTAG
>JAJFIO010000167.1 GCA_021774915.1 Alphaproteobacteria bacterium
TACGGTGGTTCTGAGATTGAGCATGCTGGCGGAAATCGTAACCGGGGCAAGAAACAGAAGCGCGAATGGGTTTTCAAGTCCGCCGGTGAGAAAAAGGAGAAGGGCCAGTTGGGTGATATCAAAGCCCAGATAAAATGCCGCCTGCCTGTCGCTCAATAGCTGAGTGGAAGGCGAAACCAATAGCGCTCCCACATTGAGTCCGGCGCTGGCGCCGATCACCAGAAGACACAAACCCAAAGGCAAATCATATCCAAGTCCGGAATGAACAATGAAAACCGCTCCGGTCTGACCGAGGATCGCGATCCAGCGTAACCATATGAGCGTGCGCAAACGCAAACGCCCGGGCCGCGCATATAACGGCCCTGAGGACACCTCAAGTCCTGAGACTTCTGAGAGTGCGCCGGTGTCAGTCATTGGCTGGCCATGGCTTGGGCGAGGGCAAAGCCCGCGTCTCGCCAACACTCATTACCCAGAGGCGATCTTCCTCCATCCCTCTGGCCTGGCCTTCCCGGACAAACCGCAGAGGCGGTTCAAACGGCGGCTCGAGGGTGAGCGCGATCGTGCCCCAATGCATGGCCACAATGTGACGCGCCTGGAGATCAAGCCCCATCTGGATGGCTTCTTCGGGGGTGGCGTGCGACGCATGCATCATCTCGCGCGGGGCATAAGCGCCGATCCCCAGTATAGCCGCGTCGAAAGGGCCATGGCGCGCGCCGATCTCTTTAAAGACATCACCATAGCCGCTGTCACCGCCAAAAAAGATCCGGCACGCCTGCGACACCATCGAGAAGCTCGCCCAAAGCGTGGTGTTATAATCCTGCCCGATCCGGCGCGACCAGTGAACGCACGGCAGAGCGGTGAGGCACACGCCCCCCAACTCATGATCCGACCCCAGATGAATATACTGATACCAGTCCAGCTCGACGACGCGAGGATATCCCCGGCTGCGGAAAAAGTCTCCCAATCCGAGAGGCGCCACCACCGTCATACGTGATTTTCCGGGCAAGCGCCGAATGGTCTTCTCGTCAAGATGATCATAATGATTATGGCTGATCAGCAGAATATCGATAGGCGGCAGATTTCCAATCGTCATGGCGGCATCAACAAAGCGTTTGGGCCCGAGAGCGCCAGGACCGGCGACATCGGTCAAGAACGGATCGGTGATGATGGTCTGTCCGCCCGTCCGGACCAGAAACGACGCATGGCCAAGCCAAGTCAAACTGTCTCCGGAGGCGGCGTGAAACCCGTCCAGGGCTTGGCGCTCTGTTCTCACATGGTGGTCTGGAATATAAGGTTTTTCAAATCTCAAGCGCGCCATGCGCAGATAAAACCGCCACATGGCCGGAGGCCGCGGACCGCGGCGCGGACTGCCAGGCGGATTGCGGAAGGTGCCATCCGCTTTGTGATGGGCGGGGCGATAGCGAACGGGATCTGAACTGGCCATGAGATGACAGTCTACGCCAACAAAACCCCAAGGGGGCTATGAAATGCAGCGCATTGGGCAAATCCGGCAGCGCATGCCCTCAATCTATCTGACCTCCGGGGCGTGTGCCAAGAGGCAATACCCGCTTACGGCCCGGACACCAGATCTTTCGCCTTAATTTTAGGAACAAATTTCATAAAATACAAAATAATTTCAATGAGTTAGTCATTTATCTGGCGCCATCATAGTCAGGCAAATCACAATGGCGCCAATCCCAGCTACGGGGTGTGGTTAATACCGGCGGCGATAATGTTGCAACGCACAACGATAAAAGCCATAGTTGGATCAAGGCCAAGAGAAACAAGCAAAGGGCGCCCATGCTATACCATGTTTATGAGCTTAATCATGCGGCCCTGACGCCGCTGCGCGCCGCCACCCAGTGGAGCCAGACCTTGCTGCGCTCCCCTCTGAACCCACTCTCCCAGACCCTTACCGGACGCACGCTCACTGCCGCTTTAGACGTTTTCGAATCTGCCACAAGGCGCTATGGCAAACCGGAATTCGGCCTCACTCACACACGCATCAACGGTCAGCCCATTGCCGTGACGATGAGGAGGGTCTGGCAAAAACCCTTTTGTACACTTCAGCATTTCCAGCGCGATCCCGCCGCGCTCGCCAAGCTTCGCGGGGCGCCGCACAAAGATCCGAAAGTCCTGATTGTCGCCCCAATGTCCGGACATTACGCCACCTTACTGCGCGGGACTGTGGAAGCCATGTTGCCCGAGCACGATGTCTATATTACCGATTGGACAGATGCGCGCCTGGTGCCGCTCTATTCCGGGCGCTTCGATCTTGATGATTACATCGATTACCTGATCGAAATGCTGCAACATCTGGGACCGGACTGCCATGTGATCGCAGTCTGCCAGCCGGGTCCGGCCGCCTTGGCCGCCACCGCTCTCATGGCCGAAGACGATGATCCTGCCGGGCCCGCGTCGCTGATTGTCATGGGCAGTCCCATTGACCCGCGTCGCTCCCCCACCTTGCCCAACAAATTGGCAGAAGAGCGTCCCCTGCAATGGTTCCGCGATCATGTCATTTCCCATGTACCTCTCACCCATCCGGGTTTTTTCCGGCGCGTCTATCCCGGCTTCATTCAGCTTTCCAGCTTCCTGTCAATGAACCAGGAAAGCCATGTCGATGCGCAACATCAGTTTTTCAAAAGCCTGATCACTGGCGATGGGGATGAAGAAAGCAAGCATCGGGAGTTTTATGACGAATATCTTTCGGTGATGGATCTGACGGAAGAATTTTATCTGCAAACCATCAAAGATATTTTTCAAGATCACCTTTTGCCGCGCGGGCTTTTCAAGCATCGGGGACGCTTGGTCAAACCTGAATGCATCACCACCACGGCGCTCATGACCGTGGAAGGCGAAAAGGACGATATCTCGGGCATCGGACAGACCCAGGCTGCGCACGACCTGTGCGTTAATATTCCGCAAGACCGGCAGTTTGATTATATTCAATCGGGTGTCGGCCATTACGGCGTCTTTAACGGCTCGCGATTCCGTGCCGAAATCCAGCCCCGCATGCGGGACTTTATCCGGTCTTTCCCCTCACGCCCCCGGTAGCACCGTCCCTCTTTCCTTCCGCGCCCACTCAATAAACCCTCGCAAAACAAGGTCTTATCAAACCGCGCGCAGGCAGGCTCATCTTGAATTAACACATTGTTATTCAAGATCATTTACCCCTTATACCCATCAGAAGAAGAAGGGGCGCTGCGCAGCAACCCAGGGTAACGAGCCCAAGCTGCGGCAGAATAACATAAACAATCAACCACACTGAAAACAATCATGTTCGAGAGACTTTCATCAGAAAGCAAGAACGCGATAGCGCATGTGAATTGTTCCCTCAGTCCGCTCGCTTCACAGACCTACTGCACTTTCGCTATTGAACGGGTATGAAGACATGGGTCGCAGCAGGTGGAAAAATTTCAAACACGGGCCAATCTTATTCCTAAGTTCGTTATTTTGTTTCTTTGCGACGACACTTTCTTATTCCACCGCCCGAGACGTTCCTGTTGCTGTTCAGGGCACCCTTGATCTACGCACATGGGACTTTGAGTCAGACGGTCCCATAGACCTCAATGGAGCATGGGCATTCGCCTGGAAAAAATTTGTTCCGCCCCAAGATTTTTTTAAAAAAGAGCGTCCAGACTTCACAATTGTCCCTCAGAATTGGCGCGCCGCCTCATTTAATAATGAACTCTCAGATGGCACAGGATTCGCCACCTATGGCCTGCACGTTCTACTGCCGGAACAACACACACCCATAGCGCTCACCTTCACGTCTCTGCGTTATGCCTCACAGATTTATGTCAATGGCAGACTGATCAATGAATCAGGAATGCCCGCCACGCATGAAAAAAGCGAAAACCCCAAACTTACAAACTCTGTGATCCGGTTAAATCCGGAGGACAGCAAGACAGGTGAGTTGTATCTCGTCATTCATCTTTCCAATTTCATTCATGCGCGGGGCGGAATCACGGCTGCCATCCGCTTAGGGGATGCGGACCATTTATGGAAAGCGAAAGTTGATGGGGATGCCATCATTATCCTGATTATCGGTGGCATGCTGGCCTTGGCGCTCTATCATCTTACGCTTTTTGCGGCACGGCCCAAAGCCCGAGCCTATCTATTCTTTGGACTCTACCTCCTCGCCATCACCACCCATGCCGCCTGTTACACGGGACTGGCGACAAGAGTGCTGCCAGGCCTCCCGGTCAGCTTTTTGTTGGAAGCTGAATACCTTTCCCTTGTTCTTGGCTCAATTGCCGGGACCATGTTTATTTGGGCGCTCTACCCTGCGGTTTGCTGGAAACCGGCCCGTTATGGCGTGATGATCTATGGTCTCTTGGCCATGCTTTCAATACTCGTGCTGCCGCCCTATTTCTATACCTCGCTCCTGCTCTTCTATCAGACAGGCATGATCGTTGCCGTTCTGATCGCTCTGATCTCACTGGGATTCGCCATAGCCAAGCGTCTGCCGGATTCGTGGATTCTGCTCATTGGCGTTGGCGTGGTTTGCGTGGGCGTTGTTGGTGGCGTCATCAACAATGTTCAAACAGGATCCATGCCTGGATTCGGAATATATCTGACCTTGTCTATCCTGACCTTAAGTCAGGCGATAGCCCTGGGGCGGCAAATGACGACCACCATGGCAAATTCTGAAAAATTACGGGGCCTTCTCAACAAAACAAATGAGAAACTCGAAGCGCGCGTGAAAGTGCGGACAGCCGATCTTCAAATCACAAACGAACGGTTAAAAGCACAAGCGGATGAACTACTTGAAACGGCGGAACGGTTAGCCGCCACACAAGTCACCGCCGAATCAGCGAACCGTGCCAAATCAGAATTTCTCGCCACCATGAGTCACGAAATCAGAACGCCCATGAATGGCGTTCTGGGCATGCTGGATGTTCTGGGCAAAACACCTTTATCCGACACACAAAATGAACACGTGGAGATTATCAAGCAATCCGCTCAATCCCTGATGACTATCCTGAACGATATCCTCGATTTATCCAAAATTGAGGCGGGAAAGATGGTCATTGATAATTTTGACTTCTCGCCGCGCACCCTGATCACCGAAGTCGCGATGCTCTGGCAAGCGAGCATGAGTGAAAAGGGCCTCAGTTTTCATGTCGATGGCGTCGATGACCTGCCCCGTGCAGTGAGGGGTGATGGCAACCGTTTGCGTCAGGTGCTCTCCAATCTATTGTCGAATGCACTCAAATTCACAGACAATGGGTCTGTCAGCTTGCGTGTTGGATGCATGTGTGAAGGCCATCAAGCCCAGCTCGAGTTTGAAATCGCCGACACCGGAATAGGTGTGACGCCGGAGCAAAGCGATGCCCTATTTAGGGCCTTCACCCAGGCGGATCAGTCCACATCGCGGCGTTATGGCGGGGCAGGATTAGGCCTTGCGATTTCCAAAAAGTTGGTCGAGATGATGGGCGGTAAACTGACGTTGGACATAGCGCCGCGCCAAGGCGCTCTCTTTCGGTTTTATGTCGTTTGCGAGGGCGTTATCGCACTTGAACCACAACATCCAGCCCCTCCTCTGCTACAGACCGAAGCCCAACCACACTTTGCCGACAACGATCAGCTCGATATTCTGGTTGTGGAAGACATTGAAATCAACATAGTTGTCCTCACATCCATGCTCGAAGGCTTGCCATACCGCTTGACCTTGGCCAAGGACGGCCTTGAGGCTGTTGAATGCGCGAACAAGGCCCGGTTTGATGTCATCTTGATGGACATACAGATGCCGAAAATGGATGGGATCGAGGCAACCAGACAGATAAGGATGGGACACGGACCAGCAGCGCAAACCCCGATCATTGCACTAACCGCAAACGCGATGGCGGGGGATCGCGAAAAATACATTGCTGCCGGCATGACTGATTACATTTCAAAGCCCATCAACCGGCAGGATTTGATCGAAGCTATTGAAAAGGCCGCCGCCACAACCTCCACCCGGAACGCTCAAAGCGCTTGAGCCCCTCTTTTCCGTTTGTTCACCCGCTGGCCGGTATTTGCATGCCGCGCTTCACTGCGGGTCGTGCGGCGATGACATCACGCCAGCGGCGGATATGTGGATAAGGCTCAAGCCCCCCTTCGAGCATAGTGGCTGAGGAGGCCGCCACCGGAAAGGCAAGAACATCCGCCAGTGTATAGCCCTCTCCGGTCAGATAGGCTGTGGATGACAATTGCGCCTCCATGATTTTGTAATAGCGATGGGCTTCTTTGGTGAAGAGCGTTTCGGCAAAGGGGAATTTTTCCGGCGCGAAAAGATCAAACGCCACCCGGTAAGAAAAGGCCGGCCCGAAACCGCTGGCGACAATGGACGCCCATTGCAGAATTTTAACCCGTTCCAGACCGTCACGCGGGCACAAAATCTGAGATTTTTCCGCCAGATAAAACACGATCGCCGTCGTTTCACACACTGTTACGGGAGCGCCATTCAGCCCGTCAGAATCGCGGATCACGGGAATTTTCCCGACCGGACTGATGCCTAAGAATTCCGGTTTCTTGTAATCTCCCGCACTCAGGTCGAGCGCATGGACAGTATAGTCAAGGCCGCTTTCCTCCAACATAATTGAGGCTTTCTGGCCATTGCCCGTAGCGGCCGTCCATAATTCGATCACCCTGCATCTCCTCTTCAAATCTGGTTGGCATCAACTCTGGCTCACCTTACCGAACAGAAAGTCTAAGAGTTTGCGTTTTCCCATCTAAATGCTACATCGTGGCCATGACAAATCTCAGCCACATCCGAAACTTTTCCATCATTGCCCATATCGACCACGGCAAGTCGACCCTGGCCGACCGGCTGATCCAGACCTGCGGCGGGCTCAGCACGCGCGAAATGAAAGCGCAGGTGTTGGACACGATGGACCTGGAACGCGAGCGCGGCATCACCATTAAAGCTCAAACCGTTCGCCTGATATATCAAGCAGAAGATGGCGAGAGCTATGTGCTGAACCTCATCGACACGCCGGGCCATGTGGATTTTGCTTATGAGGTGAACCGCTCCATGTCGGCGGTGGAAGGCTCGCTTCTGGTGGTTGACGCCAGTCAGGGCGTTGAGGCGCAAACCCTCGCCAATGTCTATCAGGCGATCGAAAACGATCACGAGATCATTCCCATACTCAACAAAATAGACCTGCCCGCCGCCGAGCCGGATCAGGTGCGCCAGCAGATCGAGGACGTCATCGGGCTCGACACCAGTCACGCCGTAATGATTTCGGCGAAAACGGGAATAGGTATCGGGGATGTTTTGGAAGCAATCGTCACCCGCCTACCCGCACCCCAGGGACGTAAAGATGCACCGCTCAAAGCATTGCTGGTTGATTCCTGGTATGATGCCTATCTCGGCGTGGTGGTGCTGGTCCGGATCTTCGACGGCGCTCTCAAAAAGGGCGAGAAGATTCGCATGATGGCCGCAGGCTCGACCTATACTGTCGACCAGGTCGGCGTCTTCACCCCCAAACAGGAAAGCGTGGCCGCGCTCGGCCTCGGGGAGATCGGTTTTCTTACCGCTTCCATTAAACAAGTTTCCGACACCCGTGTCGGTGACACCATCACCCATGATAAAACTCCGACGCATGACCCCTTGCCGGGGTTTCGCCCGGCGCAGCCCGTTGTTTTCTGCGGCCTGTTCCCCATCGATTCGTCCCAGTTCGAAGACTTACGCGAAGCCATGTCTAGGTTGCGCCTCAATGACGCCAGTTTCGAATATGAAATGGAGACCAGCGCAGCGCTTGGCTTTGGCTTTCGGTGCGGGTTTTTAGGCCTTCTGCACCTTGAAATCATCCGTGAGCGAATCGAACGGGAATTCAACATCGATCTCATCACCACCGCACCCAGCGTAATTTATAAAGTCTATCTCACTGACGGTTCGGTCCTAGAGCTTCACAATCCGGCTGACATGCCTGACGTGGTTAGAATTGATCATATCGAAGAGCCCTGGATTCGCGCCTCGGTCCTGGTGCCTGACGAATATCTGGGCGCCGTGCTGAAACTGTGCGAAGAGCGGCGGGGTACCCAAGTGGACCTCACCTATGCCGGCTCCCGGGCTATGGTGATTTATCGCTTGCCGCTGAACGAGGTGGTGTTCGACTTTTACGACCGCTTGAAATCAATCTCGAAGGGTTACGCCAGTTTCGATTATACTATTGAAGACTATGAAACCGGCCAACTGGTCAAAATGTCGGTTCTGGTGAATGGCGAGCCGGTAGACGCGCTCTCGACCATTGTTCATGCCCAGCGTGCGGAAGCCAGGGGGCGCTCCATGTGCGAACGGCTGAAAGATCTGATCCCGCGCCATCTTTTCAAAATCCCTATTCAAGCTGCTTTAGGAGGGCGGATCATCGCCCGGGAAACCATCGCCGCCCTGCGCAAAGACGTGACCGCGAAATGCTATGGTGGAGACGCCACCCGCAAACGCAAACTGCTCGATAAACAAAAAGCCGGCAAAAAGAAAATGCGCGAATTCGGTAAAGTTGAAATCCCGCAGGACGCGTTTATCGCCGCATTAAAAATGGATGAGAAATAGGGATGTGTTTTAAGGGTGCTGACAAAACGAAAAACCCTATTTCACTATTTTGCCGAACACTGTGGTGTCGCGCTTGACGCGGCTGGCTGAGATGAACAGGAGGAGAGATATCACGCCGGGCAGAATCCAAGCAGGCAGCAGCAAAATACTGGTCACACCCGGATCCCACAAAGGGGGCCACAAATAGCGCTGCACAATCGCTTGCGCGAAATTCAGGCTGCCGCTGTCGAGC
>JAJFIO010000168.1 GCA_021774915.1 Alphaproteobacteria bacterium
TCTTGATCCGGCCCGCGCACAGGCGCAAGAAAATTATGACTTTTCCATTCTCCATCCCGGATTGCGAGACTGGGTGGAGCGGACATACGCCATATGCCAAGCGGCCGAGCGCGGAGAGGCAATTAAGCAGGAGGAAATTCAGAGTATTCGTGCTGAAATCCATGAACGCGGCGGACTGCTGGCAGGTGTTGCAGAGTCTTATCACCAGGCTCGCCGTGAGCTGCGCCACTTGCAAACGCTGCCCGCTGAAATTGCTGACCAGACTCAGATCATCAAAGAGCGTGACCAGGCGCTTAGCGATGTCAATGCGCTTTTGAGGCGGCGCGATGAGACGGTCCTCGATTTAAATAAGATATTAAAAGAGCGCGATCGCATCATAGAAGAACGCGGGCAAGTTGTGCGTGATCAGGAGGAAAGTCTCAAGGAGCGTGATCGCATCATAGAAGAACGCGGGCAGATTATCCGCGAGCAGGAGCAGGCGTTTTTTCTTGTTACCCATTCCCTGTCATGGAGATTCACCAAACCACTCCGCTTTGCCGCCCGTGTCGCCCGTTACCAGATTGCTGCGCCTCTCAGGCAACGCACTTCCCATTTGGCGCGTAAAATTTACCGCGCCTTGCCTTTGCCGCACGGGATCAAGCTACTCTTGAGGTCGTTGGTTTTGCGGTTAGTTGCGTTTTTGCGCCGCGCCGACGTTTTTGGCCTCTTGGGGTCTGTTTCTCGTGAGCGCGGCGTAGAAGTGCTGCCCGTACCTGCCTATGAGGACCTTCCCGAGAAAATTGATTTTCAGGAGAGTGAAAGCCCGCACGTCTCCATCATCATACCCGTTTACAATAATCTGAATTATACATTGAAGTGTCTTTATTCGATATGGCGCTTCCGTCCCCTGGTTTCTTTTGAAATTATTATTGCCAATGATTGCTCTACGGATCAAACGGCCGATGTGATTGGATCGATACGGGGCGTCCGATTGGTTTCGCCGCCTCAAAATCTGGGCTTTTTGGGTAATTGCAATCATGCCGCCATGAGCGCCCGCGGAAAATATATTTATCTGTTGAATAACGATACGCAAGTCCTGCCGGGTTTTCTTGATGAGCTGGTTCGGACGATCGAGGATGATCCGGACGTCGGGATGGTGGGTTCGAAACTTTTGTATCCGGACGGTTCTCTTCAAGAGGCCGGAGGGATTGTCTGGCGCGATGGTTCGGCCTGGAATTATGGCCGCGGGGGGGCGGCGGACCATCCTTCGTACAACCATATGAGGGAGGTGGATTATTGTTCAGGCTGCTCTCTGCTGATATCGAAAAATCTCTGGGATGAATTGGGAGGGTTCGACACGCATTTTGCGCCAGCCTATTACGAGGATACGGATCTGGCTTTTGCGGTCCGCGCGTCAGGGCGAAAGGTTGTGTACCAGCCGCATTCCCGGATCATCCATGATGAAGGGGTGAGTTCGGGCACGGATTTGACTGCGGGCATTAAGGCGTATCAGGTTGAGAATCAGAAGAAGTTTTTTCAAAAGTGGCGCGATGTTCTATTGCAGCATCGGCCGAATGGACAAGAACCTGAGCGCGAAGCCCGGCGCGGCGGAAAATTCAGGGTATTACTGATCGATAGTGTGACGCCGACCCCTCAGCAGGACGCGGGATCCTTGCGGATCTTTAATCTGGTGCGCATGATGGTTTCCATGGGTGGAAAAGTCACATTTATTCCGGAAGATAATATCGCTTTTATGGACGAACATACGCCGCCTCTGCAAAGATTGGGCGTGGAGTGTCTCTATTACCCCTACATCAAATCGGTCAAGGGATATATCAAGGATCATGCCTCCGAGTATGATTTGATCATGCTGATCCGTGGCCCGACGGCAATGAAGTACACGGAGCAGATTAGAAAGTTCGCTCCCGGCGTCCCCCTCCTTTTTGATACCCAGGATTTGCATTACTTAAGAATGCAACGCCAAGCCCGGCTTGAGAGTTCGTCGCGGCTGGCTTCTGAAGCTGAAGCCATGAGAAAAATCGAGCACTCCGTCATGGAAAACGCCGATTGTACGCTCGTTGTGAGTTCTTTTGAGCAAGAGCTTCTTAAAAAGGAATTGCCGGACATCCGGTGCGAGGTGTTGCCTCTCTTCATGGAAACGGAACCTTTGGAGACGCCTTTTGAGGAGCGCCGGGATATTTTGTTTATCGGCGGGTTTCGCCACCCTCCCAATGTCGATGCCGTGGTGCATTTTGCTAACGATATCTGGCCGCTGGTGAAAGCGGAGATTCCTGATGCGAAGTTTCATGTGATTGGCGCAGAAGCGCCAGCGGAAATCAGATCTATGGAAGCTGAAGACTTTATTATCCATGGTCACGTTCAGGATTTGAAACCGCTCTTTGAACGCTGCCGGCTTTCGGTTGCGCCATTGCGCTTTGGCGCCGGTGTAAAGGGTAAAGTGGGCACCTCTCTGGCCTATGGCCTTCCTTGCGTGGTCTCGCCTGTCGCTTTGGAAGGGTCGGGATTGGCGCCGGAAGAGACTGTGCTTGAAGCCGACACGCCTTCGGAATACGCCCGGCAGATCGTGCGTCTCTACCGCGATCAGGCGCTCTGGCGGAAATTATCACGGAACGGCTTGAGGTTTATCGATGAGACGTATTCAATCGATGTTAACGCCAGAAAACTTCAAAACCTGATCGGTGATCTTCTCATCAGCCGATGAATCTTGAAAAATGGTATCCGCAATGGCAGCTCGTCCGGTTTTTATCATTGGGTCTTATCGGTCCGGCACCAGCATTTTGACCTGGTGTCTGGGCCAGCACCCCAATATCTGGTTGGTGCCCGAGACCTATTGGATTGCGGAATATGCACGAAATTTTGAGCACTTTTATGCATTGGGAACGGCGCAACCCAAAGCGCATTTCTCAATTTCGGGTGCGTCCCGTGATGATGTGCGTGAATGGTTCGCCGACTCTGTTGATGGTATCGTGAAAAAAGCGGCGCAGCACCGTTACGAAACGGAGGTGAGAGATGAGGATGACTTTTCGCTGAAGCGCCATAAGGATGACCCAAAAGACCGGTGGGTAGATGGCACGCCTGAAAACACCCATTGGGTTCTGCCGCTTCTTGATTTGTTTGCTGAGGCCAAATTTATTCATCTCGTGCGTGATCCTCATGAAGTTGTGCGCTCGTTGATGAATTTTGATAAGGCGGGAGGGCTAAAACAGGCCCGCGAAGAAGCCTATGAGACGTGGGGGCGCTTATCGAAGGCGGCGTTTGACGCTGAAAGGGAAGTGGGGTCTGAGCGCGTGAAGCGGTTTTATTATCAGGATCTTATTGACCACCCCCGTGAGGTTTTGGAGCGCATACTGCACTATGCCGGGGAATCCTTTCATCAAGACTGTCTTGCGCCATTGAATACGCGCATTAACAGCTCGCAGATCGATGAAAAAGACCATCAGGAGCACCCGCCGTTAACGCATGAAGCGGCTGAAGCAGAAGCGTTGTATCAGGAACTTAAAGACACTGCAGAATTTTCGAACGGTGAGCACTGCTGACGATGACGCCGCGCCCCATTTTTATTATCGGCTCCCCCAGGTCCGGCACCAGTATTTTGACGTGGTGTCTTGGTCAGCATTCCAATATCTGGTCTTTGCCGGAAACGTATTGGATTGCACAATTCGCCGTTGACGTCAGCCGCTATTATAAGCTTGGAACGGCTCAACCCAAGGCGCACTTTGCCGCCCTGAATGCTTCCAAGTCTCAAGTGCAAGGCTGGTTTGCGCAAGCCCTTGATGGGGTCGTTCAGAAAACTGCGCAAGCTCGCAATGAGGCATTCGGCAACCCTGAGCAGAGCAATGTCAGTTTTGCCCTAAAACGATCTCAATCGGATCCAAAAACCCGGTGGGTTGATGGAACGCCGGTGAATACGCATGCCATTTTGCCTCTTTGCGATATGTTCCCAGAGGCGAAATTCATTCATCTCGTTCGAAACCCTCATGATGTCGCCCGGTCTCTCATGCAATTTGACAAAGCGGGGGGTAAGAAAAAGTCACGCAAGGCAGCCTATCGACTGTGGCGGTCCCATGTGCGGACCGCCTGGCTTGCAGAACAGGCTTTAGGGTCTGACCGTGTGGGGCGGTTCTTCTATCAGGATCTGGTAGAGCAGCCGCGCGAGACGGTTGAAAGAATCTTGGCGTTTGTCGGAGAGCCGTTTCAACCCGATTGCCTCTTGCCCCTGAATCAGAGGATCAACAGTTCCGGGCTGGGGCGGGAACCTCCGGAAAAGGATAAGCTGAGCGTTAAAAACCCGGCTGAGGCAGAGCGTTTATTTGGCATGCTCCATGACGCCGCGCCCAAGGGGAGTTGCTCAGATCAGTCTGCATTGCGTCACTTGCGCGCCAAAACCAAACGATGGCAAATGCGGCAGAACATGGTGAGGCTGTGGGGCGCCCTGACTGGGCGAGAGGCCGGGGCGGGCTCACGCCCAGTCAAATGACCACTTCCGGCGGGAAAATCTGTCCCTTCACCCTGGCTTTTACGAGAGATTTTATTGACATTTTAGAGAGAATCAGCATCAGTTCATCTCGCTTGGAATTAAACTCAATAGTACAACACAGCAATAGGGCTGTTTTGAGTACGCAGATGGTCTTTTGTTCCGTAAGTGAGTGTTAAGCCGTTCAGGTTCATTATTATTCTTTCGCGCCAAATCGCCTAAAATAAGGAAATCTCTTGGTCTCCGGTCCCCTCAAGTCGTCCCATCCTGATATCATCTTGAGTCAGTCGCCCTATGCACCGGTGGAAGCATCCGAAGAATTGCCATTGGTGACGATATCCGTCATGTGCCGAAATGCTGCGCCTTGTGTTTTTTCTTTTTTTGAGAGTCTTTTGCATCAGTCTTATCCGGCCCGCAAAATCCAGGTCTGCGCCGTGGATTTGGGATCGACAGACGATACCTGGGAGAGACTGGCCGAGATGAAGGCCCTGCTTGAAGGATCTTTGGGCGGTTTTGAAACCTTTCAGGCGCATGGGAAGCATACCGGACGGGCCCATAAAATAGCCATGCGCGGCGCCAAGGGGGCCTTTGTTCTGGTGGCTTCGGTCGAAACATGCCTGGCTAAAAATGCGCTCGAAGCCGCGGTCCGCATCGCGACGACCTCGTCGGCCAATATCGCAGCATGGGAATTCAAGCAGGTGGCGCCCAGCGCGGCTGGCGTCATGCTGCCCAGTGAAATGGAAACCTCCTGGGGCAGTGCCTATTGCTTGTTGTACCGTCACAGCGCGCTGGCCATCGTGGGTGGATTTGATACTGACGGCGCACTGGGATTTGAAATGGAACTGGCCTATCGCCTGCGCGATTCGGGTTATCGGCTGGTCTATTGCCCGAGCGCCACATTTTGCCGCGTTGCCGGCAAAGGCGTTGGCGCTCCAAGTTGGCGTGTGGCGTATCCCGGCTTATTCTATGATATCTTCATGCAACTGCGCTATGGAACAATATCCCAGCGCCTACGAATTCCGTTATCGGCGCTGGCTTTTTTGAGACCGGCGACAGGGGCGCGGGGGAAAATATCCCGGCGGGGCGTGATTGCGCGACTGTTGCGTAATGGTCCGCGGTTCGTTTTGAGCCGAAAAAGATCTTCACGCGTTTTTCCCATATGCGGATGGAATCTGGATGTTTTTTCATCAATGATGCACCGCTTGAGTCAGGGCCGCGCTCTGGGTTCGCGCCATTCTCTGGTTTCCATTGTTGTGCGCACCAAAAAGGGACGTGAAGGCTTCTTGAGGGAATGCCTTTGTTCACTCGCCAATCAAAGCTATCCCAATATCGAAGTGATTGTTGTTGAAGATGGGCAGACGGGCTTTGCACAAGATATTTTGCCTCGATCGACATCCATCGATGCGGGGCGCGTGCACTATATTCAAAACCCCCATGGCGGTCCAAGTTCAACCGGCAATGCGGGTCTTGAGCGCGCACGCGGTGATTTTATTGCCGTTCTGGATGATGATAATCTCTTGTTCCCGGGTCATGTCGAGCGCCTGATGGGATTGCTGGAAGGGGACAGGGCTCTGGCGGGCGCCTATTCCGGCTGTTACCAAGTCGAGACGGAAATACTTTCTTTTGATCCATTTGTTTATTCGGAAGGTCGGCGCAAACACCTTGCTCACCGCACTTACTCCAAACCACTTTTGTGGGCGGATGATTTTATTCCCGTCACCTCGATGATATTCAGGCGTTCCTGCTATGAGCAATATGGCGGCTTTGATGTGAAGTTGAAGGCAGCCGAAGCGTGGGATTTATGGATACGGTTTTCTCTGAATTCACGTTTTGCTTATGTTAAAGCTGCGAGCGCAATATGCCGCGCCAGTGCGGATGCGCTTGGCCGGCGGCAGTGGCAAGAGGCCTTGGAAAAAAATCGACGGCTTGTCCGTGATAAGCAGGAAGGCTACAAATCGCGCCTGCCCATCACTGAGTCGCTCGAACTGCCTTCAGCAGCCGCTTAGAGCTGTTCGCTTGTGGGCGGAAAAATCTCAACTTTCGCGGCCGCCCTTGCGTAAGGTGCTTTTCAGCGGCGCGAGGAGATAATCGAACGGCGTACGCTTGCCTGTTTCGACCATAACCTCCACCGGCATGCCGGGATAAAGAGCGATATCGGGAAAATCCTTGAGTTTAGAGAGATCGACCTCCACCCGTGCTTCATAGAAGCTGACCCCCGTCACGTCGTCGCGCAGAATATCGGCAGAGACCTGGTTGATGATGGCTGATAAATAAGGTGTGCGGCGCGTGTTATAGGCCGTAAGAATTACCTGGGCTTTCATACCCGTATGCACTTCATCGATATCGCGCGGGTTCACGCGCGCTTCTACGATGAGAGTGTCGTCAAGCGGAACGATTTCAAGCACGGTCGCCCCAGGCTGTATGACCCCGCCCAGTGTGTGCACCTTCAGATTGACCACGATGCCTGAGCGCGGCGCAATGATCGCGGTGCGTTCCTGCTGATTGGAGGACGCGCGTAACCTTTCGCCCAGATCCCCGGCTTGAGTTTCCGCTTCGCGTAATTGTTCGGCGCTATCTGCTTTGAAACGGTTGATGAGATCTTTGATCGCCAGTTCATTTTGTAGGACGCTTTGTTTGATGCGGGCAATCTGAGAGCGAAATTGTCCAATACGACCCTCAATTTCAGACTGCTTACGCTGAAGGGCCAAGAGTCTGGGCTTGCGCTCCAAACCTTTTTCAAACAATTCGCGCACGCCGATGATTTCTTCTTCAATGAATTCCAATTGCTGGCTCTCAGCATTTTTTTGCGCTTCCAGGCCATTGGTCTCTTCTTCAAATTGTTTGACTTGCTGGTAGAGAACATCCACTTGCCCTTGCATGGAAGTTTTCCGGCTGAAAAACAAATTGTCCTGACTGTCTAATATTTCACGGATAGCAGGATCATCCTTATTATCCATGAGTTCATCCGGGTAGTTCGGTGCATCAAGGCCTTCAAGTTCAGCATTAAGGCCGGCAACTCTCGCCAGCACCGAACGGTATTGTCCTTTCAGCAGATCAACGCTGGCGCTGGTGCGCGTATCATCAAGGCCGACCAAAATATCGCCCTTTGTGACCCGGCTGCCTTCCGAGACCAGTATGCTTTTAACAATTCCGCCCTCCAAGTGCTGTACGGCTTTGCGATTGGAATCGACCGTGACCACGCCTGACGCGGTGACCGCAGCGCTCAATTGCGCAAAGGCGCCCCACCCTACAAAAGCGATGGCTGCCGCGCCGACAATACTCAGCCCAAATAAAATGGGACCACGCGCCATCTCATAAGGCGTGTCCGGCAAGTCTTCGGGGATATAAGGCCCTTCGATTTTTTCCGGGTTTAGCCAATAGTCAAACTGTTCGTAAAGTCGCTTAAGGCGTCTTTCGATGATGACATAGAGCGCGCGGCCACTTTCAGCAAAGTCACCGAAAAAGGCTCCGATTTCTCTGGACACAAGACTGACGTAATTGGTCATTTGGATAATGCTCTCTCGGCTTTAGGGTTTGTCGTGTTTTGGTCAGGAAAACCGGCGGCCACTTTTTCTGGAAACACTTTACCCGTGCGCCGTTTTGCTGGGCAATTGCGTGACCTTATTGGAATTGTTGAGTTTAGCCATAACCTCCGCGCGCGGTCCGAACAGGGCTACTTTGCCTTCATTGAGGACAAGGAGTTTATCAACCTCGGCCAGGATGCTGGGGCGGTGCGCGATAATAACCGTGGTGATTTTCCGTTCTTTGGCATGGCGCATGGCGTTCATCAGAGCGCGGTCGCCTGCTGTATCGAGATTGGCGTTGGGCTCATCCAGGATGAGCAATTTGATGTCGCCATAAAGAGCGCGGGCGAGGGCCACGCGTTGACGCTGGCCAGCCGAGAGACTTTGGCCGCCTTCCCCGATCTGCGTGTCATAGCCGTGGGGCAGGCGGAGGATCATATTATGGCTTTCGGCCAATTGCGCCGCTTGAATGACATCGGCGTCGTCAGGGTTTGGATCCATGCGGGCAATATTCTGTTTGACGGTTCCGCCAAACAGTTCAACGTCCTGAGGCACATATCCCACATGCCGTCCAAAATTTTCTCGCTCCCACTGATAAATGTCAGCCCCGTCAAGACGGATATGCCCTAGTCGCGGCTCCCAGACGCCAACGAGAAGGCGGGCAAGGCTTGATTTTCCTGCGGCGGAGGGACCGATCACACCAAGGATTTCACCGGGCTCCAGATGAAAACTGACCCCTTGCAGGGAAGGCGTTTCGCCGCCCGGGGGAATGAACGTCACCCGGTCGGCAATGATCTGGCCTTCGGGCGTGGGAAGTTGCGTGGCGCCGCGTTCAATACTGGGCAGCGATAATCTGAGGTGAATGCGCTTATAGGCCTCGCGCGCCGCCACAAAGCCTTTCCAGGTGCCGATCATCTGTTCCACCGGGGCCAAGGCGCGCCCCAGAATGATTGAGGCGGCGATCATCACACCGGGCGTGATCTTCTGTTGAATTGCCAGCGATACCCCCACGCCCATGATCGTCACCTGAATGGTAAAGCGGAGCATTTTTGTTAGGCCCGCCAGGAGCCCGGCGCGATCGCTCGCGATGCTTTGCAAGGAAAGCACGATGCTGCTTTGTTTGCGCCATTGCTCAACCAATCTGGGCAGCATCCCCATGGCTTCGATGACCTCGGCATTGCGGGCATGAGACTCGGCGCTGTTTTGAACCTTGATGGCAAGGCGGTTGGCATCGGCCAGTGCCTTGCGCGTCGCCAGTTCATTAATCCAGGCAAGGATCCCGAGCAAAATCGCCCCAAACAAGGCAATAAACCCCAGAAGAGGATGCATGGCGAAAATGACGGCAACATAAATCGGCACCCAGGGGGAATCGAAAAGATGAAAAACGCCGGTGCCGGAAATAAATCCTCGTAGCGCTGAGAGATCCCGTAAGGTTTGCAGACTGTCTTTGTGATTAATCAAGGGGGCGTTACGAATGCCGCAGGCCAGGAGTTCAGGGCCCAGCACACGGTCGATCCAGATACTGACCCGAACCATGACGCGGCTGCGCATCACCTCAAGAAAGCCGAGCAGCAGAAGTGCAATGCCGACGGCGACCGAGAGAAGAATAAGGGTCTCAACATTTTGACTGGTGAGAACGCGGTCGAAAAGCTGCAACGTATAGAGCGGTACTGACAGCATCAATAAATTGATGAAGAGGCTAAATGCACCAATCGCCGTAAAAGACTTGGTGCAGGCTCTCATTACGTGTTTGGCATCAATCATGGATTAGGTTTCTCATCTCACCATACTAACAGTTGAGCCTATAGGCGATTGGGTCGTTTTGCCTAGGCTCGATATTTCCCGCCCCCTCGCGTTCTTTATGCTTGATGAGAGGGGATTCCTGAAGAGCATTTTGATGCTCCTGCACTATGGGGTGCGTTTGAGCGCAAGTGTAAGCGGGTGACCTTACCTCAAGCCTAATGTGAGGCATAATGGAAAACATACAGTATTCACTTAACTTGTGAAACATGTACTTTTTCAAAGGGATATCCTATCTTACCCTTTTAGGGAGAAGGTGATTCGTATGGGCGGCACGGGACAAAAACCAGACCAGGCAAAGGACTTGCGCAGAAAGGCAGGGCATTGGCTCAAAAAAAAGCGCCAGGCGGCGGCTCTGACTCAGAAGGATTTGGCCGGTAAGCTTAATCTGGACTACTACACATTTATCTCTCAAATCGAAAGTGGGCATGCCCGCGTTCCCTCCAGCCTGTTTCCGTCCTGGGCTGAGGCCGTGGGGGTGGACGGCCCGGCATTTGCGCGCAAGATGATTGAGTTTTACGATCCCCATGCCTATCTGGCCCTGGGGTTTGAGCCCACTGAAAGTGTACCATCCATACTGAACGAGCCTGAGGGCGCACAAACCTGAAAAAGGGCGATGGATCTGCTGCTGAATATCCAATGCGCTGTGTTATAGAGATATTTACTAAAAGAGCTTCATTTTCACGAAATAGATAATGACGCCTATCGGACGTGAGGCGGGTGAGGGGATTTATCACTCGTCAGACACGGCAATGGAGATACTCCCATGTTTGTCAAACCTGAACCCTTGGATAAAACAAAGCACGCTGATTTGAAATTCTCACCGGTCACGAATTTCAACTTTGCGTCCAGCCAACCCAGCGCCCCGATCCCCGCAGGAGAGATCATTGAGGCCGCGCGCCATTTTGCCGTTGTCTTTCCGGAACAAACCGAGAGCGGAAAGCTGCTTCCTCAGGCTCTTTTATCAATGCGGGCGGGTGAAAATGCATTTGTGAAGAAAGATGGAAGCTGGGCGGCGCCTTATATCCCTGCACATATCCGGCGCTACCCGTTCATTTTGGGGGAACTGGCGGAACCGGGAAAATTTACCATCATGATGGATGTGGGCGCGCCCCAGTTCAAAGGAAAGAAAGGCGAACCCCTATTTATTAAAAAAGAGGGGAGCGAGGATTTGGAGCCCTCCGATGTCATTGTTCAGGCGCGGGAGTTTCTCTCTCGTTTCCAGCAAGAGCTTGAGGCGACGAGCAGATTGCTGGAGCCTCTGGCGGAAAAAGATGTTCTGGTGTCGCGTTCGGTCGAGGTCAAAGTGGACGATAAAGAATCAACGCTATCGGGCTTTCGCGTGGTGGATCCGGAAAAACTTGCCAAGCTTGATGACACTATTCTGGGAGAATGGACGCGCAGCGGATTGCTGAGTATTGTTTATGCCCATCTTCATTCGTTGGGCAATGTGCGTGAACTTGTGCGCCTACAGCCACCGGCGAAATCACCAGAAACCAAACAGTGATTGAGGAAAGAGTGCCTTGGCCGCTATGAGATTGTGGTTTGTTCATCAAAATTTCCCCGGACAATACCGTCATGTGGCAAAACATTTTGCGGACGATCCCAATTGCGATGTCGTCACCATCGGCGAAAATACGCGATTGAAACTGAGCGGCGCCCATCAGTATACGTATAAAAACCCCCAAGGTGCTTCTGCTGGTACGCATCACTATATTCGGGGTCTTGAATCTGCGGTCAGGCGTGGTCAGGAAGTGGTCCGGCTCGGTCTGGAATTGAAAAAAAAGGGAATGGAGCCGGATATTGTCTGTTCTCATCCAGGCTGGGGCGACACGCTTTATTTTAAGGAAATTTTTCCCAACGCGAAGCTGCTGAGTTATTTTGAGTTTTTTTACCGCCCCCGCGGAGCCGATGTTGGGTTTGATCAAGAGTTTTCGAAAGTGGGCCTTGATGATGTTTGCCGTGTGCGCACAAAGAATACGGTCAACCTTTTAACGCTGGATATGGCCGATTGGGGGGTCTGTCCGACGGCATGGCAATCTTCGCAATTTCCGCCTGCATTTCAGTCCAGGATGAGTGTCATCCACGACGGCATCGATACCGATAAGGCCCGCCCGGCGGCCGATGCGAAAGTGACGGTGGGGCGCAATCAGCAGACCTTTAGCCAAGCTGATGAAATTATAACTTATGTGGCCAGAAATCTGGAGCCTTATAGGGGGTTTCACAGTTTTATGCGGGCGCTTCCCAGCTTGTTGCGCCGCCGCCCAAAGGCGCATGTGTTCATTGTTGGGGGCGATGAGGTGAGCTATGGCCGCCCGGCGCCCGACGGCAAATCCTATCGGCAATGGTTACTGGAAGAGTTGGGTGAAAAAGTGGATGTGGATCGGCTGCATTTTTTTGGCCGGGTACCGTATCAGCAGTATTTGAATATTCTTCAGGTCTCCTCGGTTCATGTCTATCTGACCTATCCGTTTGTACTGTCATGGTCACTGATGGAGGCGATGTCCGTTGCCTGCCCGATTGCCGCGTCCAGAACGCCACCGGTTGAAGAGGTGATCAGGCACGGCAAAAATGGCCTGTTATTCGATTTTTTCTCTCCCGATGAACTGTGTGAAACGGTCTGCCGCCTGTTGACTGACAGGGATTTGGCGCGGGAGCTGGGCGCTCAGGCACGCAAGACCATCATCGAGCGCTATGATTTAACCCGCGTCTGTTTGCCGCGCCAGGTGCGCCTGATTGAAGATATAGCGGCGGGGCGGGCGCCTGTCGCCGAGTAGCGCCGCCGTCGGCGCTTTGCTGCCTTCACCCGGCATATATCCCGTTCTTTTGAAAAGACATTGTCTGCAAGGTCATTCTGCTTTAGCACTCATCACATCACATGAAGGGATAAGTGGGACAGTCACCATGGCGCATTCGGACTTAACGGCGTGGCTGAGGCTTGGCGAATCGGCGGCGTTGACGGCGGGGCACCATCTGGCGGCGCAGCGTGTCGCATGGGGCGTGGTCACGCAAGAGAGCGGCAAAGATATCAAAGTCCAGGCCGATGCGCGCGCCGAGGCGATGATTGTTGAATTATTGCGTGGGGGCTCTGATCTGCCTATTTTGAGCGAAGAGACCGGGTGGCAGGCGGGGGGTCAACTGGCAGACCAGGCCTGGGTTGTCGATCCTTTGGATGGCAGCGCCAATTATTTTCAGGGCATCCCGGCGTGCGCCGTTTCCATCGCCTTGCTGGACAAAGGGGCGCCAAAGATTGGTGTTGTGTATGATTTTAACCACGATGAACTGTTTTCAGGGATTGTGGGGGAGGGCGCCTGGCTTAACCACGAAGCCATATCGGTTTCTCAGGTGAGCGATCCCGGCAAGGGTGTTCTCATGACCGGTTTTCCCGTCCGCCGTGATATGTCGCCGGACTCGTTGACGGCTATGGCTATCGCATTGGGGCACTGGCGCAAAGTGCGGATGATCGGCAGTGCAGCTCTCGCCACTTCTTACGTGGCGGCAGGGCGCGGGGATCTTTACCGGGAAGAAAATACGATGATATGGGATGTGGCGGCGGGGTGCGCGTTGATTGAAGCGGCCGGCGGCGTGGTTGAGATTTCCGCGGGCCCCATGGATGAACCTAAAACAGTTGTAGCCCATAATGGCAAATTGGCGGGCTGGTAATCAGTCGCTTGGATGATCGCAAGAATCCGTCTTGAATGTCCTTATAAAGACGAGTTGAATAGGAAAAGAAATGAAGACGCAATTAGTCATGGTTCGACATGGTCAAAGTCAGTGGAATCTGGAGAATCGCTTTACCGGCTGGACAGATGTTGATTTGACGGAATTGGGGATCGCAGAGGCCCGCAAAGCCGGGCAGTTGCTGAAAAGTCTGGATGACGGATTTGCGCGCGCCTATACCTCGGTGCTCACCCGCGCGATCCGCACGTTATGGCTGGTGCTGGAGGAAATGGAGCATGTGTGGATGCCGCAAACCACGGCGTGGGAGTTGAATGAGCGGCATTATGGGGCTTTACAGGGGCTCAACAAACAAGAGACGAGAGATCAGTACGGTGATGCCCAAGTGCATATCTGGCGGCGCTCTTATGATACACCGCCGCCCGCCTTGGCGGCTGATGACCCGCGGCATCCCAAATTCGATCCCCGGTATCAGGGAATTGACCCTGAACGACTCCCGGCCACTGAATCTCTCAAGTCAACGCTTGAGCGTGTCATGCCCTATTGGCAAAAGGAATTGCTGCCCAATCTGAAGGCGGGCCACAATATCATCATTGCGGCGCATGGCAACAGCCTACGGGCATTGTGTAAGCACCTGCTCGATATCAGCGATGAAAAAATCACCGGACTTGAAATCCCAACAGGTAATCCCTTGTTGTTTGAGCTTGATGAGGATTTGAGTGTTGTCACCTGCCGATATCTCGATGAAGGCCGTGCGACGGACTTGCTGGTATCAGTGTAGGGCGCGAGGGTTATGGTAAAGAGAATTAAGAGCGGGAGGGCTTCATCAGCAGATGTCGCCTTTATGCAAGAAGCGCTATCTCTTGCCCGGATCAATTTAGGCCGGACATGGCCGGGCCCTTCTGTCGGGTGTGTTCTTGTGAAGGAGGGGGAAGTGGTTGGGCGCGGAGCCACGCAGCCGGGAGGACACCCGCATGCCGAGGTGCAGGCGCTCAATGAAGCTGCGGAAAAATCCTATGGTTCAACTGCCTATGTGTCATTGGAGCCATGCAGTCACTTTGGAAAGTCTCCACCGTGTACGGATATTTTGATTGATGCGGGCATCGTGCGTGTTGTGGCTGCGATGAGCGATCCGGATCCGCGCGTGAACGGGTCAGGTTTTGAACGCTTGAAGACGGCCGGTATTGATGTGGATATCGGCGTTTGCCACGAAGAGGCGAGCGATATCAATGTCGGATTTTTTCACCGGCTTGCAACCGGTCAACCGCTGGTCGTGGCGCTCGATGCGGATCGGCTGACCATGGGGGATCTGTTCTATGGAGCGGCATTTTTTGACGCTGTTCTCACTGATATGACAGAGTGGCTGGAAGCTTCTTCGCAGGACCTGGATTCGAGGCTTTGTGTGGTTGTGGATGATACGTCTGTCGCTCCAGCCGCCTTGAGCAGCGTTTCTTCTGAGGCCCGCAACCAAGCATGGCTTGTGGCGGAAAAAGCGCGCAACCCAAGCCGCTTGTCTGTTATGGGCTCCTATCTTGACAGGATTTTGGAAATTGATACGTACCCGGAAGGGGGTGTTGACCTGACCGCTTTGCTTGCAAGTCTGGGTGATTTGGGTTTGACCTGTGTGGCTGTGGATATGCGCAGCGCTCTGGCCGACCGCCTAAAACAGGCAGGTTTAATCTGACACGATAATTCGACTCATATGCGCCCAAGGACGCGTTGATAAAAGTCCAGAGAATTCTTGATAAAAACTTTTTTTGTGAACTGGGCTTGATAAGAGTTGCGCCCTCCTTCTATTAATTTCGCGCGTAAACCCTCATCCTTGAGGAGGCGCGTGAGTGCTTGGGCCAGGCCGTCACTGTCATCGATGTCGACCAGCAAACCATTTTCTTCCGTTTTTATATACGCTTTGGGTCCAGCCGCCGCCGTGGCCACAAGCGGCGTGCCGGCGGCCCATGCGTCGACCGTTACGGTGCCAAATGGTTCGTACCGGGATGGAAAAATACATATGTCGGCGGCGGCCAGAAGCGCGCCACGATCATCCCGCCAGCCTAAAAACCTAACCCTTTGCGTGAGGCCAAGGCTGTGCGTTAGTTTTATCAACTCTTCTTTTAAGGGGCCGTCTCCAGCGATCCACAGATAGGCGTCAGGGATCTTGACGAGGGCTTTGAGCGCGATATCAAGCCCCTTTTTGGGGTGTAATCGGGCCAGAGCCAACAGCAAGGGGGCATTTTCGGGCGTCTCCAGGCTGGCGCGCGATGTCGGCTTTGTGGGCGCAAATTCTGCATAGGTGTGAATGAGCCTGGTGCGCGCAAGGTCGACGCCCTGATCCTTGATGTGTCTGATGAGATCTTCTGTGAGGCCGATATGAAAATCACAGGCCTTAAAGCGCGCCAGTTTATAATATCCGCCATACCAGCCGATATTGATGGCGCGCCCCCGCTCGGCAAAGGTCCCGGCCCGTCCCATCCAGTATTGGATGATGTCGGGATCGAACTCGGCAATGGCCTTGCGCAGTATGCGGCGTGTCGGCCATGGAAGCAGGCGGTCAAATTTTGCGGTGGCGACGGGAATATCCCTGGCGCGCAATTGCTCAAGGCGAAAAGCATTGTTCGGGCGGGTGACAACGTATTGCGAAACTGGAGCCTCAGACAGCGCCAGAACCGATTCCAGAAAAATATTTTCAGCCCCGCCTTGCGCCGCGCCGGCCATGACATGCATGACTTTCATGGGCGCGTGACTGACAGAAGACTCTTGAAGCCGAATTGAGGGTGGCGCTACCACTGCCCGGTATTGGGCATGGAGGCCCAGGGCTCTTGTGGCGGCAGGGCCGCCTTCCAGCCGCCTTTTTGGAGGAGTTCGATGGAAACATTATCCGGCGAACGGATGAAGGCCATCACGCCGTCGCGGGGAGGCCGGTTGATGGTAACGCCTGCATCCATCAAGCGTTGGCAGGTGTCGTAGATATTGTCGACTTCATAGGCCAGGTGACCAAAATTCCGCCCCTCTCCCAGCTCTTCCCGATCCCAATTATATGTGAGTTCCACTACCGCGTCTTCATCGCCGGGCGCAGCCAGAAAGACGAGCGTAAAGCGCGCCGCATCATTCTCCATGCGTCGGACCTCTGCCAGACCTAGCTTGGTGCAATAAAAATCCAGAGAGGCGTCCAAATCGGAGACACGCACCATGGTGTGGAGATATTTCATGCTCTGGTATTCCTTATCGTATGAAGAAATCAGCGGAACTCTAGCTTAAAGGCATTCCTCTGACCAGCTTGCCGCAGGTCTTGATAAAACCTTGACTGCAAAACGTGCGTTAAGGGGAAATTAGCGGCTCACTACATAAAATACCAGGTTGTGAGAGGGTTTAAAGGCAAACGGATCAGCGAGTATGGGCGAGCAACGAAAAATTGCGTATCGGCGTCTTAGCCAATCGCACGTCGATGAAATCACCCGGCGCCATGAAATGTTGCAGGCCAGTGAAATGGGCGGGGCGCGTGCAGATTTTAGCTTCGCCGATCTGTCGGGCCTGGATCTTTCCGGCCGAGATCTGAGCGGAGCGGATTTCGTCGGCGCGGTTTTGGTGGGCACGAGATTAACAGATGCCATTCTTGATAATGCGGTCTTTTTTTGCGCCGATTTGCGCCGGGCCAATCTTGCGCAATGTTCTTTGCGCCGTGTTGATTTGCGGGGCGCTTGTCTGCGGGGCGCCTATCTTGCGCAAGCCAATCTGGATCAAGCTGATTTGCGTGAAGGCGTTATCGCAGAGCGGGAACGCGGCGGGGGGTTAAAGATCCTCCATCATGATCAAGAGGCGAGCCAATGGCCGGCGGCATTGTATCGCGAACGCTTACTCCTGTCTAAGGGGGGGAGAAAATCGTCAGCCAGCGTGTGTGATCTAACGGATGCAATATTGCGTCAAGCGCATTTAACCCGCACTCATATGCACCATGCCAAACTGTGTGGCGTCGATTTGCGTGAGGCGGATCTGACGGGGGCGGATCTGACAGGCGCCCAATTGCAAGGCGCCGTGTGTTCAGGGGCGAAATTCGATCTGGTGACGACTCAAGGCGCCAGTCAGGAAGGAATGTTGACGGACGAAGCGGCGGGCCGTGCGCTGGATGAATTGCATGAGCCCATCGCGCGCCTGCTCGATTGGCACAGGCAATGGGTGGAGACCGGTGGCAAGAAGGGCGAGGCCGCGTCTCTGGCAGGTACGGATTTGCGCTCTCTGGGCTCTCTTGCCGGGCAAAATTTGGCGGCCCTTGTGGCCCCGGGGGCAGTCTTTTACGGGCTCAATCTGCAAGGCGCCCAATTGCAGGGCGCTCAACTGGCGGGAGCGGATTTTAGATCTGCAAATCTCAAACAAGTCGATTTACGCGGCGCCGATGTGTCGGGCGCCAACTTCACACATGCGGATTTGCGGGGAGCGGATCTGGGACCTTTGCAATTGTCAAAGGGGCGCAGGAAACCTGTAAATCTAGGCGCCGCCCGGCTTTGCTATGCAAAGCTGGACAGCGCCATTCTTCATCAAGCCATTCTCACTGAAGCTGATTTGTCTTTTGCGAGTCTCATGGACGCCAAAATGAAAGAGGCTGACTTCTCGGGCAGCCAGATGTGCGGCGCACAGATGGTGCATAGCGCATTTCTCAATGCCTCATGGGACGGCGCTACCGGCGTGCGCTTTGTGGCCTGCCGATAGCGCCTACCCGCAAAACTTTCGCACCCGCTCGGGCGCCTTCACGTGCCTTCAATGGCAATTTTGTGACCCGTCAAGAGCAAAAGTTTTATCAAAAAATAGCGGCGCTCCCCTGGGAAACGCCGCTATCTTTATGCGCTTAAAAACACTGGTCGACTGGTGGTTAAGCCACCTTGTCCTCAAGCACTTTGCTTTTGTCCTGATCACGGCTGATCTGGATGGTGCGCGGTTTGAGCGCTTCGGGAACTTCCAAACGCAGATCGATGTTCAAGAGGCCGTGTTTAAGGTCCGCCCCTTTCACAACTACATGTTCAGCTAATTGGAAGCGCCGCTCAAAATCGCGCGCGGCAATGCCATGATGCATATAATGGCGCTCCTTGGATTTATCGGCTTTCTGTCCGCTGACCAGGAGGGCCCGGTCTTTAACCTCGATATTCAATTCATCATCGCTAAAGCCCGCCACCGCGATTGAAATGCGAAAAGTGTTCTCGCCTGTGCTTTCAATATCGTATGGGGGGTAGGATTGTGTGCTGGCGTCCTGAGTGGCCGTGTCCAATATGTTGAACAGGCGATCAAAACCAATGCTTGAGCGATAGAGTGGGGAAAAATCAACAGTACGCATGGGAACATATCCTTTCAGTTAAGCAACATGCTTCACTTCCGCTAGGGGAAGTGCGTTAACGCCAACATCCACCTCATTGGGCTGGATGCTATTTTTGCCGGGCCCGCTTCGGGCGCCCGGTGACTTTTAGGTGGGGATGGTGGTTTCTGGTTTCAAGTCGATGGGGACCCATGTCATAGAGAGAATGTTGGATTTGACCGCTCATAAGCGCCGTTCATGTACTTCGATGGGCACATCGTTGGCGCTGGCATCCCGGACGCGCATCAAGCCGTCATCGTCAAATTCACATTGCTCGTTACCATAAGTGCGGCGCCAATGGCCGGTTTCGGCATGTTTCCATTCATATTCAAAATGAACGGAGATGTGATTGCCGGTATAGGCCCAAAGGGTCTTTTTCAGGCGATCGTTTTGTTCACGCGCCGCTTGTGTTACCTGTGTTCTTGAAGATCATCGAGTTGTTTGCAATTAAACAGACAAGTCTGTCTAATTAAGGGTAAATGCCTATTTACCCGAATTATTTTAATCCTATTGATTTTTAAAGCGAATATAGCTTGTGGATTTGCGGTAAACGAAGTGCTAGGACTAATTGAGTCTATACAGACCGGTATATCTTGAAGGAATGTCTGATGAAAATAGCAGCGGCCAAACCTTCTTCTGCGCAGTCCCAAAAGCGGGAGCATTTACTAGGGGTTGCCCTTGATCTGTTCTATCGGCATGGCTTCCATAACACAGGCATAGACACCATTTTGGCGCAAAGCGGCGTCGCTAAAATGACGCTCTATAAGTATTTTCCCTCCAAGG
Source organism: Alphaproteobacteria bacterium (assembly GCA_021774915.1). Lineage (GTDB taxonomy): Bacteria > Pseudomonadota > Alphaproteobacteria > SMXP01 > SMXP01 > JAJFIM01. Next base: position 19,598 of record JAJFIO010000168.1, read on the forward strand.
AAGATCTGATCGTGGCGGTTCTGGAGCGCCGGGATGCTGAGTTTTTATCCTGGCTCACAAGGGAGGCTGAGCGGTGCGCAGGGGCGCCGCTTCAGCGGCTGCTTGGTGTGTTTGAGGCCTATGAGAAATGGTTCAAGGGCGCGCGGTTTCATGGCTGTCTGTTCATGAACGCTTGCGCTGAATATCCCGACGCCGCTCATCCTATCCACCGGGCGGCGGCCCTTCATAAAAGACAGCTCTATACATTTGTTCTGCGGCTGGTGGAGGATTTGGGGGTGCGTGATTCGGTCCTCTTGGCTCAAGAGATAATGCTGCTCCTGGAGGGGGCGACTGTCATTGCCCATGTCTCCACCGCCCCCATCGCAGCGCGGCGCGCTAAAAAGGCGGCGGAGGTTTTGATCAAAGCGGCTTTAGACACATAAATCACAAGGGGATGTGAGGCGGAGACTTTTTCCCCATCGAACTTGTGAAGTGGGTGCCGCTCGCTTTATGATGACGCGCCGATTGCCTGATGATTTCATCTGGCCTTGTGGCGTGCACATGCACATTTTCCAGTGAGGGAGAAGAAGATTATGGCGATGGAAAAGAAGTTTTTGCGTCTTAGCGCCGCGATGTTGATTTTGGGTTGGCTGGGCGCTTGCGATCAAAACGGGTCGGACCAAACAACTGCGGAAAGTGAAGCTGTGCCGACGCCCGCCCCTGTCGAAGAGACAATTGCCGAGGATGTGTCAAACAGCGAAGATACTTCCGTCACCTCCGAGGCGCCCCGCTCCTCTGCGCAGATTTTGGCCTCCGTCATCGCAGGTGATCAGCGCAGCGAAGAGGCAAAGGCGCGCGATGTTTACCGTCATCCGGCCGAGACATTGGCCTTTTTCGGCATGGAGCCAAATATGACGGTGATCGAGATATGGCCGTTCGGAGGGTGGTATACCAAGATCATCGCGCCTTATTTGAAGCAGGGTGGGGGTACCTATTATGCCGCCAAGTTCACGCGCGGTGGACCCACGCCTTCTGGCGTTGAAACATTCTTGGAAACATTCGGCAATGCGGATATTTTCGGAGATGTTCGAATCGCGGCGCATGGGCCTGATGTCCCGGAAATTGCGCCTGAGAATACGGCCGATATGGTGGTCTCCTTCCGCAATCTGCACAATTGGTTGCCCGCAGGGTGGGACCAAAAAGCTTTTGACGATATTTATCGTGTGCTCAAACCTGGCGGCATTTT
>JAJFIO010000169.1 GCA_021774915.1 Alphaproteobacteria bacterium
CGCATGTCATCAACAAGGCTTTCAAGGCGCTCTTTCGTGACGGTTTGAATATCAACCTCAAACAGAAGATGCGCCCCACCTTGAAGATCGAGTCCCAGATTGATCTTTCCCGTCGGCAAAAATCCCGGCCAGCGTGCAAGGTCCTCATCATCAAAGAGATTGGGGAGGGCGAACAGAACGCCTAGCCCGGAGACCAGCAGGATAAGAATCACCTTCCACTTCTCGAATTGCAGCATGGCGGTATGTCTTTGCATCGCTATTGTTGAGGGTCGTTATCGAAATGAGAGGCTATTGCGTATTGTCGTTGGTTTTTTCCACGGTCGTCGGCGCAGGTTCGGTTTTGCTGCGCACATCCGATAGCGTAGCCTTCACAATCTTAACCCGGACCCCCTCAGCAATTTCCACCTGAATTTCGTCACTATCGTCAAAAACGCGGGTGACTTTGCCGACAATCCCGCCGGAGGTTACCACCATGTCTCCCCGCCGCACACCATCTACCAACTGCCGGTGATCATCCACGCGTTTGCGTTGGGGTCGAATGATTAGAAAGTAAAAAATCACGAAGATTAGGATAAACGGGAAAATCTGAATGAGAATACCGCCGCCATCGCCTACCGCTGTCTGAGCATATGCTGGTGTAATCACCGTGCTGGATCTCCAAAGGTTAAGAGGTCATTTCTTGTTTCGCGCCGGGACTATACAAGCGCCCCTTCGCCATTGCAAAGGCAATGAAGGGGTTTGCTGAGAAACCCGTAGACCTAATAAGCCACGTTGACCAGAGGGGGGGCATTCGTGATAGCGTCGCGCCGGTCGCGGCATCGTTTTGAAGGAATTTAAGCCCATGAGCGGGACTTTGGACGCCAAAAGGCTTGATATTCTGGAGCGCATCGCCACCGCGCTTGAGAACATGGCAAAACCTCAGTCTGCCGCACTTTTCCTTGATGATACCTCACAAGCCTATGTCTGGCACACTGATCCTGATCGCCTGGAAGCCGTGGCCAGAGTTAACCGGGTGCCGATTGGCCTGTTGAAAGGCATCGATCGAATCCGCGACATTCTGCTGGAAAATACGCGAAGATTTGCTGAGGGCCTGCCCGCGAACAACGCCCTCCTGTGGGGTGCACGCGGCACCGGCAAAAGTTCGCTGGTCAAGGCTGCACACGCAGAGATTAATGCCATTTGGCAACAATCATCCGGGTTCCCTCTCATCCTTATTGAAATTCATCGGGAGGACATTGCTTCATTGCCCTCTTTAATGACCCAGCTTCGGGAGACCGACCGCCGCATTATCATTTTTTGCGACGATCTGTCCTTTGCGCCCGAAGATACCAGCTATAAATCCCTCAAAGCTGTCCTTGAAGGGGGCATTGAAGGACGGCCGGAAAATGTCGTGTTTTACGCCACATCCAACCGGCGGCATCTGATGCCTCGGGATATGATGGAAAATGAGCGCTCCACCGCGATCAATCCGTCTGAAGCGGTCGAGGAAAAAGTCTCTCTGTCGGACCGGTTTGGCCTGTGGCTAGGGTTTCACAATTGCTCTCAGGACGCTTATCTTGCCATGATCACCGCTTATGTTGATCATTTTGGTCTGAAGGCCGATCCTGAAGACGTGCGTGCCGCCGCCATCGAATGGGCCGCCACGAGAGGGGCACGCTCTGGCCGTGTTGCCTGGCAGTTCATTCAGGATCTCGCCGGACAGCTGGGCCAGCACTTAACCGAAAAGTAAAGAGCTTCCCATCAAACGCCGGTCAAATAGCCCGACGGATTCACGGCGTTGCGTCCTTTGCGAATTTCAAAATGAACTTGAGGGGTTGTAACGGCACCAGTGTTCCCGGCCTCAGCGATCGGCTGACCTTGATCCACCTTATCCCCCCGGCGAACCAGTAGGCGTTTATTATGCGCATAGGCTGTCACAAAGCCATCATCATGTTTGATCAGCAACAGATTGCCGTAGCCCTTCAACTCATTCCCGGCATAGGTCACCACCCCGCTTCGCGCGGCATGCACCTTGGTGCCTGACTGAACAGCAATGTTAATTCCATCGTTATGCAAACCATTTTGTTTGGTTCCATATGCCGAAATCACACGGCCATTAACCGGCCAGAGAAATCCGTTTTCAGGTTTGCCTTGTGGCGTCGATTGCGACCACGTCACGGCCTGGCTTGTGCTCTTCGGTTTGGTTGTTGGGATTGCGAATTCACTGACCCTCTCCAACCAGGAAGAAGATTGGACGGGTGCCGTCGGTGAAGGGCTGGCTGCCGGGGATCTGGCAATGCTCGCCGTAGCGGTCTGCGTCGGAACCTGAATCTGCTGCCCAACCTTAATTCGATAGGGCTTGCTGAATCTGTTGACGCTCGCCAGTTCCTGAATGCTAACGCCATACTGCTTTGAAATACTGTAGACTGTGTCACCAGCTGCCACCACATAAGCCGGTGATGGAGGAACGCGGATTTGTTGCCCCACTGACAAGGTATAAGACGAATTCAGGCGATTGAGCCGCGCCAGATCGGCCACGGTTACCTCGTGTGTTTTCGCAATTCTGTAAAGCGTGTCACCGGGTTGAACCACCACGAAATCATATCGCGGCACTTCGGCCATGGCGACGGGAGAGGATTGATACACTTGATTTTGTGTAACCGGCGCTGCTGGTGTCACCACATTAGTCGCCACCCGGCGAGATAGCGCCGGCGCATGGGTGCCGGTGTATCCTGAGCTCCAGTAAACCGGCGCCCCGTTATCAGATCGCGCACAACCTGCTAACACCAGAAATGACATGGCGGTCAGCAGAAACAAAGGCCGATGGGCATGCGTTAAGTTTGACTGGATCATTTGCGCAACAAATCCTCTCTTAGAGCTCGCGCGCGACCCCTTCCACTAATGGCACGAAGCGCACGGGCATGAGTTCCGTTTCCTCAACCCTATCTTCATGCTTCATTATCCTTACCAAAGTCTGAACATCCGTCTCTTTTCCTACAGGAATCACCATAATTCCACCGATTTTGAGCTGATCGATCAGAATATTAGGGATGACAGGCGCCGCTGCGGTCACAATGATGCGGTCAAAGGGCTCCTGCTCGGGCCACCCTCTAGTCCCATCCCCGGCCATCGCCGTCACATTTGTGATGCCCAAAGTATCAAAGCACTTCTGAGCCTCAGCCAGCAGAGTTCGATAGCGTTCAATGGTATAGACCCGGCGGCACAAATGTGAGAGCACCGCCGCCTGATAGCCTGATCCCGTCCCGATCTCGAGAATCTTATCACGCTCTCCCACCTCCAGCGCCTGACTCATAAAGGCCACTACATAAGGCTGGCTGATGGTCTGACCGCACTCGATCGGCAGCGCGCTATCATCATAAGCGTGCCGGGCAAATGTTTCAGGCACAAAAAGATCGCGCGGTACTCGCTCGATCGCCGCCAGTACTCTCTGATCGGTAATGCCCTGACGCCTCAGCGCCATGATCAGATTTATCTTTTTCTCGTCATCAACCAAGGCCGATGTCTCTCCTCTGTGCTGATCTATTGAGGCCCACGCTTTTAAAAAGCGCCTTTCAGCTTCTCGTGACTGGCCCAGTGGGTGAGGTTGAGGTGAAGCGGCGTGATTGAGATTTGCCCATGATAGATGGCATAAACATCCGATCCTTTCCAATTATCACCGGCCTGATGCTGATAACCCAGCCAGAAATATTCATTACCCCGCACATCGACCCGCGCATCGATATAGGTATGCGATTGATCCCAGCGCCCTTGTTCCGTCACAATCGCACCCACCACGTCATCAGGTTCCTTATTGGGAAAATTCACATTGACCAGAACATCATCCGGCCAACCTGCTTGCAGTAATCGTGAGATAATATCAGGACCGTGGGCGGCTGCACATGACCATTTGATCCCTTGCTGATCCCCTTTGCCATAAGCCTGAGACAACGCGATGGACGGTACCCCTAACTGCGTTCCTTCCATGGCTGCCGCGATCGTGCCCGAATAGGTCACGTCCTCAGCGATATTGAGTCCGCGATTAACGCCTGAGAGCACAAGATCTGGCTTGTGTCCTGGAATGACCTGTTTCAATCCCATCAACACGCAATCGGTCGGCGTTCCCCGAACCGCAAATCTACGCTCACCCAACTGCCGCAATCGTATTGGATCATGGAGCGACAGGGAATGGGACGCACCGCTCTGCTCATCCTCGGGCGCGACAACCCACACATCATCAGACAGGGCATTGGCAATGTCTTCCAGAATACGCAGTCCCGGCGCATGAATGCCGTCATCATTCGAAATCAGGATACGCAAGGATTTTGTCATATGATTGATTGATCCGGCTTAATGTTGTCGACATCGCCCATATAGGGCTGTAAGGCTTCCGGCACACTTATGGAACCATCCGCATTCTGATAATTCTCTAGAAGTGCAACGAGCGTCCGCCCCACGGCAAGCCCAGAACCATTCAGCGTATGGACATAGCGTGTCTTCTTTTCATTTGTAGCTCGATAACGCGCCCCCATGCGACGAGCCTGAAAATCCCCGCAGAGCGAACAGGACGATATTTCACGAAATCTGTTCTGACCGGGGAGCCAGACTTCAAGGTCATAGGTCTTGTGGGCCGAAAACCCCAGATCGCCCGTGCATAATATCATCACCCGGTAATGCAAACCAAGGCGTTTGAGGATTTCCTCCGCGCAGCCTGTCAAACGCTCATGCTCCGCCTCAGCTTGCTCAGGCGCGGTGATGCTCACCAGTTCAACTTTTGAAAACTGATGTTGGCGGATCATGCCGCGCGTGTCTTTGCCCGCCGCTCCTGCTTCCAGCCTGAAGCAAGGCGTATAGGCCGTCAGCCGTTTGGGCAGATCACCCTCTTCCAAAATACTCTCGCGCACTAGATTGGTCAGTGGCACTTCGGCCGTCGGGATAAGCCACATTCCGTCTTCAGTGCGAAACTGGTCATCGGCGAATTTAGGTAATTGGCCAGTTCCAAACATGGTGGAGTCGTGAACCAGTAAGGGTGGGTCAATTTCGGTATAGCCAAATTCAGTCGTGTGGATGTCCAGCATGAACGCCGCCAGTGCGCGCTCCAGCCGCGCCAATGCCCCAGACAAGACCACGAACCGCGCTCCTGAAAGCTTGGCCGCTCCTTCGAAATTCATCAAGCCTAGCGCTTGACCTAGATCGAAATGCTCTTTGGGGTCGAAATCAAATCCCGGCTTTTCACCATGACGTCGGAGTTCCACATTATCATCTTCGCTTGCCCCCGCAGGCACATCAGGAAATGGGATATTGGGCAGAGAAGACAACGCGTCAGTCATCGCCTGATCAAGCTCTCGCTCCTGGATCTCTCCATTTTGAGTTTCTGATTTTAGATTGGCCACTTCATTGATAAGGACCTGCGCGGCGGCGTCATCACCCGCTGCTTTGACTTTGCCAATTTTTTTTGATGCATCATTGCGCGCGCTTTGCAAGTCCTGCAATTGAGCGATCACCACTCGGCGTTCCTTATCGAGATCGATAATCCGTTGAGCTTGAGGCTCCAACCCGCGCCGCACCCAACCATCATCAAATTGTTGCGGATTATCGCGGATGGCTTTGATGTCGAACATGGCCGTCATTGCTTTCTTATGTGAAGTGCCTTCGCCGGATTGTTATACGCTGTTCGGTACGCCGTCCAGTGCGGTGTAGGCCATGAACATGGCACAGTTACGCCGATGCATTCCGGACCTCAGCCTGTCGTGCTTCTTCGCGTCGATGTCCGGCGCGGCTTTGCGCTTCAATGAAGACCCGGGTCACTTCCGGAAACTTGGTCTTGATTTGCTGTTCCATGGCGGATATCGCAACTTCCACGTCACTGGAAGAAAGCGCATCGTCAAAATCAACACTCAAATTAACCAGCACATCACGCGGCCCTAAATGCATGGTCAACAGTTCGTTGCGGGCGGAGACGCCCGGTACGCCGGCTATGAGGGCACGAATGCCCGCCACCACGGGCGCGCCAGCGGCCTCACCAATGAGCAGACCTTTGCATTCAAAAGCCAAAAGAGCCGCTGTGCCGGCCAGAATCAGACCAATGACTATGGAGGCGATGCCGTCAAGAACCGGCAGTGCCAAAAATTGAGATAGACCAATTCCGATAAAAGCAACCACAAGTCCTAGCATGGCGGCACTGTCTTCGAAAAGGACAGTGAAAACACTGGGATCTTTACTTACTCGTACCGCTTCAAAAAAA
>JAJFIO010000170.1 GCA_021774915.1 Alphaproteobacteria bacterium
TGAAAGCCTTTGAATTTCGGGGCAAATCATCATACACCTAGCGTCCTTCATCTTCAGATTGGGCGGGGCGTGTGAGCTCACTTATCCAAAGCATTGATATCAAAAAGATAATCGAGTTTCCAAACCGATTGTCAATGGCCGCCGTGCCTGAAGGCGTTGATGCACTTATCCTCGGAGATCTGGCGCGGGCGCGGGGGGGCATGACGGTGTTTGTGGCGCGGGATGATGCGCGCGCTTCCGTGATGGCCAGCGCCTTGTCTTATTTTGCGCCCGATATCGCGCAGGTGAGTTATCCCGCCTGGGACTGCCTGCCTTATGACCGGGTGTCGCCCAAATCCGAGATTTTAAGCCGCCGGATGGCTTGCCTCAGTTTGCTGGTAAACCGCCAGAATGACGCGCCCGTGGTGGTTTTGACCACGGTCAATGCCGTGCTTCAGCGGGTTCCGCCGCGGGGTGTTATTGCCGATGCCTCTTATCATATCCGCCCCGGCAACGTTCTGGAGCTGGATACCTTATTGGTGTTTCTGGGGAGCAATGGTTATCGGCGGATAAGCACCGTGCGCGAACCGGGTGAGTTTGCGGTGCGCGGCGGGATCATTGATGTGTTTCCGCCGGGCCATGCCTGGCCGGTGCGGATCGATATGTTCGGCGACAGCGTCGAATCCCTCCGAACTTTCGATTCTGAGACGCAACGCACTCTGGGTCAGCAGGAGAGCCTGAAACTTGATCCGGTCAGCGAAGCGCTGTTGACGGAGCAAGCGATCGCGCTGTTTCGAAGCCGCTATGTTGCCGCGTTCGGTGCGGTGACGACAAGCGACCCGCTTTACGAGGCGATCAGCGCGGGGACCCGTTATGCCGGGATGGAGCACTGGCTGCCGTTATTCCACGAACATCTCGACACGTTTTTCGACTATCTTGACGAAAAGGCTCTGATTGCTTTTGATCATCTGGCGGAGGAAGCGCACCAGAGCCGCCATGAGCTGATCCAGGATTATTACGAGGCGCGCGCAGAAGGACTTAATGTCGCCGCGCTACAAAACATGTCCGCGGCGACATACAAACCCCTTGAGCCTCAGAATCTTTATCTGACCACTGATGAATGGAATGAATCATGTGCGCGCTTTCCGGTGCGCGTGTTTAATCCGTTCCAGATTCCGCCAGCCCCGGACATGGTCGATGGCGGGGCGCGGGTGGGACGGAACTTTTCGGCTGAGCGGGCGGCGGAAGGGGCCAATGTCTTCGATGCGGTGGTGGCGCATGTCGGCGCTCTTCATAACAGCGGTAAGCGCACCTTCATAGCCTGTTGGAGCGCCGGGTCGGCGGATCGCATGGCGGGAGTTTTGTCCGATCACGGATTGAAATCCCTGAACATCGTAGAAAACTGGCAACAGGCGCTGGCCCTGCCTCAAAGGACGACCGGCGTGATCGTGCTGGGCCTTGAGCACGGGTTTGAAACGCAGGATATTGCCGTTATCGGCGAGCAGGATATCCTCGGCGACCGGCTCGTCCGCTCCGCGACAAAATCCAGAAAAGCCTCAGCCTTTATCGCCGAGGCCACGCAATTGTCGAGCCAAGATCTGGTGGTTCATGTCGATCACGGCATTGGCCGCTATGAGGGGCTGGAGACGGTGCATGTGACGGGCGCGGCGCATGATTGTCTGCTGATCGTGTATCAGGGCGGCGACAAGCTTTTCTTGCCTGTCGAAAACATAGAACTGCTCAGCCGGTTCGGCTCGGGGGGTGAAGACGCGCAGCTTGATAAATTGGGCGGCGCCGGGTGGCAGGGCCGCAAAGCCAAGCTGAAGAAGCGCATTCGGGAGATGGCGGAAGAGCTAATCAAGGTTGCCGCCGCCCGCGAACTGCGCAAAGCAGATATCTTCGAGCCGCCGCACGGCATTTATGACGAATTCTGCGCCCGCTTTCCCTTTGAGGAAACAGAAGACCAGCAACGCGCCATCGCCGATGCTATAGGCGATCTGGGCAAGGGCCGGCCGATGGATCGGCTCATTTGTGGCGATGTGGGCTTTGGCAAAACGGAAGTCGCTTTAAGAATGGCTTTTGTCGCGGCGATGAGCGGACATCAGGTCGCCATCGTCACCCCGACGACCCTGCTGTGCCGTCAGCATTTCAAGACTTTCTCCGAACGCTTTGCCGGGTTTCCCATTCAGATCCGTCAGCTCTCCCGCTTTGTCTCGGCGGGCCAAGCGGCTGATGCGCGGGCGGGCATGGCGTCGGGTCATGTCGATATTGTCATCGGCACCCATGCTCTGCTTGCAAAATCGATTTCATTTCGCAATCTGGGACTTCTCATTATTGATGAGGAACAGCATTTTGGCGTTGTGCACAAGGAACGCCTGAAACAGCTTAAAAGCAATGTGCATGTGCTGACCCTCACGGCGACGCCCATTCCCCGGACGCTACAATTGGCGATGAGCGGTGTGCGGGAGCTTTCGCTGATCGCGACGCCGCCGGTGGATCGGCTGGCCGTGCGCACCTATGTGACGCCGTTTGATCCGCTGGTGATCCGGGAAGCGCTGTTGCGCGAACATTACCGGGACGGCCAGAGCTTTTATGTCTGCCCCCGTGTGTCGGACTTGGCTGATGCGGCGGAATACCTTCGCAAAAACGTGCCTGAGGTGAAATTCACCATCGCCCATGGGCAAATGCCGCCCGGTCAGCTCGATGAGGTGATGAACGCGTTTTACGATGGGCAATATGATGTGCTTCTGAGCACAACCATTGTGGAATCAGGGCTTGATATTCCCCGCGCCAACACATTGGTCATACACCGCGCCGATATGTTCGGCCTTGCGCAGCTGTATCAATTGCGCGGCCGGGTGGGGCGGTCCAAAGCGCGCGCTTACGCCTACTTCACCGTGCGTCAAGGGCGCACGCTAACCGCCAATGCCGAAAAGCGCTTGCAGGTTTTGCAATCGCTGGACACGCTGGGCGCCGGGTTCTCTTTGGCCAGCCATGATCTCGATATCCGCGGGGCGGGTAATCTTTTAGGCGATGAGCAATCGGGCCATATCAGGGAAGTGGGTCTGGAGCTTTATCAGAACATGCTGGAAGAAGCCGTGGCCGCCTTGCGCTCTGACGGCGGGGATTTAGATGAAGACAGTCAGTGGTCGCCGCAAATCAATATGGGAACTTCGGTTCTCATACCAGAACCTTATGTGCCTGATCTTGACCTGCGCCTGTCGCTCTACCGGCGGCTGTCTACACTGGCGAACAAAGCTGAGATTGACGGTTTTGCCGCCGAGCTGATTGACCGCTTCGGCCCGCTACCGGAAGAGGTTGAACATTTGTTTGAAATTGTCGAAATCAAAACGCTCTGCCGTATGGCCGGCGTGGCGAAAGTGGATGCGGGCCCCAAAGGCGCAACATTCGCTTTTCGAAATGATGATTTCTCCAATCCTGCGGGGCTTATTGAATATATCGCCCAGAGTTCCTCCGACACCAAGCTGCGGCCTGATCATACTCTTGTGTTTAAGAAAAACTGGCCGTCCCCGGAGCAAAAGCTGAAAGGCGTGCAGCATCTGCTGGGCGTGCTGGCGGAGATCGCCGCGGAAGCGCCTTAAGGGCAAAGCTGCCCCTCACCCCAACCCTCTCCCCAAAGGGGAGAGGGAATGTATGTTTTGCATACCGATAATTCCCTCGCCCCTTTGGGGAGAGGGAGGGACCCGCGGGCGGCAAGCCCGTGGGAGGGTGAGGGGGCTGAGCGCGACGCCTCTATTTATCGATCTTGCTGATCTTAGCGCCTTCAAAGGTCAGGTTGTACATCAAGCCTTTGTTGGAAATGATAAAGCCGAGGATAGGGTTGTCGATGGTGTGGGTGTCTATTTCGCCGCCTGCGCCGAGCGTGACCACGGCGACGCTGGCGTCAACGCCGGCTTCCCAGCCGTCATGCCTGCGAAACTTATCGAGAACCTCCTGGTTCATAAACAGGATCAGTTCCGTTTTGACCTGGGCGCCGAGTTGCCAGCCGATCGAGCCGGAGACCAGACGGTAATATTCGATGTTCTGGCCACCCACACGCAGCGCGCCTTGTCCATGCTCGCCGCCAATGCCAAGGCCTGCTTTCACCACTTTGGGAAAAATCAAAACGCCTGCCGCCGACGCGATAAGCTCATCCCCGCCGCGCACTTCTTCATTAAACCGCACAAGGGCTTCTTCGACGCGGCGATCGATCTTTTTCTTGGAGGCGGCCTGCGCCGAAGGGGCAAGAAGGGCGGAACAGAAAACAAATATCAGCAGGGCAATCCAGCGCATGTCAGGTCTCCTTGGCGAGGGGGGTTATCTTCTCCGCCTATGGGTTAAGAGTTCGTTTACATTTTGCCAGGCTGACAGGCGCCGGTCTTGCAGTCAATGCGACAACTTCCGCCGGACCCGGCAATGCTTGGCATTTGAAAACAGAGGCGAAAAGAGGGCCTGAGCGCGGCCGGGCCAGGATCAGAATGCGCGGGAGACGCGTTGGACGGGTAGAGAATACCCGCCTCTTCGGCTTTTCCGGCCCCCGGCATGATAAGCGCCAATATGCTTAAACCCAGTGCAATCAGTGTTTTGATAAAGCCGGCCATGGTGTTCCTCATACAGTTTGGAGATGATCAATGACAAGACCTTAGGAGAGCGCGGCCGCTAAAGATGTGACGACCGTCACACAAGAGCCAGATTTATGGCGTGGATTTTTGCGCCGGGAACGGAGACGGTGACGCATGAATTTAGCGTCTGAAGCCAGGGCAAGGCGAGGATAAGTCTTCCGTATGCAGAAAAACTGGCAAAAAAAGCAAACCGCCCCCTTGAACGGCGTCACGCTCTAACTACCTAATAGTCCATCTCCACAAATCTACCCGCTTACCAGAGAGGCCGGGCTGGGCGCTCACCGCATCAGACTTGTGCGGTGCATCTGGCGTCTTAGTGCGTGACCACTCAGCTTAAGGCCGATAACAATTGAATCAGAAAAATGCTCAGACCAAAGATAAGACGTCTACGCAAAGCGGCGTTAAAAAGGGAAGTAAAAGAAAACCTGTACTTTCTTTAACTGCGCAACAGTGGGAAACAGTCAAGAAGCGCTATATTTGCGGTGAGCAAACACTTGAGGATATCGCCCGTGAATTTGGCATAACGCGGCATAGGATCAGCCGGCACGCGAAACAAAGGGGATGGCTTCGCAGCCTGACAGGCCGCCGCCTGAATGAAGCGGAGCGCAATGAAGTTGAGGCGCATGTTCATCTCGCTGCCCGGCTGGTGCAGGTCTTTGAGCGACAAATCAAAAAAACCGAAGAATATCTGGATGCGGTCAGTGACGATGCGCCCTCGCTTGGCGTCAGTGAGCGGGAACGTGACGCGCGCACGTTGGCGTCGCTCACCCGTACATTAAAGCAATTGGAAGAACTGAGGCGGTTGCCGGAAGTGGCCGCCGACAATCTGGATCTCGTGAAGGAGCAAGACTCACATGGCGATGACATGCGTGCGCAGCTTCAACGCCGCCTTGATCAACTCGCTAAGGCCGACGATAAAAAC
>JAJFIO010000018.1 GCA_021774915.1 Alphaproteobacteria bacterium
TGAAGAAGATTATCAGTTGGTCAGAAGGCGTGGACCTGAGTTAAGCGCTTTTGAGCGGTTGTTTATGATGATGGCGCCCCAGAGTTCGGCGGATGTGACGGCCATGCAAATCCTGCAGACCAATTTGTGTTCTGCGGCACGCCTGCAAGCGCTGGTCTATTTTGGATCTCCGGCTGATCTGTGTGCACGTCGGTAAGCCGGGCTGAGCTACACCCCTTCAGTACCCGGCACACCTATCGGAATTATTCTTATGATACAGGTATTTCTTGCCTGATTATGGCGTGCACTGCCTGATGAGGTTCGCTATAAGCTGAAGCATTGACCGGGGGAACCAAGTTTATGACGCCACTGGCTGCCATAAGAGCACCGTTGAGCCGTGCACGGCCTGATCGGGGTGAGCTTGGGCTTGTCCTCTTGATGGGTCTTATTACCGGATTGTCCTATGGCCTGTCCTATGGCGATCCCTGGAGCAACCATCCACAATATATCATTCCTGGACTGAGGCTCATCAATCCCGATTATCTGCAGTTTGACTGGTGGACGGTTGAGACAACGCATTTTCACTACCGGTTTAGCTGGCTGGTTGCGGGTTTGGCGAAGCTCGATATTCTCCCCTGGGCTCTGGCGATCGGTAATGTCATCACCATTACGGCGACGCTGACACTAATCTATGCGCTGGTGCGGCTTATCGATCAGGGCAGGGCGTTATACATTTGGCTCCTTTTTCTTCTTCTCTTCGTCGGACTCATCCATACACAGAGTATTGCCACCAGTTTTTTCTTTTCGCCCTCCTTGCAGCCCTCCACATTCGCGACTTTGGGGTATTGCGGCGCGATTTTGTTTTTTATTGAAAAGCGCTTTTTTCTGTCCGGGGTTTTTTTGGCGCTCGCCGGTTTTTTTCACACTAATTATCTGGTCCTTGGATTCCCTCTTTTCGGAATTGCTCATCTGGCGCTTGGGTGGAATGGGGTCATCATCAGAACGTTGCGCCAATTCATACTCAGTCTTTTTGTGCTCGGTCTGGAAATGCCCAACATTCTGAATGTGATGATGGGTTCGGACCTCCCCGCTGCTGAGTTGCAGGAAGCCAGCCGCATGTTTATGGACTCTCTGCCGTTTCATTTTCGGCCATTGACCTTCCTGTGGTCTTTCCTTCCCTTCATTGGCTGGAATCTGATGGCTTTGCCTCATCTTAATTCAGTGATAAGTGATCAAATTCTACGGGCCGGGTTCTCCGCTATTTATTTGAGTTTTCTTATCGTTATCTGCAGCGCAACTCTTTTGACCACGATTGTTTTTATTGATGATATCGGTCGGTTACAAACCTTAAGATTAGCGCCGTTCGCATTGATGTTTGCTCATATCGTTCTCGCCAGCTTTGTGGTGCGGTATTTTGCAAACTCTTCCGATACTCCTGCCACCCTCAAAAGTCTCCCGCGCATGATGATCAGTGCGATTGGTACGGCGATGGTCGTACTATACTTCTTGATAGAGGAGGCCCCTCTACCGAGTCTTGATGGGTTTCTCCTTCTTGCGATATTGTGTGTTGGCGCCTGTACTTGGCTTGTACGGAAGTTCATTGATTTTCCCATCACGATACCAAAAATTCTGAAATCCAAGGCTATTCTCACGATTGGACTGGTAGTTCTGGCAGTGATCAGTTTAATCGACGAAATCCGGCCGCCGCTGTATAATGTCGTTTGCCGAAATTGTTATCTGAAGCAAGAACAAGCCCTTTTTGACTGGGTGCGGACGACTGACCCACAATCCACTTTTCTTATCCCTCCGGTCAAAAAGGAGCTGGAAGGATTTCGCCTATTTGGCGAACGCGCTATTGTTGTCGACTGGCGCGGTCTGCCACACCGGCCTGATGAGATATGGGAGTGGTACCGCCGCATCCAAATGGTTGATGCGTTCTATGATCAACTGGATACTTCCATTCTTAACGAGATTTTACATGAATACGGTGCTGATTATATCGTCTTGCGCACAGGCCGTGAGCGACCAGCCATATGGGGAGATTCCCTGTTTCAGAATCAGCGTTATAGTGTTTTTCGTATACCCACGAACCCTCAGAACAACACGTTGAGGCTTCTCTGATGCTGCGTTTGGCAATGTCCATATTGGTGCGCGACGAGGCGGATGTCATCGAAGATAATATTCGGTTTCACAAGAGCATGGGTGTCGATCATTTCATCATCATGGATAATGGATCTAGGGACGGAACACGGGATATACTAGAAGATCTAAAAGATGAATTTAATTTGGAAATTCTGGATGAACCGTCTCGCTCTTTTGATCAAGATCTGTGGGTCACAAGGATGGCTTTTCTGGTGCGTGAAGCCGGGCGCGCTGACTGTATGATTGCCGCCGATGCGGATGAGTTCTGGTATAGTGCAAAGGGAGATCTCAAATCGGATTTTCAAGGCGCGTACTCTTTTCCAAAGAAAGGAAGCTTAAAAGATACGACATATAGGCCGAGCGTTTTTTTGTGCCCGCGTTTCAATATGCTGCCCTGCAAGCAGGACCTGGAGGCGCCCGATTATCGTTTTTCCGATAACATCATGAAAGTTTCGCATCCTTTAGGCTTTCACAAGAATGCATCTGATCCTGCGCAGAAGCTGGATTTTGAGATCATGCTGCGTACCATGCCGTCTAAAGTCATGTGTATGCTGGAGGGCTTACGCGCGGTCGGCATGGGGAATCATTCTGTTGAGCATGAAGGAAGTGAACCCGTTGTGAGCGCCACCATTCAAATATATCATTATCCGGTTCGTGAATTTGAGCAATTTGAAGCAAAGGTTGTCAACCAGGGTGAAGGACTGACATCCAATGAACGTTTTGATAAAGGAACCGGATGGCACGCCCGGCGATGGTATTCACTCCACAAACAGGGCAGATTGCGTGAAGAATATGAGTCCATGATACTTGATGATCAGCAAACGAAAGATCTCAGCCGCAAAGGTATCCTTGAAGAAGACCTCACAATCAAGAATTATCTTCAAAACTTAGGAGATAGGGTGTGCTGAAAAGTATCATTCACCAGGCATTAGAGTATCTGACATCGAAAAAGTTTAATCGCTCTCAGAGTAGACGAACGGGTGACCGGCAGATGCCCGAGTGTGAATGCTTAAAACAAAAGGCGCAACAGGCGGCGGCAGTCCAGAGATGGGAGGAGTCTCTGAATTTCTGGAAACAGGCCGCCGAACTTGAGTCAGATCCTAGAAAAACAAGGCTCCAAATCGCTCATTGTTATTTTCAGATGGGAGAAATCAATAAAGCGGAAGGACTTTTCACAGATCTATCGAAAAAATTGCCTAATGACACGGGCCCGCTTTTGGGCTTGGCGCAAATAGCGCAGCACCGGCGTATTTGGCCTGAGGCCGCTAAAATCTGGAAGGACATCATTGACGCTAGTGAACCGGAACCGATGATCGCCACCCGTTATGTTTCTTTTTTGCTGGCAAAAAATGATTATCAACACGCGCGTCAAATATTTGATCAATGGTTACGTCATCTTGGCACAGTAGAATCCGGTCTTGTGCTGGCCGATATTCATCTAGCCATGGGCGCACCTGAAGAGGCGATGAAAGATATAGAAAATTTGCAAAATAGGTTCGGGAAAACCAATCAGAAAATACAACAGAAAAAAGTACTCTGCCTGATGGCGGGAGGAAATTATGAGCAGGCTCTTCGTATTCTTCTTTTTGGTATTGACGTATCGGAGCTGTCGCCGCCGGTGCAGGCGCAATGTGCTGAACTCTATATCGCCACTTCTCAACCCGATAAGGCCATGCAATTGGCAGATTCATTTCCGGAAGAGTGGCGTCAAAACCGTGCTGTTGCGAATATTCTGAGCTGGAGTTATATGCAAAAGGGCGAGAGCAGCAAAGCGAAAGAAGTCTGGCACGCGGCCTCATTTCGGCCGCGTATTCAGCTTATCAAGGACATGCGTATTGAGGTGGATTTGGTCCACCGCCCTGACAACGTGAGCGGTAAGGGCCGGTTAAAACTGTTCAGCCACTTGAAGGACGAACGTTTTCGCCTGCCGGCTTTTCTCGATTACTATCGCAAGATTGGCGTGAGTGAGTTTTATATCATTGATAATGGGTCTACGGATGGATCAAGGGAATATCTTCTGGCGCAGTATGATGTGGTAACCTTTCAGACGGGCAAGAACTTTCTCGATGCGCAATTCGGCAGTTATTGGATTAATTATCTGATTGAGCAGTATGCCACAACCGGGGATTGGTGCCTCTATCTTGACCTCGATGAACTCTTAGTCCTGCCGGATATCGAAACGCATGGCATCATGCCAGTCCTGGATCAACTTGAACAGAGCGGGGATGAGGCGCTCGCGGCTTTCATGATTGATATGTATCCTGAAACCGTGGCCCGAGGGGAGATGTACCAACAACAAGACGATCCGCTTGCCTTCAGCCCTTATTTCGATGCTGATTATGGTTTCCGAAACTCGGTACAATGTCCTTATGTAGTTGCCAGCGGCGGGGTAGGGGAGAGGCTTTTTTCTAAATCACCTAACCCCAACCTAACGAAGGTGCCCCTTATTCGAGCAGGCACCGGTGTGAGATTTATCTCTAGTACGCATTGGATCACACCTGCGCAGGTATCGATCCAGCGCGGTGCCTTGCTTCATTTCAAATTCATCGGCCCATTTCGTGAGGCTATCGCCCAGGATGTGCGAAGTATGGCAGTTTGGGATTTCAACCGGAACTTCTCATCCTATGGGGCCACGCTAGCAGAATTGCATGAAGATGAAACATTGTTGATGCCAGATTCAGTCAAATATAAAAATTCAAACCAGCTCCTAGAACTGGGACTCATCTCGACGCGAGATAAACCCACGTGGTAGCTCTATCTTTCAGGACAGTAATCTAGTTAGCCTCATGATTGAGCCACTGCAATCTACATATGCGTGAAGAGACAACTACGCCAATGAAAACGCCCTTGCGAAAACGCCTTATCCGTTTGTGGCAGAGATTAAAACGACGTGCATACCTGGCCAATCCATTGGTCGACCGGGGCCTGCGTCATTATCTTTTGGGGAGGCTGTTTCTTGAAGATGTGGCGCGGCGGAAAAAAGATGTATTCTTCATTCAAATCGGGGCGCACGATGGCGTAACATCCGATTTTTTACACGACACTGTCGTTAATAGAGATTGGCGGGGGGTGCTTGTTGAACCCGTAAGAGACTTATTCGAACTTCTGGTGAAAAACAAAAGTGGGTTGGAGGGACTAATATTTGAGAATGTGGCCATCAGCGATAGCGATAAAAATAGGACGTTTTACGCTCTCCATCCTGAAATTAAGAAAAGCTATCCATTTTGGAGTGATATGCTGGGCTCTTTCGACAAACGAGTTGTGCTAAAGAGTAAACGAGATATCCCCGACATAGAAAATTATATTATCGAACAGGAAGTTCCATGCTTGACGTTTTCATCACTACTTCACAAACACAATGTGGATCATTTTGATGTTTTGCTGATTGATGTCGAAGGATATGATTTTGAAATATTGAAACAGGTCGATCTCCAGACCTACAAGCCGAAAATAATAATTTTTGAGCATATCCACTTATCAAGGCAGAATAGAAAGAACGCAGTCCAAATGGTCAAATCGGCTGGATACAAGGTCAATCGAACTGACTCCGACTTCATTGCCAGGTTGAAATAGGGAGATCATTACACGGTGCGTTATCTTAAATGAGTCATTGATTTTCTAATGGCATGCTCGATTGATTTATGAACCATCCGCAGTAGAAAAGATTTATAACCTTGAACTTGGGATAAATTTATTCGTAAAAAATAAAAAACTTCTCGATATGTGTTTACATAATAATCAACAATATCGACCTCGACACCAAAATATTCCATCTTAGTTTTTACAACGATATTTTTATCTAAGCTTAGCACATCTCTGAATTTAGTGAGTGCTTCTTGACGGCACAAATACACCTTGTTTTGACCTATGCAAAAAGGCTTCAAATCATCCGAGTGATATAAGTATTTATACAGCCCAACGGAAACATCCGGGTAAAGAGGGTTAAAGACATCATCAATCATAATGATGCCATTTTCGTCTAAAATTTCTGAAATTAAACACAAGTCAGAATAAACGAATTTCGCACTATGATTCCCATCAATACTCACCAGGCGAGCTTGGCTAGCAGAATCTAATAAGGTTTCAGCCTTCAGCATATGTGAACTGCAATTAAATATCTGAAGTTCGTTTATTTCACCTGCATGCGTGATGAGATTGGTTTTGAAGTCATTTATGGAACCAATCACCTTGTCGTGTGAAGCATCAACCACGTCATCTTCGAAAGCTTCTAATGTAAATGGATCAATTGCAAATAACGGTTCTCCCTCATGGGAAAGTAACGACAAGAGGATAAAAAGGCGCCCTTTATATACACCGATCTCACCCACACTTCCTTTAATTCCTGCTTTTGTTTGATATTCCCCTAAAGCGCTTATAATACGTGCATCAATCGGATGAAGCCACCCTTCGACAAGGCTGTGACCTAATTTCATATAGATATCGAGAGAACTTTGAGAAAATCGACGATTTGCAGACATATGCTAACTTAATCCAAAGTAATATTAATAAGGTGATTGGAAAAATGACGTTGTGGTATCGGCAAATAATTATATTTACTTTGCAGATTAATATATTTTTATCACTCGCTATATGCAAAAGTGTGATGTGCTAACTACAAGACAGTTTACTCAAGGCTGTCATAAGTAGGTGGATTTGTATGAGTTAGTTAGCTGTTTTCACTGCAGCGCGCGCCGTATAGTCAATTCGATTCAGAAAGACAGGGTGGTCAAGGGTTGCTATATATTCATCGACCGCTTTGTGTGCTCCTTCAAAATGTCCATAATCATCAATAATGAGAATACCGCCTTTGCAAAGGTGTGGGTACAGATGTTCCAATTCGCATTTAGTCGACTCATACCAATCCGTATCTAATCGTAAAAGGGCAATTCTCTCCGCCTTAAAATTCGGTAACGTGTCTTCTACTTTGCCACTTATAAAATGAAAACGCTCCCAGGGATAGGGAGTCTTTCGCACATTGTTTTTAACTTCTTCAATACTTGCGGCTAGATCGAGGAAGGGTTTAATTTCTTCAATGAGCACGTCCCCATGCTTGCCAGAGTGCCGCTCGGTGTCGGTTTCAGTGGCGGGTGACATTCCTTCATATGTATCAAAGAGATAAATTTCCCGGTCTGTGCAGCCCAGATGATCTAGCATTAGCGACGCCGCCATAATACTTCCACCACGCCAAACCCCACATTCAACAATATCACCTGGGATGTTATTGTTGACCAGATAGCGAATAGATTCACAGAGGCAGTAAATGTTTTCCCATCCTGTCAGAGTAAAATTTGAAACGGTCTCCATAATCCTGGTGACTTCTGGTGGAATAATTTCATAATCAAGCCGTTCGATAAATTTATACACCAGAGGTAGATGACCTGGACTGACATGTTCTATGAATTTTAGCCGATCAAGATCATCAATACTCAGTCGACGCAGGCGCCGAATTTTCTCGATATCGTCGGAAGTGAAACGATGCAAGACCTGCAATGTCTCTGCATCGCAAGAGAGGATCTCATCTAGCACACGTAATTTTTCAAGGTCACTGTTTGCCAATTTCTCTAACAGTGCTTGTTTTTCGGAGTTTTTAGATTTTTCAGGCACGGTTTAACTCTCAAATATTAGATGCGAGAAAGAGTAGGAGTATATCATTGATTAAGGTGAATCAAATGGACTTGCGCCAGTAAACGCCTATCCCATCAATATCGATGATATCTTCAGTGATATTATGGGCGTCGCGGTAGTCTTTAATGGCCAACCGGCAAGCCTCAAGATTGTAATCATCGACAATCACAAAGCCTCCCGGGGACACTTTATCATAGAGTGCCTCTAACGCCTGAATTGTGGATTCATACATATCCCCGTCAAGTCGCAGGACGCTTAAGCTGTCTATCGGGGCGGAGGGGAGGGTGTCTTTGAACCACCCTTCAAGGAATTGCACCTGATCATCAAGGAGGCCATAGGTTCTGAAATTGTCCTCGACGGTGGCGCGGGTGATGGCGAGGGGCTCCATGGCCATATCATCGAATTCTGAATCAATGGGATATTGCGCATCGCTTGTAGGCAGCCCGGCAAATGAATCGGCGACCCACACGGTCCTTTTTTCGTTATAGGCCTTCAGAACGGCACGCATGAAGATGACGGATCCACCGCGCCAAACTCCTGTTTCGATGACATCGCCGAGTATGGCATCCTGAATGACAGTTTCCATACAATATTGGAGATTGTCGAGTCGCTTCAGACCGATCATGGTGTGCGCGCGGAGCGGCCAGTCTGTGCCGACCTCACGACGTTTTTTAATTTGATCGAGCGTTAAGTCATCGTAGTTAAACCAGAAGGTTCGCACTGATTCCACCAGACGAACATCCTGAGGGAGGATTTTTTCGGCCACTGAAATTCTGAATTTTTCTTGTGGGCTCCTCTCAGATGTGTTCTCGATCAATCTGCATCGCGTTAGATCATCACTGATGTGAATAATATCAGTGAGACATTTCTTCATGAGATCAAGATAAAGTTGGGGCATCTTGGCTCCGAAATGTCATTGGGGCGCTTAAAAGAAGTATAGTGAAAATATTGTGGCGACGCGTCCAGCCAGTGATGGACAGATGGCCCAGTTTTTGGCAAATTCTACCCTGTGGTGTCAAGCTGGGTGTTGGCTAGGCGAATTTTCTTGAGTCTGGATTTCGATTGGGCCAATTTGCATCGCATGATGATCACTATGAGCAAATACGCCATGATCTGCCAACCAGCTGGAAGAATTTCTGGTGGAAAATGAACCTTTCAGATCCGGCACCAAGCGGGTTATTGTCATAGATCCGGGGTGCACAGGACCGTTCGGGCATCATCGTGCGCTTGACCAACTGATTATATCATTTTGCCAGAAAAGCAATATCACATCCAGGGTGTTGGTGACGAAGAAATGCACGCCTGATGTAGTCGCAGAACTCGGTGCTGAAGCGCAGTTGACCCCGAGTGTCTATCTTCCCTTGCCCGATACGGCCCGGCAGACAGTACAATACCTGGAAGACCTGAACGAAACAGCATGGCATGAATTCAGCGCTGCCTTGCCTGACTTGAGCGCAGGCGATGTTGTCGTGGTTCATACTACCAGTCCGTGGCATTTCCGGGCTCTATATAAATTGGCAAAATCAACAAGCGGAAAAGGTGTTCGGTTCCGAATTGTCTTTCGTTTTCCCCCCAAATTCGCGCCCATTCCCAGATCAAAAAAGAGCGCGGCGCTGGCGAGCGAAGCAGA
This sequence comes from Alphaproteobacteria bacterium, assembly GCA_021774915.1. GTDB lineage: Bacteria > Pseudomonadota > Alphaproteobacteria > SMXP01 > SMXP01 > JAJFIM01. The sequence continues at coordinate 9,377 of JAJFIO010000018.1, forward strand.
GGATGCAAATATATATAGAGAGATAGAACAAGCCTATATAAATGATTTTGTGCTATGGAAAAAATTGGATACAGACGTACAGTTTTTTGCTGACACCTATGCTTTGGCAAGAAAGTTTAAAGCTCTCAGCGGCATTGAGATGCCGATCGTGCCCATTCAAATTGATTTTTCCGAATATTCTCCCGCCATGGATAAAGGGCCTGGCGCAGATGGTCCTGTCTTTCTCTTCGCAGGGAATGGGCGCCGGGAAAAAGGCATTCAAATTTTGCCGGATGCTATAGAACGCTATCTTCGTTCTGATCGTCCCGGTAGCTTTGTCATTCAGGCGATAAACCTGGTC
>JAJFIO010000171.1 GCA_021774915.1 Alphaproteobacteria bacterium
TGTGTACAGCGATTGTCCCAGAATGCGAGATCGTGTTCCCGCCAGCGATGGCGACACTGGAATTCCGGTTTGTTCACGTGGCTGATGAGAAAAGCCAGAAGGGCGTCACTTTCTTTTTCTTCGAGATCCTTGATGTAAGAAACAAAATGCGCGTTGACGAAGAGCGCCTTGCGCCCGGTTTCAGGATGGGTGCGGATGACAGGATGTTCAATTGGTGGTGTCATGCCCCGTGTCCGTTTCAGTTTGTCCAAACCTTCATTGGAAAAAAGTTCGTCCCGCGTCATAGTATGACCGATATCGTGCACGGCGGTCAGGTCGCTGAGGAATTTCTGCATGTGGTGGGAGAGGGCATCAAAAGCGGCGTACATATTGGCAAACATGGTATCTCCGCCAGTTGAGGGAATGGCAATGGCATGCAGCATTGATCCCAGTGGCGGGCGCTTTGTGTAGGTCAGGTCCGTATGCCAGACATTGGACTGGCGGGTGTTTTCTCCGGGGCCCTCGTCACTGCTGCCCAACACAATAATTTCTTTGTGACCATCCAGGCTTGGGATGAACGGGTGCACATGCAGCTCGCCAAACTTGCGGCCGAACGCCACCTGTTGCCCGGGTGTGATGTCTTGATCGGGAAAAAACAACACGAGATGTTCGAGCAGGGCCGCGTGTATTTGCTCAAGGTCCGTTGGGCCGAGAGATTGGGAAAGGTCGATTCCGCGGACTTCAGCGCCGAGGAATCCGGTGATCGGTTGGATGTTCATGCTCATCTATCTGCTCCTTTATCTCGTCGCCGAGCATGTAAATGCTAAGTGATTTGGGCGATGTCCGCCAGAGGCCGGCGCTGCCGCTAGGGTTTCGTCTTATAGGGTGGCCAAAGGAGCGGGGTGGGTCCCGGCTTGCCACCGGCTCAAAATGCGGCGAATGAGGGCCATCAGTCATGAGAGGCATTCTATCAATGCCATTTTTTGGTGCCGTGCGTCATCTTAACCGGTTTGGACATTAGCGGCTAGAAACGACAGCGAAGGGTAGAGCTGGTCCGATGGCGCCAGAGGCAGGGGTCAAGACCCTAGGATGAGGAGGGTCAATCCCACAAAGAATTTACTGCCTCCGGTCTGGAACTGAGGCGGATAAACTGCGACACTGGCTCGGTCGATTGGGGGCAATCCAGGTCAATTTCGTCATTTCGTGGCAGGGTCACAGTTGTGCTTGGTAATGATGGTGTTGGTGTTCTGTCCTCGCATAGTATAGTGGCGATGATCCTGTGAAAGCGGATGAGATGGCAGTTAGTGACGAAAAGTTAAAAGTTATTCTGGTCAAACCCCGCGGCTTTTGCGCCGGGGTTGAGCGGGCTATTGATATTGTGGAGCGGGCACTACAGAAATACGGGCCTCCGGTCTATGTCCGCCATGAAATTGTCCATAACAAGCGTGTGGTGGAAACGCTGAAGGCGCGCGGCGCCGTGTTCGTGGAGGAAGTTGATGAGATTCCCCCCGGTGCGGTGACGGTCTTCAGCGCCCATGGGGTTTCGAAAAAAGTCGAGGAGGAATCAGGGGCGCGCACCCTGGAGGTGATCGACGCCACATGCCCTTTGGTGACCAAAGTGCATAAAGAGGGTCAACGCTATGCCCGCAAAGGTTTTGATGTCGTGCTCATCGGCCATTTGGGTCACCCGGAAGTGGAAGGCACGCTCGGTCAGATACCTGGCGTGGTGCATGTCCTCTCGACGGTGCAAGACGTCGGACAGCTCGTGGTCCGCGATCCCGAACAAATCGCCTTTGTCACCCAGACCACGCTGAGTGTGAATGATACTAAGGACGTGATTGCGGCATTGAAGCAACGGTTTCCGAAAATCGTCGGTCCCGATGTGCGCGACATTTGCTATGCCACCCAGAACCGGCAGACGGCCGTGCTGCAATTGGCGGGGGAGGTAGGCCTTATTCTGGTTGTCGGGGCGCAAAACAGTTCAAATTCAAATCGTTTGCGTGAGATTGGCGAGAACGTAGGTGTTCCCAGCTATCTCATTGAAGATTCGACCAATCTCGACCCCTCCTGGCTAGAGGGCGTCCAGACTGTCGGCATTTCAGCGGGCGCGTCGACGCCAGAAAACCTTGTTCAGGAAGTGGTTAATCGCCTGGGTGAATTGCGGGCCATCCGCGTGGAAGCGCTCAATGGTGTAGAAGAAAATGTTCGCTTTAAGCTGCCCGAAGGATTATCTGATATTCCCCGGATCCAAGATGGCGTTGCCGCTTGGGGAGATGGTTGAGTGATGAGTCCGGCGCGAACGGTTAGAGATATTTCATTGACAATAGGAGGACTAATTGGCGGTCCCACTTAGACAACAGTTCAAAGTCGGCGCTTATGTGGTGAGGCAACATCTGGCGCGCCGTAAACGTTATCCCTTGGTATTGATGCTTGAGCCGTTGTTCAGGTGCAATCTGGCCTGTGCAGGATGTGGTAAAATCGATTACCCAGATGAGATCCTCAATCGCCGCCTGTCGGTGGATGAGTGCATGGCGGCGGTCGATGAATGCGGCGCCCCGGTGGTCTCCATCCCCGGCGGTGAACCGCTCATCCACAAAGAAATCAAACAGATTGTCGAAGGCATTATTGCGCGCAAAAAATATATTTACTTGTGCACCAACGCTCTGCTGCTGGAGAAGAAACTTCATCTTTTTGAGCCCAGCCCTTATTTAACGTTTTCTGTTCATCTCGATGGTTTGCGCGACGAACATGATGAGGCGGTTTGCCAGGAAGGTGTGTTCGACCGGGCTGTGGCGGCGATTAAACTGGCCAAGTCCAAAGGCTTCCAGGTCAATGTCAATGCCACCATCTTCGAGGGACGCAAACCTGAAGAAGTTGCGGCCTATCTCGATTTCACCGCCGAGCTTGGGGTCAGCGGCGTCACCATCTCACCAGGCTTTGCATATGAACGGGCGCCGGATCAGCAACATTTTTTAAATCGGCGCAACACCAAAAACCTCTTTCGCGAAGTGTTCCGTCTGGGTCTCGGTAAAAAGTGGCAACTCAGCCATTCTGCGCTCTATCTGGATTTTCTTGCGGGAAATCAGACCTATGAGTGCACGCCGTGGGGCAATCCGACACGCAATATCTTCGGTTGGCAACGACCCTGTTATCTTCTGGGGGAAGGCTACACCAAGACGTTCAGTGAGCTGATGGACACGACTAACTGGGATCAGTACGGCACGGGAAATTATGAAAAATGCGCTGACTGCATGGCCCATTGCGGCTATGAGCCGACGGCGGCGGCCGATTCCATCACCCATCCTTTCAAAGCGCTCATGGCTTCTCTTCGGGGCCCCAGATTGGACGGCGAGATGGCCCCTGACATCAGCCTTGAGGCACAACAGCCCGCACGTTTCGTGCACGATACCATCGTGAAAGAAAAACTGGTGGAGTCAGAGCGGGCGCAGAAGGCCGCCAAGAAGTTTGCAGACACAGCAGCTTAAAGCGTCCAGCGCGGCCTGGCTGTCTTGTTTTAAGTGAAGAAGAGGGCCGAAATCCCCCGGTCGCCTGGCCAGTCCGGCCAGCACCGGCAGGGGCCTGATCCCGCCATCGGGCGCCACGGCTAGGGCTGCGCTTGGGGGGATGATGCGATCCGCCGGATCGGCGATCGCGCGTAAAGCAATAAATGGCAATCCCAGCGCAGCCGCGCTCTCCGCCACAGCATGGCTTTCCATGTCAACTGCCCATGCGCCGGTTTTTTGGTAAATGCTCTGCTTTTCCTTCCTGGTGCTGATGACCGTTGCTGAACCATAAAGAGGGGCGGGATGAAGCGTGAGGCCGCAGGATTTGGCATGGGTTGCAAGGGATTTAGACCAGGTGGGATCCGTTGGAAAGACGGCGCCAGACGCCTCCGCCACCGATCCGGCAAGCACCAAATCCCCGGGTTTAAGGCGGTCCATCAGTCCGCCTGACAGGCCGAAGCTGATCAGTCCGGTGGCCCCGCTTAACCCAAAGACTTTGGAGATATCGCGCGCCCGCTCTGCGCTTGCGCCCGAGACAGCAACCTTGACCGCGGCCGGATCATGGCCGGCAGAGGGTTTGCTCAGGGGGCGTAGACAGCGGGCTTCCGATTTTAGACCGCAGACAAACCCTGTGAAAGGGGTGTCGGGGGTCATTGATCTGCGCCCATAGTGTAAGAACACATCCCCATGAACGACCGCCGCGTCATCTCACATGCCATAGGGAACCTGGCGATCATTACGGTCTATCAGGTTTTCATAGCGCGCCAGCGCCCAAAGCGGAAAATAAGACGCATAGCCGTGATATTTGAGATAGAAGATTTTTGGAAAACCGGTCCCGGTATAAAGCTCTTCTTTCCAGCGGGCGCCTTCGCGTTTGTGCATGCCTAAAAAGCCGATCCCGTTGGCGACGTGCGCACTGCCTACTTCGTCGGCTGCCATCAGCGCCATCAGCGCCCAGGCGGTTTGCGACGGCGTGCTTTGCTTGACTTCGAACTTGCGCCCCTCTTCATAGCTCGCCAAATCCTCACCCCAGCCGCCATCGGGCTGTTGACGGGATTTAATCCATTCGACCGCCTTGCGGATATAGGGTTGCGAGAGATCTTCCCCGGCCGCATTGAGCGCGCACAGCACCGACCATGTGCCATAAATATAATTGGCGCCCCACCGTCCAAACCAGGAGCCGTCCTTCTCCTGCTCCCGCTTCAGATAGTCGATCCCCCGCACCATACTTATCTGGTTCCGGTCGGTGCCGATCTGGGCCAGGAAACTTATGCAGCGCGCGGTGACGTCAGCGGTCGGCGGGTCGAGCAGTGCGCCGTGATCGGCAAAGGGAATGGAGTTGAGATAAAAATGCTCATTCTCCGGATCAAACGCCCCCCAGCCGCCATTAGAGCTCTGCATACCGAGAATCCATTCCTCAGCCCTTGAGATCGCATGCTTGTATTTCGGATCGCCATCCCGGTGCAACGCCATGGCGACCACCGCTGTGTCATCGACATCCGGGTAATAATCATTGTTATACTGAAACGCCCAGCCGCCGGGCCTGAGATTAGGGCGGCGCACGGCCCAGTCTCCTTTGACATCCAGAATCTGTTTGCTCATCAGCCAGTCGAGCGCTGTCTTCAACTTGGGGTCCACTTGCCTGTGACCGGCATCGCCCGATTCCATCAGCGCCAACGCGCCCAGGCACGTATCCCAGATCGGTGATACGCAAGGCTGGCAATAGAGTTCTTCGCCGCGATCCACCAGCAAAAGCTCGATCGATCGTTTGGCGGTGACAAGATCAGGATGATCAGGCGGATAGCCCAGAACATGATAGGCCATCACCGCATTGGCCATGGCCGGATAAATGCCGCCCAGCCCGTCATCGCCATTGAGGCGCTCGGTAAAAAAGGCGACCGCCTTGTCGATGGCTTTTTTGCGCAGGGTTTTGGGGAAAGCCGGTTCCACGGCCCGCAACACTTTATCGAGTATAAGAAAACACTCCCCAACAAAACGTCCTGTGGGGTTGATGTTGTATGTCTTATGGGTTTCGGGCGGGGTGACAAAAAGTTCCCGAATGTTGACGTTACGCGGGTTTTTTGCTTGGATCTTGAGGGCGGTCAAGACGATCAAAGGGGTCAGCACCGTACGCGACCAGTAGGAAATCTTGGACATGTGAAAGGGAAACCACAGCGGCAGCAGCATCATTTCCACCGGCATGACCGGGATCGCGCGCCACGGCACTTGCCCGAACAAAGCCATCATGATGCGTGTAAAGACATTTGCGCATGCCGCGCCGCCCTCGGCCAATAAATAATCCCGTGCGATGGCCATATGGGGCGCATCAATATCGTCTCCGATGATCTTGAGGGCCCAATAGGCTTTCACCGTGGCGCTGATATTGCCCTCGCCGCGGTGAAACAGTGGCCAGGAGCCGTCAGCGCTTTGGATGCGCCGCAGGAAATTACCAATTTTGCGTTCTTTTTCCGTATCGATGTCGCCGGTGAAGTGGCCCAACAAAACATATTCCGACGGAATGGTGGCATCGGCTTCCAGCTCAAAAATGAGATGGCCGTCAGGCTTTTGCAGATCTTGCAATTTAGCGCGGGCGTCGTTGATCAGCGCTTTGCGTGTGGCGCGCGGATCTGTCTCGCTTTGAATCATAGTCACGATTTTAACACTTTTCCTGTTCCCCGTCCTGAGCCCCTGGTCCCAGGACCGAGCGGTAATCTAAACAATGGTCGGACGGGCTGCAAGCCGGGCCGCTTTGTGGCCGGAGCGGATCGCGCCTTCGATAGTGGCGGGCAGGCCGGTATCGGTCCAATCGCCTGCAAGGAAGAGGTTGCGCAGGCGGGTTTCAGCCTTGGGGCGGCGGGCGACGCTTGCCGGTGATTGATCGAAGGTTGCGCGTTTTTCACGAATGAGCCGCGCCGCTTCAAAGGTTAAATTGTGAAGGTTTAATGCCTGCCTGACCTCACCCCAGAACAATTCCAGCAACTCATCTTCCGGCGTGTTGGCAAGCAGTCCCCCCGCGCTGATGGTGAGACTGATGATGTTTCCGCGCACAAAAATCCAATGGGCCGTGGCGTTAATCAGTCCAAGGACGGGAACTTCGCTGTCCATCTTAATGGGTTCGGCCAGCCGGTAGTGGGCGTTGATGATAGGCTCTCCCTCGCCGGGCGGGGTAATCCACGGGACGATGGGGGTAATGCGGGCCGGGGGCAGAGCAACGATCACTTTGTCTTGCGGACCCACGGGTACCGTGTGATCGCCAAAGTCCAGCGCGGTGACACGTCTTTGCTGCTGCACAAGCGCGCGTAGCCGCGCGTTGAAGCAAACGGGCCGGCCTGACCATTCCAAAAGGCGCAGCGCCGGGTCCACGAAAGAAGGACCCAAACCGTCGCGCGCCACCAGAGGGCGGCACGCCTGTTCGCCTTTGGCGAAAGTTTCAGCCAGAACCGCACGCAATAATCGGGCCTGTCCGCGTTCAGGCGCGCAATTCAGGGCGGCGAGGGTCAGCGGCTCCCAAAAGCGGTGATAAAAGGGACCGGAGGTGTCCAGAACATCCGCTACGGTTTTGTCGGCTGAGGCCAGAAATATACTGAGCGCGCCCCTATAGTCAGAAAGTTTGGTATCGGGAACGCGCCGCTCGGCTTGCAGAATCCACCAGGGAAGCGGGCCGGTATTGGGCGCCAAGGTCCAGCGTTGTCCGGTTTTAAGGTCGACAAAAGGAAAGAGCGCGCGCTGAGGCGAGATCAGCGTGTCGCGTGCGCCGATATCCTCCAGATAGCTCAACGCCGAGCGATTGCCGCTCATCAGCAGGTGATTGCCGTTATCGATCTGCTGCCCCAGTGCCTGATCGACATAGGAGCGGCAACGCCCCCCCGCGCGGGCGGCGGATTCATAGACCTGAACGGCTACGCCTTTTCGGTGCAACCGGATGGCTGCCGCCAGTCCGGCCATGCCGGCGCCGATTATATGAGCAAGAGGCAAGGGCAGGCGTCCTCGGGTTAAACGGAGTGAGAAGGGTTAAGCCAGGCGCGCAAAGCCGCGCTCAGCTTTTGTCCTTTGGTCAGGGTCACGGGCTCGGCCGCTTTGTCCCAGCCGCGGGTTTCAAGCCGGTCCAGATAGGCTTCGTAAATGCCCATCATCAACAGCGCCGGGCGCACTTGCCCGCGATCAAGGTCTTTCAATTTGCTTTGCGCATCGCGAAAATACTGTCGCGCCAGTCCGCCCAGTTCCCTGGCCACCCCTTCCAGCCCTTCATGCGCCATGACGGCTTGTGGGTCGCGCGTGGTGATGCCGTGTCTGTCGAGCAGATCACGGGGCAAGTAAAGCCGCCCCAGCCCAGCGTCTTCGCCGATATCGCGCAGGATATTGGTGAGTTGCAACGCGTTGGCGAGGCTTAAAGCGAAATCGTCTGAAACTTTGCCCTTGGGCGCGCCGAAGACCGGCATGGACAACAGTCCCACAGCGCCCGCCACCCGGCGGCAATAGCCGAGCAGCTCCTCCAGGCTCGGCGCGCATAAAGGTCCCTTGGCGTCCAT
>JAJFIO010000172.1 GCA_021774915.1 Alphaproteobacteria bacterium
GACGATCGGGAGGAAATGCCGTTCAATCGCGAACAACGCTCCTGGGCTTACCGAGCGGCCAAGAATTTGGATAACACTGTTGCCTTTGGCTCGACACGAGATCTCAGACCTACCGGCACGGTTCTCTTTGTCAATTGCCCCTTCCCGACTTTGGACGACGACAGCGCGCCCCCCGGCCCCGTCACCATTGGTCCTTATGCACGTGATCCCTATACCACAAACTCTCTGTTTAACATCTCGGGGATGAGTTATGGCGCCATTTCAAAACCTGCTGTGCGCGCGCTCTCCCGTGGCGCCCATAAAGCAGGGTGCTGGATGAACACCGGAGAAGGCGGTCTGTCCCCTTACCACCTTGAAGGCGGGTGCGATATCGTTTTTCAGATGGGCACGGCAAAATACGGCGTCCGCGACGCTAAGGGTGAACTAAGTGACGAGCGCCTGCGCGAAATCGCCGCCCATTCCACTGTGCGCATGATTGAAATCAAACTGAGCCAAGGGGCCAAGCCCGGTAAAGGCGGCATCCTGCCGGCTACCAAAGTCACGGAGGAGATCGCGCGCGTCAGAGGCATCCCGGCGGGCGAGGCGTCGATCAGCCCAAATCGGCACACCGATATCGATTCTATCTCCCAGCTTCTCGACAAGATTGAACACATCCGTGAAGTCACGGGAAAGCCGGTTGGCTTTAAAGCCGTGATAGGCGCCTATGGATGGTTGGATAATCTGTGTCAAGAGATTATCCAACGTGGTGAACGCTCGGCGCCGGACTTCATCACCATAGACAGTGCTGACGGCGGTACGGGGGCCGCACCGATGAGTCTGATCGATGCCGTTGGCCTGCCGATCACTGAAAGTCTGCCCATGGTGGTGGACAAGCTGATCGCTCATGGTCTGCGCGACCGGATCAAGGTTATTGTGTCAGGAAAACTCATCACCCCGATCGGCGTGGCATGGGCGCTGTGCGTAGGCGCCGATTTTATCGTCTCCGCCCGTGGGTTCATGTTCGCATTGGGATGTATTCAAGCGCTTCAGTGCAATAAGAACACCTGCCCTACCGGCATTACCACCCATAATCTCAAACTGCAACGTGGGCTCGTACCCGAAGACAAAGCCGAGCGTGTTGCCCATTATGCCAGGAACATGGTTCACGAGGTGGGTGTCATTGCTCATTCCTGCGGTGTACCCGAGCCACGCCGCCTGCGCCGTTATCATGCGCGGATCGTGACGGAAACCGGCGTCTCACTTCCCCTGGATGAGCTTTACCCCACGGCACAGACTCTTATGTCCCCCAGTGAAGCCGCCGCGACATCGTAAAAACACAATGCGAAAACCGGTTCCCACTCTTCGGAATGTGCTCTAAGGTCCGGCCATGTTTTCAACGCAGCCAAGGAGTACGCATATGAGGGGGCGAATCGAGACACGTCTTCAGCAATTGGGCCTTGATCTGGGCACGCCCGCCGCACCGGCAGCCAATTACGTGCCTTATGTGATCAGCGGTAATCAGGTCTTTATCTCCGGTCAGATCCCCATGTCTGACGATGGATTACAATTCCAGGGTAAAGTGGGAAGTGATCTGACACTTAATCAAGGCCAGGAAGCCGCAAAACTATGCGCGCTCAATATTCTGGCGCAACTCAAAAACGCCTGCGATGGTGATCTCGATCGCGTGACGCGCTGCGTTAAGCTTGGCGGCTTTGTCAATGCCGGAGCCGATTTCGACCAGCACCCAGCGGTAATCAACGGCGCATCCGACCTCATGGTCGAGGTCTTTGATGAAATTGGCCGGCACGCCCGCTTCGCTATGGGCGCGGCCAGCCTGCCGTTCAATGTTGCCGTGGAGGTCGACGCCATATTCGAGATCGCGTAAAATCACGACTGAAATAAGGACGAGACCCATGCCCACCCGGTCCGATCCGGACAATTGGACGATAAAACTTGCGCACAAGATGTCACATATTAATGCGGTCGCTTGGGATGCCTGCGCCAATCCGGTTGGGGCCTATGATCCTTTTGTCAGCCACGCGTTTTTGCTGGCATTGGAAGAAAGTGGATCAGCCGAAGCCCAGACCGGTTGGGCCCCTCATCACATTTTGATCGAAGACGGCGACGGACAGATACTGGGCGCCGTGCCGCTCTATCTCAAAAACCATTCCCAGGGCGAGTATGTCTTCGACCACGGTTGGGCGGACGCTTATATGCGTGCCGGCGGCCAGTATTATCCCAAATTTCAGGCCTCAGTGCCCTTTACACCAGCCACCGGCAGGCGTCTCCTGGTTCAACCGGGAGCTGATGTGGCAGTCATCAGGCAACATCTTATTACCGCGTTGAAAAAGCTCACAAAGGACGCAAAGGTTTCGTCTCTGCACGTTACCTTCATGCCGAAAGAGGAATGGACTGAATTTGGAGAAAATGAATTTCTTCTCCGTACAGACAAGCAGTTTCACTGGATAAATCAGGGATACGGCTCATTTGAAGATTTCCTCGAAGATTTGACATCCCGCAAACGAAAGAATCTGCGTAAAGAACGCGCTGCTGCTCTATGTAACGGGATTGAAATCGAACGACTCGCCGGAGATGCACTGACAGAGAATCACTGGGATGCCTTTTATGGGTTTTACGTGGATACAGGTTTGCGAAAATGGGGGCGGCCCTATCTGACGCGCGAATTCTTTTCCATGGTGAACGAGACCTTGGCCGATCACTCCCTTCTTGTTCTGTGCAAACGAGATGGGCGCTACATTGCCGGAGCGCTGAATTTCATTGGCAGTGATACGCTCTATGGACGCAATTGGGGATGCGTGGAAGACCACCCCTACTTACATTTCGAAACCTGTTATTATCAGGCAATCGAATTCGCCATTGAAAAAGGCTTGAAAAAAGTGGAGGCCGGCGCACAAGGAGCGCACAAGCTCGCCCGAGGCTATACGCCTACACATACTTATAGCGCCCATTATATTCCCGACCCAAATTTTCGCGAAGCGGTTCGCGACTATCTTGAGGAAGAACGTCGCTATATCGAATCCGATATTGACATGTTGTCAACACATACCCCCTTCCGACACCCAAGTGCTGAAAAAGGTTGACTGTCATGACTTATGATCCCGATAATATTTTTGCAAAGATACTGCGTGATGAGATCCCCTGCATCAAAGTCTATGAGGATGATTTGACGCTGGCCTTTATGGATATTATGCCACAGGCGGAAGGTCACACGCTCGTCATCCCTAAAACAGAAGCGCAAGACCTGTTCAATCTTGAACCGGATATGGCGTCAGCCCTCATCCGTACCACACAAAAAGTTGCCAAAGCCGTGAAAAAAGGGCTTAAGCCAAAAGGCGTGATGCTGGCGCAACTCAACGGCGCCGCCGCCGGTCAAAGCGTCTTTCACATCCATTTCCATATCATTCCACGGCAGGGCGGCATTGACTTGACGCTGCATGCACGGGATCAAGCCGACATGAGTAAAATTCAAGAGATTGCCGAGAAAATCAAAGCCGCGCTGGAATAGACGCTCGGCACACAACCATAATAATTAATCCGCCGTCACCGGAACCGAAGGTACCGAGCCTCCGCCTGAGTCGCCGGGCTCATCTTTATCACCGGGAGTGTTCTCATGAGGGGGTTCTTCTTCATCTCTCTCTTCCTGGTTTTCGGAAGTGATTTGACCCGCTTTTGATGGAGAAGCCGGCACCTCAACAAATTCGAAAATCAATTTGTTCTCATCATCCACAGCCACGCGCACAGTGCCACCGCGCTTCAGCTTGCCAAATAGTAATTCTTCCGCAAGCGGTTTTTTAATATATTCCTGAATGACGCGCGCCAGAGGCCGGGCTCCAAATTGGTCATCGTAGCCTTTTTTAGCCAGCCATTTATTAGCGTCATCGGATAGCTCAAACATGACATTGCGATCTTCAAGCTGGGCTTCCAGTTGCAAAACAAATTTTTCCACCACACGCGCAATGACATCTGGCGATAATCCACCGAAGGAAACAATGGCATCAAGACGATTGCGAAACTCAGGAGAGAACATGCGCTTGATCGCTTCTTCATCGTCTCCTTCCCTTTTGCCTCGACCAAACCCTATAGAAGATTTAGCCAAATCCGTGGCGCCGGCGTTTGTGGTCATGATCAAAATTACATTCCTGAAATCAATCTTTTTGCCGTTATGATCGGTCAAGCTGCCGTGATCCATAACTTGAAGAAGGATATTGAATAGATCAGGATGTGCTTTTTCGATCTCATCCAACAGAAGTACGCAATGGGGATTCTGATCGATGCCGTCGGTCAGCAGACCGCCTTGGTCAAACCCAACATAACCAGGAGGCGCACCAATCAACCGCGATACCGTGTGCCGCTCCATATATTCCGACATATCAAAGCGCAGTAATTCAACGCCCATGATGCCGGCCAATTGTTTCGCGACTTCGGTTTTACCGACCCCGGTCGGGCCGGAAAACAGATAATTGCCAATCGGTTTTTCTGGCTCGCGTAACCCCGCGCGCGCCAGCTTGATCGCTGAGGCCAACTGCTCAATAGCCAGATCCTGACCGAACACAACACGCTTTAAGTTCTTATCAAGATCGGCCAAGACCTGCGTATCTGATTTCGATACGGATTTGGCTGGTATACGCGCCATTTTCGCGATCACCGCTTCAATTTCCCTCACCCCGATAGTCTTGCGCCGTTTTGCTGCTGGCAACAACATCTGCGAAGCGCCCACCTCATCAATCACATCAATAGCTTTGTCGGGAAGTTTACGATCATGCATATATTTTGCAGACAGCTCCACCGCCGACTTAATCGCTTCATTCGTGTAACGCACTTTGTGGAAGTCCTCAAAATACGGCTTCAGTCCTTTAAGAATCTTGATCGTGTCGGGAACGCTGGGTTCTGCAACGTCGATTTTCTGAAAACGACGAGCCAACGCCCGATCTTTTTCAAAGTACTGACGAAATTCTTTATACGTTGTCGAACCGATGCACCGAAGAGTGCCGCTCTGAAGCGCCGGTTTCAACAGGTTCGATGCATCCATCGCACCGCCACTGGTGGCCCCGGCGCCAATCACCGTATGGATTTCATCGATAAAGAGAATCGCTTCCGGCATCTCCTCAAGCTCGCTCATGACGGCTTTAATGCGTTCTTCAAAATCGCCGCGATACCGAGTCCCAGCAAGAAGCGCGCCCATGTCGAGTGAGAAAATCGTGCACTCTTTAAGCACCTCCGGAACATCGTCATTGACAATTTTCCGCGCCAGACCTTCCGCAATCGCAGTTTTACCAACGCCCGGATCACCAACAAGAAGTGGATTATTTTTCTGCCGCCGACAGAGGATTTGAATTGTCCTTTCGACTTCAGCTTCCCGCCCAATCAGCGGATCAATCTTACCGGATGCCGCCTTCAAATTCAGATTATCGCAATACGCATCAAGCGCCTCCGTGCCATCCTTGCCAAGATTGACACTTTCATATCCCTCTTCATCGGCGCCGCGCGAGGCGCGCGTTTCCGACATACCGGGTCTCTTGGCCACACCATGCGAAATGTAATTCACCGCGTCATAGCGCGTCATATCCTGTTCCTGTAGGAAATAGGCAGCGTGGCTTTCCCGCTCCGCAAACAAGGCCACCAGGACATTGGCGCCCGTTACCTCTTCCCGCCCGGAAGATTGCACGTGAATCACGGCGCGTTGAATCACCCGCTGAAAGGCCGCTGTCGGCTTTGCATCTTCCTGACTTGAAATGATCAGGCTGGATAATTCATGAGTAATATAATTGTTCAGACTGTCCTTGAGCACTTCCAGATCAACATTACAGGCACGCATGACAGCCGTCGCGTCCTTATCTTCGATCAGCGCATAGAGTAAATGTTCCAGCGTTGCATATTCGTGATCATGCTCGCCGGCCAACCTGATCGCGCGGTGTAGAGCATCTTCCAAACTTTGTGAGAAAGAAGGCAAGGTGAACTATTACTCCTTTTCCATAGTGCATTGTAGCGGATGCTGATGTCGCCGCGATTCATCTATGACCTGGGCCACTTTGGTCTCAGCAACTTCATAGGTAAAGACCCCGCAATTGCCGACACCATTTTGATGCACGTGCAACATAATACGGGTTGCATCTTCCCGGCTTTTAAAAAAATATTTTTGCAGCACGAATATCACGAACTCCATAGGTGTATAATCATCATTCAGGAGCAGTACACGATAAAGTGACGGTTTTTTGGTTTTCGGCTTGGTCTTGGTCACCACACCCGTCACCGGATCGGTCTCCCGATTCTTATTTTTATCCCTATCGTCCTCCGACATCAAAAATACCGATTTCACCAATGCAATTTCTCTTTATTCAAGTGCGATTTGATTATTCATACACGATTTGCCCGGAACTGGGCCATCATAACGCATAAAACATGAACCATGCCTTACAAGATAAGCAGGCCATCGCTCAGCGCAAGACCTAACTCACCGCTCATGCCGGTAAGGTCAGTTTCCTCTCTTTTGTCTCACTTCAAAATATGAGGCGTCAAGCACTGACATTCATAAGTTCACGCAAAAAAGAGGGCCTGTCCTAAGACAAGCCCTCTTGGTCTCGAGATCGCGTGTATAGCGCGTCTGTGGCGGGTTTACGCCTGAACTTTATTGAGAACGTCGGTCATCCGGCTGTTCAGAGGTTCAAAGGCCTCACGAGAAGTCTCGCTGATAATCCCGGCCAATTTATTCATTTGACCGACGTATGTCTCAAAAGCGGTTTTGGCAAAATCGCTTTGAATTTCAACAAGTTCCTGAATAGAACGTGCTTGGATTGACGCTTCAGCTACTGAGGCGCCGTCTTCCAGAGCCTTTTTAGAGAAGGCCAAGGCTTCGCCTTGCAGTACTTCCAGGCCCGACTTGGCCGCGTTACCGAATTCCAGAAAAGTTTGATAATTTTCCTTCCCGAACGCAGCCACATCACCATATTTGCTGAACGCCTGCTCAAAACCGTTGGTCAGCACATCAGCGCCGAACTGATCGGTATTAGC
>JAJFIO010000173.1 GCA_021774915.1 Alphaproteobacteria bacterium
GCGAAACCGGCCTTGATTATTATTATGAACATAGCCCCAAGGAAAAGCAGCAATCCAGTTTTCGGGCTCACATCGCCGCGGCGCGCACAACGGGATTGCCGCTTGTTATTCACACGCGTAATTCTGATGGCGATATGGCTCAGATTCTCGAAGAGGAGATGGCGAAAGGAGCATTCACCGCAGTGCTCCATTGCTTCTCCTCCGGCGCTGATCTGGCGCGAAGGGCGCTTGATCTGGGATTTTATATCTCTTTTTCCGGGATCATCACGTTTAAGAATGCCGAGGAAGTGCGGCGTATCGCGAGTGCCGTACCCATGGACCGTTTGTTGGTGGAAACCGATGCGCCCTATTTGGCGCCTGTGCCCAAACGCGGCAAACGCAATGAGCCGGCTTTCGTGATCTATACGGCCGAAAAATTAGCCGAACTCAAGGGCATGCCGGTAAATCAGCTATGGCGTCAGACCACGGATAATTTCTTTCGCCTTTTCCATAAAGCAGTCCAAACGGGGCTAACTGAAGATGAGTCCTGAAAACCCCATGAAAATCACAATACTTGGCTGTGGATCTTCGGGTGGCGTGCCCCGCATTGGTAACATATGGGGTGAGTGCGATCCTGATGAACCTAGAAACCGGCGCAGCCGGTGCTCCATCCTGGTCAGCAAAGGCAGTGGCGAGAAGCAGACCCATGTCCTTGTCGATACATCGCCCGATATGAGGGAGCAATTGCTCGCCGCCGGAATTGGTGATATTCATGGCGTTCTTTACACGCATGATCATGCGGATCAAACCCATGGCGTTGATGATTTGCGGGTGATCGCGATCCACAATCGAAAACGCGTTGAGGTTTATGCCGATGAGGTGACGCGTGGTCGATTACAAAAGCGCTTTGACTATTGCTTCGTGCAGCCTCCGGGCAGCCCTTATCCACCGATCCTGACACTTAATCCCTTGCCACCTCCCGGCAAAGAAATGACCATTGACGGGCCAGGAGGACCGATCAGTATTGTGCCCTTTGAGCAAGATCACGGGTCTATGATGTCTTTAGGGTTTCGCTTTGGCCCTGTCGCCTATTCCAGTGATCTCGTGGGGCTTCCCGAAAAGAGCTTTGGTCTTCTAGAGGGCACAGAGTGCTGGATCGTGGATGCCTTGCGCTACAAACCCCATCCTACGCACGCGCACCTTGACATGACCCTTGAATGGTTAGCGCGACTCAAACCAAAACGCGGTATACTGACGAATTTACATATTGATATGGATTTCAAAACCCTGAAACGAGAATTGCCGAAGGGGATCGAACCCGCTTACGATGGCATGGTGATTAATTTTTGAGGAGTCAATGGAATGCTGAAAGACCTTCGACGCATTGTCACGGAAGTCAATAAAGATGGAAACTCCGTTATTAGTATGAACGGACCACCGGGGAACATTTTCGAAATGGATGGTAAAGAGATTGTCGGTGAAATCTGGAAGGCGAGGGCCTCTGCGCCGGATCTTCATGCGCCGTCTGACCCAGTCCTAGGAGAGATCCGTCTAGAGCCCGATAAGGGCGGTGCTCTGTTTCGCTATTTCGTGGTTGCGCCTGAACCCGTCAATTCCAGCCTTGAACAAAAGGCCGCGCTTCAAGACCAATATGACAGCACTTTCGCTTCGGTAGAGGGTGCAGATCGCTTTCAGGTTAAGGGTGCCCGCCATCCCGCCATGCATAAAACCGATACGATTGATTTTATCGTCGTGATCCGAGGTGAAGTCACGCTGCTTGTGGGTGAAGACGATGACGTGAATCTAAAACAAGGAGACAGTGTCGTCCAATGTGCGACCGACCATGCCTGGGTGAATTATGGCTCCGAACCGGCACTTCTCATGGCTGTTCTTATTGATGCTGGTAATCCAGGTTAATGGGCTTTTGATATTGGATCAGTAATAATTTACCATAATATTTATTATGCGATTTTTGGATTGGGTGAAATGTATGATGCACGTCGACCCTCTTTCTCAATTATCCGTATCTGACGAAAGGCTTCCTCGATAGTTTTCATCTAACATAGGAGGTTTGCTCGTCCAAAACTGAATAAACCACACCCGTAATTGTAAAGAAGCAATACCCGCAATGACTGACAAGAAAACGAAGAAGAAATCCATCACCGGCCTAATTGAGATCATGCGCACCTTGCGAGATGCGGAGCATGGATGCCCTTGGGATGTGCAGCAGAGTTTTGCCACCATCGCTCCTTACACGATTGAGGAGGCTTATGAAGTGGCGGACGCCATCACCCGGGAAGATTGGACCGAGCTTCGAGACGAATTGGGTGACCTTCTTCTCCAGGTGGTTTTTCATGCGCAGATGGCTGATGAGGAAGGGTATTTTACTTTTGAAGATGTGGTGGACTCTATTTGTGAGAAAATGACGCGTCGTCACCCCCATGTGTTCAAGGCGGAGCCTACCCGGCAGGCCGTCACACCCGAAAGCGTCAAAGAAACTTGGGAAGATATCAAAGATCAAGAAAGATATGCAAAGCATTCTAAAGACAGCTCAATTCTCGATGGCATTCCCCTCGCCCTGCCCGCACTCAGCCGCGCCGTCAAACTACAAACCCGCGCCGCCCGCGTCGGCTTTGACTGGCCGTCCACAGCCCAGGTCATTGATAAACTCAATGAAGAAATGCTCGAGCTTGCCGCCGAACTGGTAGAGGACGAAAACTCTGTCCGTGTTCTGGAGGAATTTGGTGATTTATTGTTTGTTTATGCTAATTTAGCGCGACATCTCAAAGTCGACCCAGAGGCAGCTCTAAGCGCTGCAAATGAGAAATTCATCAGCCGGTTTAACTACATCGAACGAAAACTTAGCAAACAGGGTCAGAAACTGGAAGAATCTAGCCTGGAGCAAATGGATGCGCTCTGGGACGCAGCCAAGACTGAAGAAAAGAAAATATAAAAGCCCCTCGCGCCCCAAGGCGCTCGTTCACGTGAATGCGCTTTGATGTGAACACGGCAGATGAGGCGCGACAGTCTTTTGGTTCATGAGCCTTCATCAACCTGTCTGAGCCAGCGTGCCCGGCGGTTTGATTAAACCAGATCCAAAGCGTTTCTCAAATCTTCCGATATCGGGGGGTGTGAGCGCGATGCGCAAGTGGATGACGCCATCCTCATCCTCGAGGCGTTCCTGAACCTGACCGTGGTCATAGAGCCAGGCCATTGCCACGCCTTGGGTTTCGCCCTGAAGAAGGCTGAGCGATACGGTGCGCCGCTGTGACGAGACGAGGTCATCAAGGTCGCTGAGGAGGGTTTCAACCCCCTCGCCCGTCAATGCCGAGATCAGATGTGTATGGCAATCGGGTACCTGCTGCCACCGAAGGCGCGCCGTTTCATCGATCTGATCCGCCTTGTTGAGAGCGATCACCATGTGCCGTTCTTGCGAGACCTCCTCACCGGCTCCGATTCCGAGTTGATCCAGGATAGAAAGGACATCCCGTTCCTGCGCTTCAGTGTCCGGGTCGGCGATATCCCGCACATGCACGATCACATCGGCTTCCAGCACTTCTTCCAATGTGGCCCCGAATGCAGCGACCAGTTCGGTGGGGAGCTCAGAGATGAACCCCACAGTGTCCGAGAGGATAGCCTGAGCGCCGCTCGGAAGTTCAAGTCGCCGCATGGTCGGATCCAAAGTCGCGAACAGCAGATCTTCAGCGTGGACATCAGCCTCAGTTAGACGGTTAAAAAGGGTCGATTTTCCGGCATTGGTATAGCCCACGAGCGCGATAACGGGATAAGGAACCTGCCGCCGCGCACTGCGGTGCAATGTGCGGGTGCGCTTCACGTTTTCAAGCTGGCGTTTGAGCCTGGTGATCTTTTGTAAGAGTATGCGGCGATCAGATTCGATTTGCGTTTCCCCGGGGCCGCCCAGAAAGCCAACGCCACCGCGCTGCCGCTCCAAGTGTGTCCAGGAGCGAACCAGCCGGCTTCGCTGATAATCCAGATGCGCCAATTCGACTTGCAACCGGCCTTCCTTGGTGCGCGCGCGATCGCCAAAAATCTCCAGGATCAGGGCGGTGCGATCAAGCACCTTCACATCCCAGGCGCGCTCCAGATTGCGTTGCTGAATGGGGGTCAGCGCGCAGTCCATCACCACCAATTGGGCGTGCGATGCCTTGATTTCTTCGACTAAGCTCTCAACCTTGCCTTTGCCGAACAGTGTTCCTGGCCGAACCGTGGCAAGGGGCACGCATTGCGCCTTCACGATTTCAAGATCGATCGCACCGGCTAATCCGCATGCCTCATCAAGGCAGCGCTCAGGCGTTCGGGCACGTTGTTGTGTCGTGGGAGATGCCGTCTGGCGCTTGACCGGGTGGATGATGAAGACGGGCAGTTTGTCGGTTTGATGACCTCTCACGGGGCCCTCTTCGGGCAAGAGGGGAAACTCATAATACTCACTTAGCGCTTTCCTCTACTTCACCATTCTCAGTTTCAGCTTCAAATAATTGAACCGGTTCTGACGGCATGATCGTCGAGATTGCATGTTTATATACCAATTGCGATTGGCTGTCGCGGCGGAGCAGAACACAAAAATTGTCAAACCATGTGATCACGCCCTGCAGCTTAACGCCATTCACAAGAAAAACAGTCACGGCCATTTTCGACTTCCGGACTGTGTTTAAGAATATATCTTGAAGGTTTTGTTTTTTTTCCGAGGCCACGGGCGTTATCCAATCTATCGAGTAAAATGAAATAATAAAAATACGGTCCTCCCCAAAAGCGCAGACAATATTGGGATAACCCCTTGATCAGGCGCGTGGGTCGGACATTCCATTAGAGGCTAGGATTGCGTTGTGCTGCAAGTGCGAAATGCCAAAAAAGTGTAATTTTCTCACAAAAACCGTGCATGAGGGCTCAGGGTCGAGCCTGAATTGCCGAGGCTTGCCGGGCGGCCTGCCTATAGGCATGTCTCAACCTGAGTGCGATCGGCCCTGCTTTGCCGGTACCTACCGGCATGCCATCAAGCGTCACTACGGGCAGAACCATGATTGACGCTGCAGATATAAAGGCTTCTCGCGCGTTTTGTGCTTGCTCAATGGTAAATAACTTCTCATGGACCGTAAGCCCACACTCTTTGGCCACGACTTCAATCAGGAAGCGCCGGGTGACGCCGCTCAGAATATCAGATCCGAGCGGTCGGGTGATCACCTGCCCCTGCTCATCAATGATCCAGGCGTTGGTTGAACTGCCCTCCGTGACGAAACCCTGGTCATCAATCAGCCAGGCTTCATAAGCGCCAGCCTCACGCGCGGCCTGCTTGGCGAGAATGTTGGGAAGAAGGGAAACTGATTTTATGTCACAGCGCCCCCAGCGCGTGTCAGGCACACTGATCACATCCACCCCTCGCTCGGCTATACGGTCGAGGGCGGAAGTGTTCAGATGCCGAGCCGTCACGACCAGTGAGGCGGGGGTGTGCAGGCCAGGAAAGACGTGATCGCGCTTGGCCACCCCACGGGTGACCTGGAGATAAATCAGGCCGGATTGGAGGCGATTGAGCTTTATGATCTCACGTAATATCAGCCTTATAACGCGCTGGCTGACCGGCGGTGCAATGCTCAATTCCCGCAGTGAACGGGCCAACCTATCTAGATGGGGTTCCAAATCAAGTAAAACGCCATCCATTACGGCACAGACTTCATAGACACCGTCAGCGAACTGAAATCCCCGGTCTTCGATATGTACTGTAGCTTGTGAATGTGGAACATATTGACCATTCACGTAGGAAATGCGTGACATGTGTTTTCTTCAGCCTTCCCAGAACAACCGGTCAAATATAGGTAGAATAAGCAATATTTCCACGCGGCCAATGATCATGGATAGGCTCAAAATCCATCTCGCGGCCTCCGACATTTCATTGAAGGGCAGCGCGTCCGCCGTAGCATATTCAAAGATCGGTCCAGCGTTACTCAACGTTGCGGCAGCAGCCGAAATCGAAGTTAAAAAATCGTATCCCAATCCGGCAAGAGCAAGCGAAAATCCCGCGAGGGCCAGCGTGAGGACAACAAAATAAATCCAAAGCCCGTTGAATATTTCCGGATTCACAGTTTTAGCGCCATAGCGGATTCGCACGACGCTATGTGGATGTGCCAGACGCTCCAACTCGGCCACACCCTGGCGTATGAGCAAAATGCCGCGAACCAGCTTCAATCCTCCAGCCGTCGACAGGGCTGAGCCCCCCACTAATGCCACAGTCAAAATCAGGACAGGAGGGATATTCGCCATGGGTTGCCCTTCCCCGATGCCGTAACCAGTGGTGGACATAAGGGAGGCAACATTAAAGAAGGAGGAGAAAAAGGTGCGGGAGCTGTTGCCTTCACCATTCGATAGAGCAAAAAACAGAATTCCTAAACTTAAAATGAGCACACAAAATGCAATGACCTCGGGTTCTTGTTTGTAGAATCTGAATCGTCCTTGCAAGGCTTCTGTATGTAGAACAAAGTTTAATGCCCCCATAACCATGAAGATGAGCAGAACGATTTCCGAAAGTGCGGAGCCATAATCACTAAAAGATCCATCAATGGTCATGAAGCCACCGGTGGACAGTGTCGAAAGGGCAATACAAAAAGCATCGAAACGGGGTAGACCACTGGCCCACAGAACGATGAAGCATAGCAGAGTAATAACCAGGTAAGTGGTGATGAGTGATTTAACGACAAAGAGAAGGCGGTCCGATAAAGGCAGATCATCACTGATCTTTATCGGAAGCCTATGAACAGGTAAATCACCAAATCTTGTTGCGGAAAAAATTGCGACTGCCATAACGATGGTGGCAAATCCCCCCATCCATTGCAGAATGCTCCGCCATATGAGGATTGATCGAGGCTGCTCTCTCAAATTTTCGAGTAATGTCGCACCGGTGGTGGTCAATCCTGAAGTGGCTTCGAAAACCGCTTCGTTTAAATGATGAAATGTCCCATCGACCAGTAGTGGCAAGGCAGCAAAGAAAGGCGCAATCACCCAAACGAGCAGCATGACGAGAATGGCTTCCCGTCCGCTTGAACGCCGCCTGCTGCCACGAAAGGCGAGAACCAGTCCCCCTCCAAAAAAACCGCTAAGTGCGATCGCCGTCGTAAAAGCGGTCACTTGGCGATCCTCCCCTTCAGCAAGCGCAAAGAGCAGAGGAAACATCATCGAAACCGCAAGAACGACACACACGGATCCTAAAAGTTTCAGTATGTTGGCGTGAGACATTGAGTTGTCATTAACAGCTAGGATTAGTGGAATGTACAATCATAAAAGGTGATCCCAGATACTAACCTGGTAAGCAATACCTAGAAATATTCCAGGCTAACTCGGAAAAGCTGTTCTACTTTCTTTACCATTTCGCGCTGAGCCATTAAAACGATGCGATCACCTGTTTCGATTGTACTGCTTCCCACAGGCTTTATCACTTCATCCCCTCTGACAATTGCGCCGATCATGATGCCATTGGGAAGATGGACTTCCTGTAGGGGTTTGCCAACCAGAGGTGAGGTTTCAAGAGCCTCGGCTTCAATCACTTCTGCCTCACCCCCCTCAATGGAATGCAAGTTCTTGATGCGGCCCCGCCGGACATGTTGCAGAATAGTGGAAACCGTGGTCGCCCGTGGGTCGATAAAGGCATCGATATTCAGGGTTTTCATCAAGGATCCATATTCCCGGTCATTGATGAGGCATAAAGTCCGTTCTGCCCCTTCCCGTTTTGCGATTACGCTCGCCAGAATATTAGTTTCATCGTGATTGGTTAGGGTTACAACAGTTTGCGTATCTTGCACGCCAGCTTCGCGCAGCAAATCTTGATCAAGGCCGTCACCATGCAAAATGACTGTCCTGCTCAATTGATCAGCCACTTCCTCCGCGCGCGCTTTATCACTTTCGATAATTTTTACCTTCACCGAAGGAACTTTTTCAAGTTCTTGCGCTACATATAAACCAATATGCCCCCCGCCGATGATAATCACGCGTTGAGCTTGGGCCTCTTCATGACCAAAAATCCCAAGCGTGCGGCGGACATGATCAGATTTTGCAACAAAATATATATTGTCACCCACAAGCATTTGATCTGTGCGTTTGGGAACGAACATATGATTGCCTCGTGAAATGCCGACCACAACAGCATTCAGGTCTGGAAAGAGTTCCGTTAACTGCCTGAGAGGTGTATTCACCACAGGACAATCCTCATTGAGGTGAACACCAACAACCTTTACCCGTTTATCAGCAAAGTTCATGGTTTCAAAAGCACCTGGATTTGCCAGCCTATGAAGGACGGTTTTGCCAACTTCCAATTCAGGAGAAATGATAACGTCAATGGGCAGGTGATCACGGCTGAATAGGTCTCGCCAGATCGGATCGAGATAACTTTGGGCTCGCACACGGGCCACTTTAAGCGGTACGCTGAAGAGCGAATGGCCAATCTGCGCGGCAACCATATTGACTTCATCGGAAAAAGTGACGGCGATCAGCATGTCCGCGTCATTCGCGCCGGCTCTGTCCAGAACATCGGGATGCGATCCATGTCCTACCATTGCTTTCACGTCCAGCATATCATCAATGCGTTGGATAAGCTCTGGAGACTGATCAATGACGGTGACAGAATTACCTTCCTCGGCAAGTTGCCGGGCGATGCCAAAGCCAACCTGTCCGGCGCCGCAAATGATGACTTTCATATGTTATCCTCGGAAAGTCTCTATGACTAGTTGACTGGAAGTAGATTCGCATACACTTAAAACCTGATTCCCTTTAGCACGATAAGAGAACGTGGTCTATGCGTTTACATGCTGGCTGCGCACGTTGCTGGTGACGCCAAGTGTCTTGAGTTTTCGGTGCAAGGCGGAGCGTTCCATGCCTATAAAGGCAGCGGTGCGGGAGATGTTGCCGCTGAATCGATTGATTTGAGCAATCAGATATTCTCTTTCAAATAATTCACGTGCTTCGCGCAGAGGAAGCGAAATAATGTGTTCTGACCCACCTTGTTGACGCAAAGAGGATTCTGATGCCCCCACATCTGAGGGAAGATCATCCGCACTGACTAGATCATCTTCATTTCCACTCGTCAAAATAAGCATACGTTCGACATTGTTACGCAACTCTCTGACATTACCCGGCCAATTATGCGTTTGAAGAGCCGCGAGAGCATCCTCACCCACGTGCCGCATGGGCAGACCAGACGATTGCACCAATCGTTTGATGAAATAATCGACCAGAAGCGGAATATCTTCACGCCGCTCAGTCAAAGAAGGAATATGAATGGGAACAACATTCAGGCGATGATATAGGTCGGGTCGCATGCGTCTGGCGTTGATTTCATCCTGGAGAATTTTACTGGACGAGGAGATGACACGCACATCGACCTGTACCATCGTCTCGCCTCCTACCCGCTCAAAGCGTTGTTCAACGAGAACCCGCAAAATCTTACTTTGCGTTTCCAGAGGCATATCGGCGATTTCGTCGATATAGAGCGTACCGCCATGGGCTTGCTCAAACAGGCCAATTTTTTTCTGTCTGTCTGGGCCAGGCTCGATACCGAACAATTCATTTTCCATGCGTTCTGGCGCCATCGCCGCCGCGTTGATGGTGATGAAGGGATTGTGAGTCCGGCCAGAAAAGTGATGTAGCATCCGCGCGGCCAACTCTTTGCCGCTACCTGAGGGTCCGGTAATCAGAACGCGGCTGCCTGTGGGGGCAACGCGCTCGATGACCTGCCTGACGCTGGAGATCACTGGAGATATGCCAATCATCTCCGTATCAAATCCATATCGATCCTTGAGTTCATCGTTTTCACGCTTCAAACGATAAGCTTCGATGGCCCGTTCGACAGTTAGGATAAGATGATCCGCCTCAAATGGTTTCTCTATGAAATCGTAAGCACCCTTTTTCATGGATGAGACGGCCGTTTCGATATTGCCGTGGCCGCTGATCATGATGACAGGGAGTGAGGGGTGTTCTTCAGTGATTTTTTCCAGCAATTCCAGACCATCGAGATTGCTACCCTGAAGCCAGATATCCAGTATGATCAAGCTGGGACGCCGCGCCTCGACAGCCGCAAGCGCACTGGAACTGTCCCACGCTACGCGCGTCTCAAAATTTTCATCTTGAAGAATGCCCGCTACGAGTTCACGAATGTCCTCTTCATCATCGACGATAAGAATATCCCCACCTACGAGAAGCACATTCCGTCGCATATTTTTATCCATCGTTGATACTCATTCGTCGATTAAAAGAAAGATTTTATCTTTTTACGCATGGGCTTTTTGCTTTTGATGATCAGCCATCTCGAGTCTAATTTTTCGGAAAGGAAATGCGATGATAACACGGGCCCCAGGTTTGTGAGGCGCATCGCCGAGTACTAACTCCCCGCGATGGTCTTCCATGATTTTCTTGACGATCGCGAGCCCCAGGCCCGTTCCTTTTGCCCGTGTCGTGATGTAAGGTTCCGTGAGGTGCTCGCGGCCATGTTGGGGAAGCCCGCATCCATTATCATCAACACAGATTTTAAGACATTTGCCCTCGTGAATAAGCAAAACGTCTATGTGTCCGGGAGTTGCATCTGCGCCGTCTTTTTTGGCTGATTCATTGCGCGCTGCAATAGCTTCGGACGCATTCTTGAGTAGATTGGTGAGCGCCTGTGCGATCAAACGTCCATCACATTCAGTGACAATAGGGTCATCAGGAAGGGAAAGTCGGTAATCAATATCGGGATTGGCAACACGTTGTGGAAAAACGGTTCTCTTAATCAAATCTGTGAGATCTTCCTCACGCATGACAGGAGCAGGCATTTTGGCGAAGGATGAGAATTCATCAACCATCCTGCCAATATCTTTAACTTGCCGAATGATAGTGTCGGTACATTGTTCAAACACCGAGGGGTCGCTAACCACTTCCTTGATATATTTGCGCTTTAACCGCTCGGCAGAGAGCTGGATCGGTGTTAAGGGATTTTTGATTTCGTGTGCGATGCGCCGGGCAACATCTGCCCACGCTGCCGTTCTTTGAGCTGAAACAAGTTTTGTGATGTCATCGAATGTGACGACAAGGCTTCCAAATCTTTGACCTTCAAGTAGATCACCCGTGACCTGAACATTCAAATTGCGCGTTTGGCCATCAAGGGTCAGAGTAAGGTGTTCTTGGGTGAATTCGACGCCGTGCTCTTTTGCACGATCTACCAGTGCCGATATTTCCGGAATAATCTCGTTCATTTGTTTGCCAATCAGATTGTCTTCAGTCCGGCCAAGCAAATGAGCGGCGGAGCGATTGGCAATGGTGATCCGATTATGACTGTCCAGACCCAGTACACCAGAGCTGACACCGGCTAGAACGGTTTCTGTGAAATGCCGCCTTTTCTCAAGCTGAGTGTTTGCGTTAATGAGGTCATCACGTTGAGTTTGCAGTTGCCCCGTCATGCGATTAAATGTCTGGCCGAGCATGCCGATCTCATCATCGCTGGTAGAGGTGTCAACACGGGTTTTGAGGTCACCCTCGCTTACTTTCTCCGTAGCGGCAACAAGTTCGCTAATTGGAGCCACGAGATTAGTGGCTGCCCTTCGCCCCAACCAAATGGCACCTAAGAGCACAAGCAAAGCAATAGCTATATACGTCAGCACAAAGATTAATTCGATAAAATAGCGGTTTGCCTCTATCTCATCTATACTGACAATGAATTCCTTCATCTGTGCCAGATGGTCGAGTACGCGCTGCTCAGTCCTTCGGCTAATAATGAGATATCCGTCATCAAATGCGGGTAGCTTCAGGATCCCGGTAATCTGACTGTTTTTGGCATAGTCGGTAAAAATGGTGATTTTACCGAGGTTCGCTTGCTCCATGATCGTGCTGTCTGGGAGGGTGAATTCAGGAGCGTCACCACTTTCGGCAAAGATCATGAGCTCGCCCTTGCCGTTGATGAGATAGGCCGATGAAAGTTGGCGCCCCTGTGTTTGTGCTTTTATGAAGTCGGTGAAAAGTTTCGGGTTATCATTGACCAGCGGCGCCGTATTATTGAGGCTAGTGGCCATGGCGCTTAAATCTTCTTTGAGGAGATTAACCTGCTGGTCAACGTAATAACGCGCCATCGTGGCGGAATTTTCCATGGCTGTCGGCACCGGCTCACCCAGCAATGCGTTCATACTGATAGTTGTGGTTACGCCGGAAAAAATGGCGACAATAATGGCCGGGATGATGGCGACGGCGCTGAAAAGAGTAACCATGCGCACATGCAGTTTGGATGCGACCTCCCCGCGCCGGCCTGCCCGCCAAATCCTGATTAGACGCCAGGCGATGACCGCGGCGACAGACAGAACGATAGCGAGGTCTGCGCCCAGCAGCATCAGTAATGTATTTCTCTCCGCGCCAAACGGTGTGAGGCCACTAAATGTCAGATAGGTGATCACCACCGAGGCCAGCGTCGCAAGACCAAGAACAATGCCAACGATCCCCATGAGGCCAATGCGTCGGACAGGGCCTATGGCGTGAGAAAAAATTCTGAAAATGGCTTTCAGGCTGAAGGCCGAGCGATCAGCCCCACGCTTATGAACAGACGCGTGCCCACTTCTTTCTGCTGTTTGTGCTGACTCTGAAACTACTGCCATGATTCCGCGATGTGGATCATATGACGGGAAACCCCAATCTACAGCCTGTAGGGTGCGTTTATTGTGAGAAAAAATCAACACTTATGTTGCAGTTATGCACCACTTTTAGATGGAGAAATCCCCTGTATCAGTGGCAATTTCCAATACGCGCAACTTTTTGCGCAAAGTATTGCGGTTGAGCCCCAATAATTGAGAGGCTTTGACCTGATTACCTTTAGTGGCCTGAAGACACTTTATGATTAACGGACGCTCGATATCCCTCAGTAATCTGTCATAAAGACCAGCGGGAGGAAGTTGGCCGGCATAACTCTCAAAGTAGCGCTCCAGGTGAGCGGTCACGGCCGTCTCAAGGTCAGCTGGCCCACTTGCTGCGTCCTGATTTTCTCCATTGCGCTCAAGCTCTTTCCTGACCATGACACCGGTAATCATATCGTCGGCATAGATCACCGAGAGGCGGCGTATCAGATTTTCCAACTCCCGCACATTACCAGGCCAGACATAATCCATCAGCGCATCCAGTGCACTTTGTTCTATCACTTTGGGGGATTGATTGTCCTCTGTCACCTGGGTGAGAAAGTGATGCACCAGATCGGGAATATCCTCTCTGCGTGCCCGCAAAGGAGGAAGACCCACGGGCACAACATTGAGTCTGAAAAACAGGTCTTCCCGAAAGTTCCCCTGTTTGATGAGTTTTTCGAGGGGCTGATTAGTGGCAGCGATGATGCGCACTTCCGCTTTAACCGAATGGCGGCCACCGACCGATCGATATTCACCTTCCTGAAGTACGCGCAAGAGCCGTGTTTGCGCTTCCAGTGGCATATCGCCGATCTCATCGAGGAAAAGCGTGCCCCCGTGTGCTTGTTCGAACCGACCGGTGCTGCGTTGCGTAGCGCCTGTAAACGCCCCTTTTTCATGTCCGAATAATTCGCTCTCAATGAGATCACGCGGAATGGCCGCCATATTGACCGGCACGAAAGGGCCATGACGCCTTTTGCCATAGTCATGAAGGGCGCGGGCGACCAGTTCTTTGCCGGTGCCCGATTCCCCGGTGATCATGACTGTGAGGTCGGTCGCCATCAAACGGGCCAGTATGCGATAAACTTCCTGCATTGGCGCCGAACGGCCGATCAGAGGTAGGTTTTCCTCCCCCGTCAGCCGGTTTTGCAAAGGCGCACCGGTTTGCGCCGGGTGCAAGGCACGCGTGACCGCCTGTATCAGATCCTCAAGGTCGAAGGGTTTGGGCAGATATTCATAAGCGCCGCGCTCCGCAGCCTTGATGGCTGTCAGAACCGTGTTCTGCGCGCTCATAACGATGACCGGTAGATTGGGACGGATTTTCTGAATGCGCGGCAGTAGATCGAACGCATTTCCATCCGGCATCACGACGTCGGTGACGATAAGGTCACCCTCTCCAGCGCTCGCCCACTTCCAAAGCGTGGTCACATTGCTCGTCATGCGGACATCATAGCCTGCGCGGATGAGGGCTTTGTGGAGAACAGTGCGGATGGCGTCATCATCATCGGCCAGCAAAATTGTTGAGGGGGTCATATCACCCTTGCCCTTTCTCGTAAGATTTCGTGCGGGCCGAAGCGATATGACTTTTGTCCAGAGGGAGAAGCACGCGAAATACGGTCTTGTTCGGTTCAGACTGGCAATCGATGACGCCGCCATGGTCAGCGATGATTTTCGCGACCAGCGCTAAGCCTAAACCTTTGCCTTGAGATTTGGTGGTCACAAACGGATCGAACAAATGCGGCATGAGATCAGCCGCTATGCCATGTCCATTGTCAATCACACACACCTCCAAAGGCAGATTGACGCGATCGGGCAATCCTGGCACCGACATGCGCATGCCTGGCTGATAGGCAGTACTTAACGTGATCCTTCCCTCTTCACGGGAACCAATGGCATCAACTGCATTTTTGATTAAATTGAGGAATACCTGGATGAGTTGATCACGATCCCCAAAGAGCTCAGGTAAAGAAGGGTCATAACGCTCCTCAAAATGAACGTCGCGGGCAAAGCTGGCCTCTGCCACTTGCCTGACGTGATCGAGAACAGTGTGAATATTCAGGGGCCTCGTTTTCAGCGGGCGGATATCAGAGAACATTTCCATCTGATCGACCAGAGCACAGATCCGATCGGCTTCTCGCCGGATCAATGTGGTGAGGGCAATATCCTCCTCCCCGGCTTGCTGCGCCAGTAATTGTGCAGCGCCGCTGATCCCAGCCAGAGGGTTTTTGATTTCATGCGCCAATATGGCCGCCATGCCACTCACTGTGCGGGCTGTTCCCCGAAGGGAAAGCTGCCGGCTCATCTTATCGGACAGGAGGCGTTCCTGAAGCAGTATCAGGACAAAGCCTGGTATATCTGCGACAGGCGCCACAAGTGCATTCACGGTGTGATGGCCGATAATCGGAGTGCTGATGTCGAGATCGTATTCCTGCATGGATGCGCAATGGCGGCGGGATTCGTCCAGTAAAGTCAGGAGTGGGCTGTCATAGGGAATGACGTCATCGATTTTTCGTTTGGCAAGAAAAAGCCGGCCGGTAGAGAAAAAATATTCGGCGGCTCCGTTAGCATAACGGATCTGGTTATGCTCATCAACGCCGATAATCGGCAGAGGCAAGGATCCCAAAATCATTTCAGATGTAGCCAGGCACTCTGACAAAGAGTGCGCGAGAGACTTTTCAAGGTGTAAAGGGCTCGACTGCTGGCTCATGGCTCTTCACGCTGCCATAGTGGCCTGAGCGGCATTCCGGTAGAGTGCTTCAAGGGCGCTGAGAACCTCGTGAGGATGCTCCATGCGGCAAATGCGCTGGCGCTCTGATCGCACGTCACGGTCCCCGAACAGATCATTCAGATTAGCAACATCAAGAGTTGCCGACAGATGCTTGCGCGCCGTCAAAACACCCAGGCGCGGGCCATAAAATTCCAGAGTGTCGGAATAATATTGCATCAGAGATTCAAATTGCTCCTCGGGAGAAGGGTCCGGTGGAACCGCTTTGCCTGATAAAGCAGCATCCACCTGAGCGAGAAACCAGGGTCGGCCTAGAGCCCCCCTGCCGATCATCACACCGTCCGCATGCGAGGCCGCCAGAGCTGCCCGTGCATCGTCGATGGTCTGAATGTCTCCATTGACGATCACCGGAATGCTGACTTTGGCTTTTACTTCGTGCACGAAGTTCCAATCCGCCGCGCCTTTATAAAATTGACACCGTGTTCGGCCATGCACAGTAACCATTCTAATGCCTGCAGCTTCAGCTCTCCCTGCCAGATCAGGGGCATTGCGCGTCGTGTCATCCCACCCGGTGCGCATCTTCAAGGTTACGGGAACCTCCACTGCCGTGACCGTTGCCTCAATCAGGGTCAGGGCATGATCCAGATCTTGCATCAGGGCTGAACCGGACGCGCCCTTGGCCACGCGCCGCGCCGGGCATCCCATATTGATGTCAATAATTTGCGCGCCCTCACCTGCTGCAATTTTGGCGGCTTCCGCCATCCAGCGGGCTTCTCGGCCGGCAATCTGCATGGCGCAGGGCGCTATGCTAAGGTCCTGACAGGCGCGGCGCCGGGCTTCAGCGTTCTGCGCCACCAGTTCACCACTGGCGATCATTTCGGACACAACCAATTGAGGTCCGAAACGGCGCACCTGACGGCGGAACGGCAGATCCGTGACACCGGAGAGGGGCGCCAGGATCACAGGGCTGGTCAAAACATGTGCAGCAATATGAATGTTCATAATTTGGGCAGTTCTTATAATTGCCTATCAATTAGGCACCATATCGCCAGATGGAACAAAAATCAACATGCTGCATCTGCGAAGAACCCTGTGCTGTTTTTTCCTGCTTGGCAGCGAGAGCGAATAGGGTTAGCCATATCCGCAGTTTTTGGAGGATTTTTCGACGATGTCCGTTGCTGCACTCATAGTTGCTGCCGGCCGGGGGGTGCGGGCCGGGGGCGACCTGCCCAAGCAATACCGCAGGGTCAAAGGTCAGACGATCCTGTGGCATACGGTAAACCAGTTTATTTCACATGAGGGAGTAGACCATATCCAGGTGGCCATCCATCCTGATGACCATGCGTATTATGAAAATGCACTCGGGACATTGTTGCAAAATGCCAAGCTTTTGCCCCCCACTCATGGCGGCGCCACGCGGCAAGAGTCAGTGCTGCTGGGTTTGCTGGAGCTTCGGAAAGTCGCGCCCGATACTGTGATGATTCACGATGCCGCCCGGCCCTTTGTTTCCGCAGACCTCATATCCCGGCTCATCGCCCATAACGCTGAAGGCGCAATAGCGGCACTGCCCGTGGTGGACACATTGAAGCGCGCTGAGGGGGGCGCCCTGATCGAGACCGTTGACCGGACAGGGCTCTGGCGCGCGCAAACGCCGCAAGCATTCCGGTTCTCCGCGTTATTGGCGGCACACGAAAATGCACGGGGAGAGAATCTCACCGATGATGCCGCAGTGGCGCAGACCGCTGGACTGAAAGTGGTTATCGTGGAAGGGGATGCCGATAATTTTAAACTCACCACGGAAGCCGATTTCAAAATGGCAGAACAGTTGATGACACAGGGCAATCTGGAAACCCGCATCGGACAGGGCTTCGATGTTCACCGTTTTGATGATGGGGATAGCGTGACGCTGTGCGGCATTGTGATCCCTCATGACCAGGGCCTGAAAGGGCACTCAGATGCCGATGTCGGGCTTCATGCATTGACCGATGCGCTGTTAGGGGCGATTGGTGAAGGCGATATCGGCGCTCACTTTCCGCCTTCGGAAGAAAAATGGCGCGGGGCCCCCTCCCATGTTTTTTTAGCGCATGCAGCCGACTTGGTGAGTCAGCGGCAGGGGCGCATTCTCAATGTGGATATCACACTGATTTGTGAAGCCCCTAAAATCAGCTCTCATCGCACGGAAATGCGAGAGAAAATTGCGCAAATTCTTGCCATAGAGAGTGACCGAGTGAGTGTAAAGGCGACGACCACGGAGCGCCTGGGCTTTACCGGGCGCGGCGAAGGCATCGCTGCGCAAGCTATCGCGGCGGTGGAGATACCGCATGATTAAACTAGCACCCCTGCCCTCTGAACTGCCGTTTGGGCACCCGGCTGCATTGATTGCCACTTGGTTTGGCGTTGGACTGGTCCGTCCGGCGCCGGGAACCATGGGCTCACTCATCGCTCTGGGACTGGGCTGGGGCATCTTGACACTCGGTGGACAGGCCTTATTGCTATTGGACATCATCATTGTTCTGATTATCGGCGTATGGGCGGCAGAGATTTATGGCAAAGCGGACAATGCGCCCGATTCCTCATCCATTGTCGTTGACGAAGTGGTTGGGCAATGGATTGCGCTGCTTGTTGTACCCCCTTCCCTTCTTGGATACGCCGTCGCTTTTGCCGCCTTTCGTTTCTATGATGTTCTCAAACCTTGGCCGGTAGGTTTTGTGGACAAGCATGTCAAAGGCGGATGGGGCGTGATGTTGGATGATGTTCTCGCCGGAATTTACGCCCTTATCGTTGTGTTTTTGGCGGACTATTGGGTCTTCTCCAGATGATCTTTTCCAATTCCCAAAAGGCTTTAGCTACCCGCCTTTTGCAGATGGCGCGCGAGAGTCACATGAAAGTCGTAACCGCCGAATCCTGCACCGGCGGTCTGATCGGTGCTTGTCTTACGGAGATACCCGGCTCGTCGGATATTTTCGAACGTGGGTTCATCACTTATTCGAACGCCGCCAAAGTGGAAGTTTTGGGCGTTCCCGCGGATCTTATTGCAACTCACGGCGCGGTCAGCGAACAGGTCGCGCGGGCCATGGCGACGGGCGCTCTGGCCCATTCCCATGGCGATATCTCCATTGCCGTAACGGGAGTGGCGGGTCCGGGCGGCGGAACGCCTGACAAACCGGTCGGTCTGGTACATTTGGCCAGTGCGGCAAAGGGCGGTGAAACGCTTCATACAAAACTTACAGCGGGGGACATTGGCCGTGACCAAATCCGCATGAGAAGCGTCGAAGAAGGATTGTTTCTTGCTTGTCAGCATTTTTGATGAAGGCCTTTTAAGCCTCATCCATAAACGGCATCTGCGCGGGTTTCGAAGGCCCCGACCATGCGATGGACCGCTTCGCCGAAAACCGCACTGATCAACATTTGTAGTGCGCGGCTTTTAAATTCAAAATCGATATAAAAGTCTATGGTGCACGAGCCATCCTCATTGGACTCAAAGGTCCAGCGGTTCGTCAGATATTTGAAGGGACCGTTCAAATATTCGACATTGATTTGTTTGTGTGTGCGATCCACCGTCACGCGGCTGGTGAACTTTTCGCGAAATACTTTAAAAGCAACCAACAGGTCGGCGACAATGATTTGCGTGTCTTGCTGCTTTTCGTTTGAGCGAATACGCGCCCCTGTGCACCAAGGTAGAAACTTAGGGTAGTGTTCCACTTGGGCGACGATATCAAGCATTTCATCAGCGGAATGCCGAACCCATTTGCGTTGCTCATGTATCGGCATATTTAAGCGGTGCTCAAATCCAACTTCGCATGACGGGCCGCGCGTAGTTTCTCGAAA
>JAJFIO010000174.1 GCA_021774915.1 Alphaproteobacteria bacterium
CCTGTGACAGCCGTCTGCTCCGCCCAATCAGGCCGCCCATCAACATATTCACCATAGAGCGTTGCGCCATACAGCAGATGCGTGATTTCGTCTTGGCTGAGGCGCTGGCCGACGGTCCCGGCATTGGCCGAGGCCATTGAAGCCACGAAAAGAATGGCCAAACATGTTACAAAACGCTGCACGAATATCATGCTCACTTGATTTGTTTTATTGTACGGCCATAAACTAACAATGCGGCAAAAGAAGGGTAACGATGCTCACGTGGTCGAGAAAACAGCAAAAGAGACTAACCTGCATTTCCCGACACGGTCCAGATGGGGTGACTTGAATCGGGTATTTCTGGTTTAACCCGCGCCTAAAAAAGCGAGTTTGGGGTTAAATGCGCTCTACTTGCAAAACACTGAGAAAAGCAAGGCCCCAGTTCATTGCTGACACTTGTTAAGCGCCTTGAGCATCGCGCCGCCAACCTCACCGGCCAGCACGCGGTATTCGTCGTCATTCAATTCATATTTTTGCATCATCTGCTCGCGGTTGAGTCCGGGTTCGCCGGCGCGCGCGCCCCACTTTGCAAAATCCGCCGCGAAGGAGACAAATTCGCCGTCAATTTCGCCCATGTCTTTTTCAAGAGCATCAAAGGTACAGCGGCACTGCTGGGTTGAGTCTCCCGCTCCCACACATTGGGATATGAAGTGGCTTTTCTCAGGGCTGTCACAGCCTGACAGAAGCGCCAGCGCCGCCACACAGACGATGCGCATTAAAAATTTTGTCATGATCCCACGCCCGGCTCAATAAGAATATTCATCGAAAATGCGATCCACATCCCCCGCCCATTCGCCATGATAGCGGCTGAGTAATTCATCTGCCGGACTTATCCCACTGGCGGCAATGCGGCTGAGTTCCTCAAGATATTGCGTCTCAATAGCGCCTGTGGAATCAGTCAGATCGCGCGCGCGCAATCCTTCGTGCGCGATCTCAACAACCCGGACTGCAATATCCTGCACACTGCCTCCGCGAAATGGAGTTTTAAGCCCTGTGCGGGCGACTTCATCGCGTAATGTCTGACGCTCTTCATCCGACCAATCTCTGACCAGGTCCCACGCCGCATCCAATGAAGCGCTATTATAAAGCAGCCCGACCCAAAGCGCAGGCAGAGCGCACAGCCGGCGCCATGGTCCACCATCGGCGCCGCGCATTTCCAGAAACTGTTTGAGTCGTACTTCGGGAAAAATTGTGGTGAGATGGTTGATCCAATCGGCCATCACCGGTTTTTCCCCCGGCAGGCCGGGCAAGCGTCCATCCAAGAAATCCCGGAATGACTGGCCCGTCACATCGATATAGGTTCCCTTGCGGTAAACGAAATACATCGGCACATCGAGCGCATAATCGGCATAAGCCTCAAACCCAAAGTCCCCTTCAAATACGAAAGGCAGCATGCCGGTGCGATCGGCATCGGTATCGGTCCAGATATGACTGCGGTAAGACTGGTAACCGTTTGTTTTTCCCTCCGTGAACGGAGAATTTGCAAACAGCGCTGTCGCGATGGGTTGCAAGGCAAGACCCACCCGAAATTTTTTCACCATGTCGGCCTCGCTCTCGAAATCGAGATTGACCTGAACCGTACAGGAGCGGAACATCATTTCGCGGCCAAGCGTGCCGACTTTGGCCATGTATTCACGCATGATCTGATAGCGCGCCTTGGGCATGATCGGGACGTCTTCCAAAGACCACGTGGGGGAGAACCCCACACCGATAAAACCGATGCCCAAACTTTGCGCCACCTGCTTCACCTGCGCCAAATGAGTGTGAACCTCGTTGCAGGTTTCATGAAGCGTACACAAAGGCGCACCCGACAGTTCAAACTGACCGCCCGGCTCCAGCGACACCGACGCGCCATCGGCGGCAAGCGCGATAATATGGTCGCCCTCCATGATGGGTTTCCAGCCGAATTTCTGCATGCCTTCCAGCATCGCCCGAATGCCGCTCGGACCTTCATAGGGAAGCGGCGAATGATCGGCTAAATGAAAGCCGAACTTTTCATGCTCGGTGCCGATGCGCCAGCGCTCGATGGGCTTGGAGCCCTGTTCCAGAAAGCGGACGAGATCTCCCTTGGCCTCAATGGGCGCGTCTTCATTTTTGTTATCCGGCATATACCTGCCCTTCGCGCCCTGACACTCGTGTCATGTAAAAACCAAACCTCTATAGATCTGGCAAGATGTAATGCGCCGGATCGGAACCGACAAGTCTAAAGGTTGCTTGCCTGATCAGCCTGACCAATCTCCTAGTACGCTCTGCCATACGCTCAGCGCCGCAACGGCGGCGGTGTCGGCGCGCATAATCCGGGGACCCAAACTGACCGGCACGACATAGGGCAAAGCTCGCAAAACCTGCCGTTCCTGCGGGGAAAAGCCGCCTTCAGGCCCCAGCAGAATACCCCACGGCCCTGGTTTTTCGCGCGCCAGAACGGCGCCCACCGGGCCAGCCCGGCCATTTTCTCCCCTCCATGGGGCGTTAATATCATCGCCGGCTTCATCGCAAAACATCAGCTTGCGCGGCGTATCCCAGGAATCCAGAACCGCGCTGAGATCCTCAAAAGGCCCCAATTCCGGCAGGCACAAGCGGTCCGACTGCTCCGCCGCTTCAATGATATTGGCGCGCAACCGCGCTTCATTGACACGGGCCACGATGGTCCGCGCCGTACGGACAGGC
>JAJFIO010000175.1 GCA_021774915.1 Alphaproteobacteria bacterium
TCGATCGCCACATTCAGCCGCATCAAGGTTTCGTTCCGGGCTGCCGCCACCGCAACACCGTTCTCGGCCATGGCAATCTCAAGCGCATCAAGCCAGACGGCATCCCATCGGGGCTCCTTTAAAATGCGCTGGCGCTCGCGCAGAGCTTTTTCATAAGCCCCTACCCGTGCCGCATGGCCACTGTCAAAAGATAGAACCAGGCGATCAAAAAAACGCCGCCGTCCGCTCGCACCTTCCATAAACAAACGATCCATCGCCGGCGTCAGCCACACAGCCCGCACATAACGGCTGAGCACCATAGGCCCGGGCGCCGGAGCGCCATTGATCCGCACGAGGCGCTTCACCGCGCCAGATGCTTGAATCTCAATACCGGTGCCCACCTGCACTTCGCCTTCGCCAGTCTCCACCAGCGCTGAAACCGCCCAGGGACGTCCCATCGCTTCTTCAGGCGGCGCAGCACCGGCAGCACTCCAGATGGGCTCTTTCAACTCCGCCCCCCTCAAGCCCCGGCCCGGCGTCAGATAAGACAGCGCCTCCAAAAGATTGGTCTTGCCTGCCCCATTGGGGCCGGTCAGCACCACCGGTCGGCCGTCCAGATGAAGGTCCAGCCGCTCATACGATCGAAAACAGGTGAGAGAAAGCCGCCGCACGCCGGCAGACACCCCGGCCGGGTCATCACAGTTCAGTCTGCGGGCAATCGCTTCACTCATGCGGTTGGCATCCCAATTAGTCTTTCACGCAAAATATTGGTCTTAGAGCGATTTTCAGTTTTACTGGACTCGCGAAAACTCTCTAGGTTCTGAGTAGATCTCATTTCCTTCACGCGAGAAGGTTCCCACTGCGCTTGAAAAGGCTCTAGACGCGCATCGGCATCAGCACAAACAGGGCGTGCCCGGTATCATCTTCCGCGTCAGAAATGATGGTCGGCGAGGACGCATCGGCAAAGATAAATTTGGCCACGCTTCCATCAATTTGTCCCAAAATATCCAGAAGATATTTGGAGTTAAAACCGATTTCCAGGGCCGGAGAGGTATAATCCACCGATAATTCTTCGCTGGCGCTGCCGCTTTCGGGATTGTTGACCGCCAGGGTCATCCGCCCATCCTCCACGGAGAGTTTGATGGCACGGGATTTTTCTGTGGAAATGGTGGCAACCCGGTCCACCGCTTGAGAAAGATCACGCCCTTCCACGGTGAGAACCTTGTCATTATCGACCGGTATCACCCGGCTGTAATCAGGGAAGGTGCCGTCAATGAGTTTAGACGTGAGGATGGTGCCCGCGACATCAAACCGGATTTTGGCCTCAGATACGCTGAGATGCACATCATCTTGCACATCGTCAAGCAGGCGCCTTAATTCCAGAACGGCTTTACGTGGCACAATCACACCGGGCATATCCGCTGCGCCCGAGGGCAGCGGCACCTGCACCCGAGCCAAGCGGTGACCATCTGTGGCCACGGCACGTAGCAGCGGCGCGTCGCCTTGCGTCGCCGCATGGAGATAAATACCGTTGAGATAATAGCGGGTCTCTTCGGTCGAGATCGCGAATTTCGTCTGATCGATCAAGCTCACCAGATCTTGGGACGCCACATCGAAATGAATGGTCAGATCCTCCACCGACAAAGCAGGGAAGTCCTGCGCCGGCAGACAGGGGAGTTGAAACCGCGAACGCCCAGCTGACAAAGTGAGCCGGGCGTTTTCGTCACTGTAATCGAGTTGAATCTGGGCGCCTTCAGGCAATTTTCGCACAATATCGTAGAGCGTGTGCGCCGACACCGTAAAGGCGCTGTCCTGCATTATGGAGGCTTCAGCGGTTTCGATGATCTCGATGTCCAGATCGGTCGCCGTTAGCGATAAAACCGAGCCCGAAGCCTGGATCAAGATATTGGAGAGAATCGGGATGGTATTACGCCGCTCAACAACGCTCTGGACATGATTGAGAGATTTAAAAAAGGCAGCGCGTTCAATCGTTGCTTTCATGATCTGATATCATCAACTCATCAAATGAAGGGGAGACCCCGGGGCGTGGACGAAAAAACACGCTCCCCCCCGCGACATGAAAGAGGGTGTGCGAAGGACAGCGAATCCACAGGCAAAATTATAACAGGAAGATATCATGAAAGCGCCCCCTTTTTCACTCACCCCGATAGGGAAAAAGACCGGACGGGAAGGGCGCTCGGCTGCCTTTTGGCTTCGTTGAGCTGAAGCCGCCCTCCTGGCATTCTGACCGGGTCAAAATACGCGAAAAAGCCAGCGCCTTACCCCTGAAGTTGCCGGGTAAGCCGTCCAACATCATGGGCTACCGCCTCATCATTTGCCATCAGGTTCGTCACCCGGTTCACCGCATGATAGACAGTCGAGTGATCTCGTCCGCCAAATTTCCGGCCGATTTCCAGAAACGAGCGCGTGGTGAGCTGTTTGCACAGATACATCGCCACATGCCGGGGCCGCACCACTTCGCGTGCGCGCCGCGCTGAAATCAGGTCCTTCTGACTGATCTTGAAGTATTCGACGACCACGCGCTGAATATCGGCAATGGTAATCTTTCGCGTGCTGGAGCGCAGCAGGTCAGTCAGGATATCCTTGGCTGCATCGAGAGAAATTGGCCGGTCGGCATAATCCGCATATGCCGCCAGTCGGTTGAGCGCCCCTTCCAGCACCCGTACATTAGAATCGATGCTGCGCGCCAGAAACTCGATGATCGGCGTCGGGATGGCGATGGTTTCGCGGTGGCGGCGCATCTGCTCCACCTTGTTGGCCAGAATCCCGATCCGCAACGCATAGTCCGTCGGCCCGATATCCACCGACAAACCCTGTCCCAGCCGCGAACGGATACGCTCGCCTACTCCATCGAGATCCGAAGGAGGTTGATTGGCGGAGATCACCACCTGTTTGTTTTCCTCAATCAGCGCATTGAAAGTATGGAAAAATTCTTCCTGGGTTGAGCCTTTATGCGCGATGAATTGAACATCATCCAGCAACAACACATCAACGGCGCGAAGCTGATCCTTGAAGGTCAGCGTGTCCTTCTGCTTAACAGCGCGGACAAAATGATACATGAACCGCTCAGCGGAGAGATAAAGCAGACTCTGAGAGGGGTTGTGGCGCCGGATCTCCCAGGCAATTGCATGCAGAAGGTGGGTTTTACCCAAGCCCACCGCACCATAAAGATAGAGCGGATTAAACGCGACCGACCCCTGCTCCGCCACGCGGCGGGCGGCATTATAGGCCAGCTCATTGGACTTGCCGACCACGAAACCGTCAAAGGTGTAGCGCGGATCAAGCGATGTGCCCAAACCTGCTGTCGGGAGATGCGTCACCACACCTACGGCCGAGGTCAGCCTTGCAGAACCCGGCCTCCCGGAAAGCGCCGCCGGCACTCTCCGGGAGGCCGGGTTAAGTTCGGCCTCCTCCACATTCATATTGCGTGCAGACTGTGCATTCGATCTGGAAAACGGATGAACGCAAGCTTTCTCTGATCTGAGGACAAGCCGAACGCTGCGGATGGACGCATCCTCGTCCTGCCAGAACCCGCGCAGCCGGTCTTCATAATGCACAGCAATCCAGTCACGGATAAATTTCGACGGCACATTCAGCATGACACAATGATTGTCTACGCCTGCTAGAGACAAGGAACCAAACCATGAGGCGAAAACACCCTCGCCAAGAACGGATTTCAACCGCTCACACACGCGCTCCCAGTGCGCCGCCGCCTCGTTCACCTCATCTACCGCCGAGGGCAACAGATGAGATCCGGCCTGCTCTTGCCCCTGCTCTTCTAGTCCGTCCCGCATCAAACTTATCCACTTCCCTTGAGGCGTGACCTCTCATCGCCACCCACATTTAAGGACCTTGCGGCCCTTTTGATGATTTTGCAGGGTCTTCACCGCCCTCTTTCAAACCATCACATCTCGGCCAAGCTTTTTATTGATTTTTGCCTTGTCTGCCTCCCCCGAGCGGGTTTTCCCTTGCTATCACCCAGTCTGTTTTGAAGTGTTGTCCTTCGTCACAGATTATTTCTGCCTCCACGCAAGACCATGACATTTCCACCCTGAAACAGCGCCTCTGTGGCCATGGGGATCAAGGTCTCCCTCAAACCCGCCCACAACGTTGTAACAAGCCTTATATCCAGTAGCTGTGCAGGCCATTGCGGCGCTTTGCGAGCGCGCCCCGGAACGGCAGAGAAAAAACACCGGTGTGTCAAAACCCGCACCGATCTGCGCCATGCGCTCGGTAAACTGTTCGGCAAAAGCCGGGTTGAGCGCCATGGACGGCAAGCTCTGCCATTCAATAAGCACAGGCTCTTTGGTCAAATCTGAAAGATCAGGAATGCCCACAAACATCCATTCGGCACGCGTGCGTACATCCACCAGAACCGCAGCAGGATCCTCACTCAGCTTATTCCAGGCTTGCCCAGGGGTGACATCCCCGGCATAGGCGCTTGGCGCCCCATCAGCTTGGGGGGCGTCATCGGATTGAGTGCGTTTCACCATTTCATCTTCACCAAAAACCCAAACAAAAGCCTTATCGATTCACATAGGCAAATCGACTGACAAACACACCGGAAAAAACACACCGGATGACTCTAATCAGAATTGAACTGGTGTCTAAAATAGACGGAGAATACTACTGAATGGAAAAACATGTATCGTCAGCAAAATGTTTATCTAGCTACTGCTTGGGACAACACGTCTTAACCAAAGGCAAGATAACTCTTTCGCCTGGAAACTTGCAAGAGGAAGGGGGCAGGAACACATCAAATTTTTAAAAAAATTTCGCTTGCAATTTTATTGCTTTCTCTTTCCTCGATAGTTTTTTACAACGCGAAAAATACTCTGTGGCACTAGCCTTTGTATTTGTTGTAAATTTACTCAAATGTGTTATTCCGCACAAAGATATACTGCAAAATGAGCTCTGACGAATACATTCAATTCCGGTTTACTGTGCGGTCTCGATTTTTCTCACAGCCACTTTGAGCCCGAACCCGCAAAGCGGGAACAAGTTTTGAAGTTAAACTGTGCGATAAATTATGCAAATTAGAGAACCACCCTAATTTGAGTCAGATAGGTGGTCTAGAGCATCACACGTTATTTTGGAATCTCTTGCGATGCTCTAGTTCTTGTTGGTCGCGCCGTTTTAAGCGCAAAACCGCACACACTTTTGCGCACGGCGCTCTATGAAAAACCTTTAAGAGGCATGAAAATGTACTGCATATAGTGCGAGGCAGTATAAATCACGCAACTGCGCTAACCCCGCCTCTGTCTGTCTGGACAATCACTATAGTCTGGGTTTTAAAGCGCTCTTGCAGTGGATGAGCCAGATTGCTTGTTTCAGCAAAACGACCTAACTGCTGAGTGCATTGACCCGCTTGGCAAGACGTGAAACTTTTCGCGCGGCGGCATTGCGATGATAGAGGCCTTTTTGAGCGGCGCGGATGATTTCAGGTTGGGCTGATTTCAATGCGGTCGCTGCTGCTGCTGCGTCCCCACTGGTGATCGCATCTTCAACCTGCCGAACGAAAGTGCGCACACGGGAGCGCCGCGTGCGGCTGACGTCAGTACGCCGTTCGATCTTTCGAATAGCTTTTTTTGCGGAGCGTGAATTTGCCATATATGAGGTGTCTAACTTGTTTTAGCTGAAACTTGAAAATGATGACCCGCGGCTGCCCAAACAAAACCAGTTCTTTAAGGCTACAGCACAACTACGGTCGCGTGTTATACAAATGCTGCCACTTCCCGTCAACAACTCTGAGGCCCCACCCCCAGTCTCGCTCTGAAGGCTATCTCAAATTACTTGACTTGTCCCACGCCGCTGGCCCGGATCAGCGGTTCTTGAACTGCGGTTTCCGCTTTTCCAGAAACGCCCCCATGCCCTCTTTTTGATCATCCAGGGCAAAGGACGAGTGAAAAAGCCTGCGTTCAAAGCGCACACCCTCGTTCAAAGTGGTTTCATAGGCGCGGTTAACCGCTTCTTTCACCAGCATGGCCACGGGCTGTGACATATCCGCAATTTTGCCCGCTACTTTAAGCGCTTCGCTGACGAGATCATCTACTGGCACGATACGGCTCACCAGGCCGGCCCGCTCGGCCTCTTCAGCGTCCATCATCCGACCGCTAAGGCACATTTCCATGGCCTTGGATTTGCCGACAAAACGGGTGAGACGCTGTGTGCCGCCGCCGCCCGGCACCACGCCCAATGAAATTTCCGGCTGGCCGAATTTGGCGTTGTCCGCGGCTAGGATGAAATCACACATCATGGCGAGTTCGCACCCCCCGCCCAGCGCATAGCCCGCGACAGCAGCCATAATCGGCGTGCGGCAGCGCGTAGGCTCTTCCCAATTGGCGGTGATATAATCTTCCCCGTACACCTCAACATAGGATTTAGGCTGCATTTCCTTGATATCCGCACCAGCGGCAAAGGCCTTGGATGAGCCGGTCAGAACAATGCAGCCAATCTCGGGGCTGGCGTCATACTCTTTGACCGCCAGGGTCAACTCGTCCATCAGCGCATTGTTGAGCGCATTCATGGCATCAGGCCGGTTGAGGGTGATCACCCCGACCTTGCCTTGGCGGTCCACCAAAATATTTTCATAAGCCATAAGCGGCTCCTTCGTCGCGGAGGGTAATTTTTGTCTGGCGGGTGTTCTAGCGCAAGGACATGCTGCCGTCACCTCGTGATTTCGGCCATGAGATCTTTAGCGTTGACAACGGGGGCAAAAAAAGGTTGAGCGGCCGGACTGCACAATGCGGGAAATCAACGCGTTACAGGCTGGCGCAGGGCACGGCGCGCCTTCCCGCCCATAGACGGCAAATTCATGTTGAAAATACCCAAGTTCTCCATCTGTTCTTGCATAGTCTTTTAAAGTCGACCCACCCGCCGCGATCGCCTCCCTTAATACCTCACCAATAGCCGTCACCAGACGCACCGCGCGCTGCCCTTGCACTGTATGGCTAGAGCGCCTCGGTGACAGCCGCGCACGGTGCAGCATTTCGCAGGCATAGATATTACCGATCCCGGCAATGATTTTCTGATCCAGCAGCGCAGCCTTGATGGGTGTGTGACGGCCTTTCAACGCGGCGACGAGGAAGGCGGGGGTGAGGGCTGCACTCAGAGGTTCGATCCCGATGTTTTTAAACAGCTTGTGGGTGTCGAGCGCCTTGCCCACACTGAGATCCATCAACCCGAAACGCCGCGGATCGCAATAGACAATACGGGCGCCGTCATCCAGATCAAACACCACATGATCATGGCGCCCGCCCCCCGGCGCTTGGGAGCCCTTGGCAACCGGCGGCGGGTATATAGTGAACCGCCCCGACATCCCCAGATGCATGATCAGCACCAGATCGCCTTCCAAATCCACCAGAAGATATTTCGCCCGGCGGCGCACCGCCAGCACGTTGCGTCCCGTGATCCGCTTAGCGAAGTCCCGGGGGAAGGGAAAACGCAAATCCCGGCGGCGGAGATGCACACGGGACAGACACCGACCGGTCATAGCCAGGTCCAATCCCCCGCGCACGGTTTCAACTTCAGGCAATTCCGGCATGGGTTTTTCCCTATTTCCTTCCTATGAATCCGGCGACGAAGGTCATAGT
Source organism: Alphaproteobacteria bacterium (assembly GCA_021774915.1). Taxonomy (GTDB): domain Bacteria; phylum Pseudomonadota; class Alphaproteobacteria; order SMXP01; family SMXP01; genus JAJFIM01. The sequence continues at coordinate 7,593 of JAJFIO010000175.1, forward strand.
CACCCTTTCCCTTAACGCTTCTAGCCCACAGTGTGGCGCAAGCGCCCCCTTATACGCTAAGGTCGCGCTTATGACCGCACATGCCTCGCCCCCCCCATCTGAAAAAGACAGCCATTTCGGGGATCAATCCGTCAGCGCCGAGGACAAAGCGCCTATGGTGCGCCGCGTCTTTGAGTCCGTTGCCGGGCGCTATGACCTGATGAACGACCTTATGTCCGGCGGTCTCCACCGGTTGTGGAAAAACGCCATGGTCGATGTACTGGCGCCCCGGCCGGATATGAAGATATTGGACGTTGCCGGGGGCACGGGCGATATTGCTTTTCGCATATTTGAGCGGTTGGAGCGCGCGGGCCTACCCATGCCGCCAGGACAGATCACCATATGCGATATCAACGCCGCCATGCTGGAGGTTGGCCGCAGCCGAGCCGCACAAAAATTCGGCGCCCGCGCAGCGGCCCTCAACTGGATGAATGGCAACGCCGAAAACTTGCCATTCCCCGACCGGTCTTTTGACGCCTACACTATCGCCTTTGGCATTCGCAACGTCACCCATATGGACCGCGCGCTGACCGAGGCAACCCGTGTGTTAAAACCAGGCGGGCGTTTTTTATGCCTTGAATTTTCCCCCGCCGTGCTGCCGGGCCTGAACAAGCTTTACGATGCCTACTCCTTGTCGGTCGTCCCGCAACTGGGCGCATGGGTCACCGGCGATGGCGATGCTTATCGCTATCTGGTGGAGAGCATCCGCCGTTTTCCTAACCGGGACACTTTCAAAGCCAGAATCGAAGCCGCCGGGTTTTCTCAGGTGAGCATCCGCTCTTTCAGCGGTGGCATCGTCACCCTGCATTCAGCGTGGCGAATCTGAAAATTCATGCCATGATTCTGACCCCGCACACCCCCTTCCGGACTTAGAAGACATGTTCGACAGCATTCGGCACATCGCTCGGCTGACGCAAGCGGCCCGCACTCTGGCGCAATATGATGCGCTGGTGCCCCATGAGCTGGCGCGCCATGTGCCCGTGGCCGTGCGCTTGGGCGGACGCCTGGCGCGCGCCTGGCCGGGGCAGCGGGGACGCACAGCAACGCCTTCCAGGCCCGGAATACGGCTCGGCCTAGCCTTGCAGTCCCTTGGCCCCGCTTTCATCAAACTGGGACAGTTTCTGGCCACAAGACCGGACCTTATCGGTAATGAACTCGCCGGAGACCTGAAGAGCCTGCAAGACCGCTTGCCCCCTTTTCCCACCGCCCGGACCAAAACCATCATTGCAGCCGAGTTGGAACGCCCGTGGGAAGAACTCTTTTCCACTTTGAGCGAACCCATGGCGGCCGCTTCGATTGCCCAAGTGCACAAAGCAAAGACCCGACCCCTGGACGACGAACTGGGCGCGGTAAAAGTGGTGGCGGTAAAAGTGCTCAGGCCCGATATTGAGGAGAGCTTTGCCGCAGACATGGAAGCGCTGGCTTTTGCCGCACGGTGGGCGGAGCGCCTGCGCCCAGCTTTGAGGCGCCTGGAACCGGTCAAGCTGGTTGAAACCCTGGCCGCCAGCAGCCGGATGGAAATGGATTTGCGGCTCGAAGCGGCGGCGGCGTCAGAGTTGGCTGAGAACAATCGAGGCCGGAAAAATTTTCGCGTGCCGGAGGTGGACTGGACCCGCACCAGCCAGCGCGTACTCACCAGTGAGTGGATCGACGGCACACCCATCACCGACGGCGCTAGCCTGCAAGCCCTGGGCTTTGACCCTAGCCTCATCGCCCGGCATGTCATCGAAGCGTTTTTAACCCATGCCTTGCAAGACGGTTTTTTCCATGCCGACATGCACCAGGGCAATATCTTTATCGATGCTGAGGGCTGCCTGACCGCCGTCGATTTCGGGATCATGGGACGGCTGGATCGCGATTCACGGCGCTATCTGGCCGAGATCCTGTTTGGATTTTTGACCCGCGATTATGAGCGCCTGGCCAAGGTCCACTTCACCGCAGGCTATGTTCCTGCCCATCATTCACTGCACGTTTTCGCCCAGAGCCTGCGGGCGGTGGGCGAGCCGATTTTTGGCCGTCACGCCGGCGCCATTTCCATGGCCCGCCTGCTGGCGCAGCTTTTCCAGGTCACCGAAACTTTCGATATGCACTTGCAACCTCAATTGGTGCTGCTGCAAAAGACCATGATGGTGGTGGAAGGCGTGGCGCGCGATCTCGATCCCGCTCTCAATATCTGGGAGGTCTCGCGGCCTATCGTTGAGCAATGGATGGCGGAACATTTTGGACCCGAAGCTCGGCTTAAGGAAGCGGCGCAAGGTGCGCTCTCTCTGGGCCGCAGCCTCAGCCATCTGCCCGCCGCTCTCAGTGCTGCCGAGACTGTTTCCGCGGCTCTCACGCCGCAAGGCTTGCGTCTGCATCCGGAAGCCGCACACGCCATCGCCAAAGCAACCCACCGCCAGCGCAGAGGCGTGAACGTCGCTGTATGGATCGGCGCAACTGCCCTTGCCGTGATTGCTCTCAGTGTATTGATTTAAAGTTGACCGGAAAGGCGCTTGCCTTCCTTCACCACATAAGCCGCAAACGCATCTTCGTTGGCTTCCCAAGCCCGGTGACTCAGCCACATGTAAATCGGCGTCGTCAACAAAGCAAAAACCGGCGCATTCCAGTACGGCGAGAAGGGGCCACCCAGCAGAGCGATCAGCGCCGCATAGGCCACGCCCGCAATCAATCCTGGGCGCAGGCCGTAATCAATGTAATAAAGTCCCTTATTACCTCTCACCCGGATCCATTCGTAAGGATCAAACGCCCTACCATACATGAGCTCTCTCCCACCTTTACGCACACACACCCAAATCCGTCCGAAAATTTTGATCTCTTTTTATCGGCTCTTTGGGATAGTATAGAGCGTTCCGGGCTGGAGCGGACCGCATTTCCGCACGGCGTTTACTATACTTTTACCCCAGGGACGACCCTTTTGCTGCAAAACAAACACATTCTCCTGATCGTGGCCGGCGGAATCGCGGCTTATAAGGCGCTTGATCTCACCCGGCGACTTCAGGAGCGCGGCGCCCAGGTGCGCGGGCTGTTAACCAAAGCAGGTGCCCGGTTCATCACCCCGCTGTCTTTCAGCGCCCTGACCGGCGAAAAAGTCCATGAAGATCTTTTCAGCCTCTCGGATGAAGCTGAAATGGGCCATATCGAATTATCGCGCGCGGCCGACCTTATTGTGGTGGCGCCCGCCACCGCCGATCTGATGGCTAAAATGGCCGCTGGACTGGCCGGAGATCTGGCCAGCACCGTGTTGCTGGCAACCGACACGCCGGTTTTGCTCGCACCGGCCATGAATGTGCGCATGTGGACCCACAGCGCCACGCAGCGCAATGCCGCGCAGCTTGCCCGCGACGGCATCGCCTTTGTCGGACCGGAAGAAGGCGACATGGCGTGTGGTGAGTTTGGGCCGGGGCGCATGGCCGAACCGCTGGACATTGTGGCCGCCATCGAAAACCATTTCCAGAACAGCGGGGCAGGCATCGCCCCCCTACCCTCCATAGACAAAGCGCCCGGCCCTCTGACGGGACGGCGCGTGCTTGTGACCGCTGGCCCGACCTACGAGCCCATCGATCCGGTGCGCTATCTCGCCAACCGGTCGAGCGGCAAGCAGGGCTTCGCCATTGCCAGGGCGTTGGCGGAATTGGGTGCGGATACGGTGCTCATCTCCGGCCCGGTGACAATTCCCGATCCGCCGGGAGTTCAAACGGTCCGGGTGGAAACCGCTGCCGAGATGGCCCAAGCTTGCGCCGCCGCCCTGCCGGTCGACGCGGCCATATGCGCCGCCGCCGTAGCTGACTGGCGGATAGCCAAGCCCCAAAGCGAAAAAATCAAAAAAAACGCAACCGGAGCACCGGCCCTGCCCCTGGCAGAGAATATCGATATTCTTAAATCACTCAGCACAGACAAGAAAAACCGCCCGTTACTGGTGGTCGGATTTGCCGCCGAGACGGAAAACCTGGAAACCCATGCCCGGGAAAAGCTGAAAGCCAAAACCTGCGACTGGATCATCGCCAATGATGTCTCACCGGGCAGCGGCGTCATGGGCGGCGATAACAATGAAATCACCCTGATCACCCCGGACACGCAAGAACAGTGGCCCCGCATGACCAAACTTGAGATCGGCGCCGCACTGGCGCAGCGTCTGGCGGATCATTTTAACGCAAATAAAATCACAGCTCTGCCCTTGGGGAGCAAAAGAGGATCGTCTCATGGCTCAAACTGAAACTCTCATCACCGTGGTGCGGTTGCCCTCCGCCAAGGATCTGCCCTTGCCTTCATACGAGACGGATGGTGCGGCGGGGCTTGACCTGCTGGCCGCTTTGGATCCGGGCTCAGACATAACGATCGAACCGGGCGCCCGCGCCATGGTCCCCACCGGCCTGAAAATGGCCATCCCCGTGGGGTTTGAAGTGCAGGTTCGGCCCCGATCCGGCCTCGCGGTAAAACATGGGGTCAGCGTGCTCAACGCACCGGGCACGATTGATTCCGATTACCGGGGCGAGGTGAAAGTCATTCTGATCAATCATGGCACCGCGCCCTTTGTGGTGCGCCGCGGCGACAGGATCGCGCAGATGGTTGTTGCCAGCGTGGTGCGCGTCCTGTGGGAAGAAGCGGGTTCTCTGACTGAAACGACGCGCGGCGCAGGAGGGTTCGGCTCCACAGGCGGAGCGGTCGCGCCCAGCAGGGCAAGCGCTTAAGGGATCACGGTTTGTGAATCTGACGCCAGAACAGATCCAGCGTTATTCGCGCCACTTGCTGCTCAAACAAGTGGGCGGCCAGGGGCAGGAAAAACTGCTCGCCGGATCAGTGCTGGTGGTGGGCGCGGGTGGCCTTGGCGCGCCGCTTCTCCTCTATCTGGCGGCCGCCGGTGTGGGCACATTGGGCGTGGTCGATGATGACCAGGTCGATCTCACAAATCTTCAACGTCAAATCATCCATAAGACAGGCGATGTCGGACGCGACAAAACGCAAAGCGCGCGCGAGGCGCTTCTCGCTCTCAATCCAGATGTCACGGTAAAAACGCACACCGTCCGGCTTAACGCGAAAAATGCGTATGAACTCGTGAGCGCCTATGATCTGGTGGCCGATGGCTCCGACAGCTTTGAAACGCGGGCGCTCATCAACGATGCCTGTTTTTTTGCGCGCCGCCCCTTGGTCTCCGCCGCCGTCGGGCAATTTGACGGGCAACTCTCGCTGTTTAAAGCCTATGACACAGACGAGAGAGGCTCAAGGTTCCCCTGTTACCGTTGCCTTTATCCGCAAAGCCCAGCGCCAGGCACCGTGCCGTCCTGCGCGGAGGCCGGAATCCTCGGAGCGCTGAGCGGCGTGATGGGCGCATGGCAGGCGTTGGAGGTTTTGAAAGAAATCTTGAGCATTGGGACAAGCCTAGCCGGACGCCTCGTGCTATTTGACGGACTTGGCGCCCAGACGCGTAACGTCAAAATTCAGCCCGACCCGGACTGCGCTTTATGCGGCGCCCACCCCACGATCAAGGATTTAACGCTTCATCACGGATAGAGCACATTCACAAAAACATGCCCTCGGGCTTGACCCGTGGGTGTACGCGGTTTTTGGGTTCGGATGCGCGACCAATAAGAACTAGACTCGATTCACAAAACATTTACGCATACCCGGCATGCCTGAGATAGTTTTTGCATTCTTCTGGGGAGACTTTCTCGATAGTTTCACCGATGCCTTTCCAGAGCGCCTCCTGAGTGCGCCAGGCACCTTTGCGGATC